>CAMCQE010000004.1 GCA_945876945.1 Klebsiella pneumoniae
TTTTCAGGATGCCGGTGGTTTTGCCGTCCTGCGCTTCGGCCACGATGGCGCGGAATTCATTGCTCATGCTGCTCTCCGTGAGAGGTTTTGGGATGGGGGCATTCTACGGGCAGAAGTCACGCGCCGCTGCTTATAATCGACCCATGAGCACCAGCATGATATGGGACGCACAGCGCTACGCGAACGAAGCGAGCTTTGTGCCGCGAATGGCCGCTTCGCTGGTCGAGTTGCTGGCACCGCAAGCGCATGAGCAGATTCTCGATGTGGGCTGTGGCGATGGCCTGCTGACGCAACAAATCGCCGCCAGCGGCGCGGCGGTGACGGGCATCGATAGCAGCGCCCAGCAGATTGAAGTGGCGCGCTCGCGGGGTCTCGATGCGCGGGTCATCGACGCCCACGCCCTGCCCTTCGACAACGCCTTCGACGCCATTTTCAGCAACGCAGCCCTGCACTGGATGCTTGAGCCCGATCGCGTGGTGGCCAGTCTCTTTCGCAGCCTGCGGCCCGGCGGGCGCGTTGTCGCGGAAATGGGCGGTGCCGGCAATATTGCCCGCATCGCCGACGCCCTCCATCAAGCACTTCGCGCCCGCCAGATTGACCCTGCTCCGCTCAATCCCTGGTATTTCCCAACGCCGGCCCAGCACGCCGCACGCCTCGAAGCCGCGGGCTTTACCGTGCGTTCCCTGCAGTTTTTCAAACGCCCTACGCCCTTCACGCGCGATGTGGGCGATTGGCTGACGCTGATGGCGGTGCCGTTTTTGTCGGCGCTACCGGATGAGCACAGCAGACACGAGGTGGTGGATGAGGTTCGTGAGGCCTTGCGCCCCCAACTGCTCGACGCGCAGGGGGTCTGGCAACTCGACTATGTGAGGCTCCGCTTTGTAGCGGAGAAGCCTGCCTGATGCACACCGGCGGTTGCCTCTGCGGCGCGGTGCGCTATCGCATCAGCGGGGAGATTCGTGACGTGTGGCTCTGTCACTGCCGCCAATGCCGCAAGGCGCAAGGCAGCACCTTCGCGGCCAGCGTCCCTACCCCGCGTGAGCAATTTGAACTCACTCACGGCGCCGAGACCTTGCGCGCCTATCGGGCTTCACCGCACAAGCGTCGCTGGTTTTGCGGCGAGTGCGGCTCACCGATCTACAGTGAAGTGGATGCGGCCCCGGTCTTGCGGCTGCGCGCGGGTTCACTGGACGAACCCGTCACCCTCACCCCGGTCGGCCACATTTTTGTGGCCGACAAGGCCGCGTGGGATTGCATTCAGGACGATCTGCCGCAACACGCCGGGCGTGAACCCGGGCGTTAAGCGAGCGGCTCAGGGCACCGCTTTCGCCGCCGCCAGCGGCACGCCATATTCCCCGTCGAACACCATTTCATCGAGTGGACGTCGGGTGAGTTTCTTCGGGAACTCGCGCGCAGGCCAGCCCATCATGAGCACGGCGGCCAGAGAAATATCTGCGGGGATGTTGAACATCGGTTTGATCTCCGGTTCGACCGCGCAATGCAGCGTCGTGAGCGCGGTACCCAAACCCGCTTCGCGAGCGGCCATGATGACGTTCTGCACCGCCGGATACACCGACGCGCCGCCAACGATGCTCAATCGTCCCAGGTGATTGTCCGTCGGATGCACGTCGTCGAGACGGGCGCAGACCAGCAGCAACACCGGGATTTCCTCCATGTGCTGGGCGAAGTGGTCGGCGGATTCGAGGAGCCCCGATTTGCCCCCGACTTTCACGCTGCCCTGACGGATACCCTGCACGTAATTGTCCCAAATCGGCAGGTAGAGAGATTTGAGCGCCAGCTTCTGTTCGCGCTCGCTGACGACGATGAACCGCAGCGGTTGCCGGTTACCGCCCGTAGGTGCCCAGCGCGCGGCGTCGAGCACTTTGGCCAGCAGGTCCGGCGCTATCGGATCGGGCTTGTAGTAGCGACAGGTGTTGGTGGTGCGCATGAGGGTTAGCAGGTCCATTGGTCCTCCTTCGTTCATTTTTTCGATATCTCTGAAGTGTGCGGCCTTTAAACGCCGACGTCAGCCCCGCCTCACTCTGCACCTCACAGGCTGCTAGCGCGCATTACGATTCAGGCTCGCCGCCATCCCCCGACAGACCGTAAAATCGCTGCTGCGCGGTCCCGCGCGATTGCTCTCAAAGGGATGATGATGTCCGCCACCCATACCGCTTTTTCCTCTACCGAGGCCGTGCAGTCGCTGTTCGCCAGCGACCACTACATTGCCGACCGTGCGCTGGCGCTCACCGTCAAACTCGCCGCCGACCTCCAAAAACCCATCCTGCTGGAAGGCGAAGCCGGCGTCGGCAAAACAGAAGTTGCCAAAGTGCTGGCCCGCACGCTGGACACGCCGCTGATTCGATTGCAGTGCTATGAAGGACTGGATGCCAGCACTGCCCTGTACGAATGGAACTACGCGCGCCAAATTCTGCATATCAGGATGGCCGAACAGGACGCCGCCGCCCGCGCTGAACTCGAGAGCACCATTTTTGACGACCGCTTTCTCCTCAACCGCCCGTTGCTGGCGGCCATTCGGCATCCCGGCCCACGCCCGGCAGTGCTGTTGATCGACGAAGTGGACCGCGCGGACGAGGAGTTCGAAGCCTTTCTGCTGGAAGTGCTGTCGGACTATCAAATTACGGTGCCGGAAATCGGCACCTTCAAGGCGGCGCATCCGCCGCACGTCATCCTGACGTCCAACCGCACGCGCGAACTGAACGATGCGCTGAAGCGCCGCTGCCTTTACCTATGGGTGGACTATCCCAGCCCTGACAAAGAGCGCGAGATTATTCAGCAACGGATTCCGGGGGTCAGCGCCAAACTGGCGGAAGCCGTAACCCACACCATGCAAGCGCTACGGGCGATCGATTTTTACAAGCGACCAGGGATCGCCGAGTCGCTCGACTGGAGCCGCGCGCTGCTCGGGCTCGGCATTGAGACGCCGGACGCAGCCGTCTTGCGCGACACAGCGGGCGTGGTGTTGAAGTACAAGGAAGACATCGAGCGCCTCCAGACACTCGATGCCGCGAGCCTGCTACGCCAGCCCTAGTGTCATTGGCCGACGCTTTGGATACGCCGCCACCAGACCCGATAAGCGGTCGCACGCTGGCCTTCTGTCGCCTGCTGCGGGCGGAGGGGCTCCCGATCACGCCGGCCCGGGTGATGGACGCGCTCCGCGCGCTAACGTTCATCGACAGCAGTCAGGTTGACGATTTCCGCCTCGCTCTGCGGATCAATCTGGCGAGCAGCCAGACGCAGGAAGCGACCTTCGACCGGGTGTTCACGCACTACTTCTATGACACGGCAGACGAACGCCGGCTGCCGAGCGGCATTCGCGGCGAGACCATGCGTGGGCAGCTCGGGCATCACTACAAAGCACTGGATCAGGCCGTAGACGCACCGCCCGAAGCATGGGCCCCGGAAGCCAGCGGACATGCGGTTGACCTGCGGGCGCGCTGGGATCCGGATGCCCCGCCGCTCGAACAAATCATTCGGGAACTTGCGCGCCGTTTGGCGACCCGCCCGAGCCGTCGCTTTCAAACCGGCCGCCGCGGCGAAAAAGTCGATTTGCGGCGCTCCGTCCGGCGTAACGCCTGTCATGGTTTCGACCTGCTGGATTTGGCCCGCGCCCGGCGCAAACAGCGCCGGACCCGCCTGGTGATGCTCTGCGATGTCTCCGGGTCGATGGACGCGTTTAATCCTTTTCTGTTGCAGCTGATGTTTGGCCTGCAGCAGGCGCTGAAGTCTTCGCGCACGCTTGTGTTCAGCACCCATGTTACCGAGATCACCGCCGCGCTCCGCCGGCGTTCGGTGGCCGAGACCTTGCGCGAAATTACCCAAATCGTCCGCCACTGGTCGGGCGGCACCGATATCGGTGCCGCGCTGGGCTGCTTGAACCGGGGCGTTATCCGGGAAGGCGCGGCGAGTTCGACAGTTGCCATCATCATCAGCGACGGCTACGACAACGGCAGCATCGAGCGCATTGCCGAGGAGATGAAAGCCTTGCAGCGGCAGGTTTCGAGCGTGGTCTGGATCAATCCCATGTATGGCGCCAGCACGTTCAAGGTGCGCGCGGCGGGCATGCGGGCCGCATTGCCGTTTGTGGATCATTTCCTCCCGGCGTTTGACGCTCGCTCTTTGCGAGTGTTGGTCAGAGCGCTGGCACTCATCTAGATCGCCGTTTCGGCTATTGACAGGACGGGTTGTTAAAAAATTTGGTGAAAAACTGCTTTCCTGTTGGTACGCCTTGGCCTGGTTGAATTCGACGGCACCGTCGGACCCGACCGTAAACGAAACTTGCACCGAAGATTGAAACCATGAAGCGCCCACTACTCGCCTCTGCCATCCTTCTGGCCTGCGCTGGCGCCAACCCGGTCGTTGCGCAGGACGCCGCCCCTGCTGAAGAAGCCGCCCCTGCTGAAGAAGCCGGCCCGCTGGCCACCCAGAATTTCAGCAGCACCATCTACCTGACAACGGACTTCCGCTTCCGCGGCATTTCCAACACCGATGGTCCGGCGCTGCAAGGCAGCATCGACTACACCTACGACGGCTTCTTCGTCGGCGTGTGGGGCTCCAACACCCAGTATTCCGATGCCGGACTTGAACTCGATTACTACGGCGGCTACCGCTTCAGCTACACCGGCCTCGACTTCACCGTGCAGGGCCTGTACTACACCTACCCGGGTGAAGATAAAGACTCAACCGAAGGTTTCGACGCGGTCGGCCTCGATGTGAACTACGCCGAAATCAACTTCGGCGTGTCGCACACCTTCGAGGCGCAGTTGTCCCCGACCGTCGGCTTTAACTACTACTACTCCCCGAACTTCTACGGTGAAGACGACGCCGCGCACGCCTTCCAGTTCAACGGCGGCCTGACCCTACCGATGGGCATTGGCGCCTATGTGATGGGCGGCTACCAGACCGTGAAGGGTGACAAATACTCCGGCGAGCTGGGCGGCTACAACTACGCCTACTACCAGGCTGGTACCACCTACATGTTGAAGAGCTTCAAGCTGGACGTGAGCTGGACCGGTACGGACATGGACGAATCCTTGAAAGCGTTCTACCCGGACAACTTCCGAAAGCTGGTTGAAGGGACCTTCCTCTTTACCGTCTCCCGCACGTTCTAAGCGGTCATCTGACTGTTCGGTCTACGCCGCGCTCGCGGCGGAGACTTCTCCTCCTCGGCCTGGTTACCCCAACTGGCCGGTCTGCCCCCGGCTCTGCCCTCGCGAACTCCCGCGCCATACGGTAACTTTCACCTACCGGTGCCCAGCCGTGGCTGCGCCAAACCGGTTTCCCTGAGCCTCTACCCGGAAGGTCCCTATGACGTTATTCAATGCGCAAAAATTTCAGAGCGCGCTCAACGAGGATGGCGAATTCAAAATCGCCGGACGCTTCCTCGATGGCGCCCTCAAGCTCCACTTCGCCGATGATGCCCTGCTCCTCAAATTCAGGGACGGGCAACTGGTATCCATGGTCACGCCGTCGCTGTTCGATACCGCAGATGTGGTGATCAAAGGTCCGCTCAGCAGCTGGCAGGAATTCCTGAAGCCCATACCGAAGCCGTTTTTTCACGACATGTTTGCGGCCATCGTGCGCAATCAGTTTGAGTGGAGCGGCGACTCGGAAACCTTCTTCGCCTACTACGGCGCCTTCCGTCGCATGTTCCAGATCATGCGCGACCACGCGATTCACTGAGAGGAGACCCCCATGGCACGACACGACGAAACGGTGGGTCGCTACGTTTACCTCACCATCAACGACATCGAATATCGCGTTTACTACGAATCCAGCGGAAGCGGCATTCCGCTGATCTGCCAGCACACCGCCGGCGCGCACGGCTTCCAGTGGCGCCATCTGATGGAAGACAAGGAAATCACCAGCAAGTACCGCGTTATCGCCTGGGACCTGCCCTTCCACGGTAAATCACTGCCCCCGATTGGCGACCGTCACTGGGAAAAGCCCTATAACCTCACGCGCGACTTTTTCCTGAAATTTATTCTGGGATTCTCGGCCGCGCTGGAACTCGACCGCCCGGTGTTTATGGGCTGCTCGATGGGAGGCCAGGTGGCCGTTGACCTCGCCGCCCATCATCCCGAGTCTTTCCGCGCCTCGATCGGCGTTGAAGCCTCGCTGACGAGCCCGGGCTACTACCTCGACCAGTTCTATCACCCGCGGATTAGCAACGAAGCCAAGCCGGCCACCATGTATGGCCTCTGCGCGCCGTCCAGCCCCGAGCCCCATGTGCGCGAAACCGTTTTTGGCTACAGCCAGGGCGCGCCCATGGTGTTCAAGGGCGACCTTTACTACTACTCGGTGGAATACAACGCGGAGTCCTACGCGGACACTATCGACACCGCTAAATGCCCGCTGTATCTGCTGACCGGTGAATACGATTTCGCTACCGGGCCGGAAGAAACCAAGGCGCTGGCAGCCAGAATCAAGGGCGTTAAATTCACCGAAATGCGCGACAACGGGCATTTCCCGATGAGCGAAAATCCGCAGAAATTCCGTGAATACCTGCTGCCCATCCTGAAGGAAATTGCCGGCTAGCGTTTGGCCTCCACTATCGCTCCCGCAGCCGTGCGCGGCGGGAGCGATTTCAAACTTCACGCCTTAAGCGTTCAGCAACACCAGCTTGCCCATTTGCTCGCCGGCTTCCATGCGGCGATAGGCTTCGACCGCGTCTTCCAGCTTGAAGATTTGATCGACCACCGGCTCGATTCGATGCTTGTTAATGAACTCCACCATGGCAGCAAACTCGGCTGGCGTGCCCATGGTTGAGCCCTGAATGCGGATCTGGCGGAAAAACAGCTTGGCCATTTCGAGCCCATCGGGCGGATTGCCCAAGGTCGCGCCAAAGAACACAAACCGTCCGCCGTTGTTCAAGGCGTTCAAGGCCGTATTCACCACCGCACCACCAGCACTGTCGATCACCAGATCAAACCCGCCGCACAGTTCACGCAGGGATTTGCCCCAACCGTCCTGCCGATAGTTCACGCCGCCCAAGGCACCCAGTGCCTTGGCTTGTTCCAGTTTCTCGTCGCTGCCGCTGGTGACGTAGACCTCAGCGCCCAGATATTTCGCCCACAGCAGCGCGAAGGTGGCGACGCCACCGCCGATCCCGGTGACGAGCACTTTCTGGCCCCGGGAGACTTCACCGTGCGTGACCACCGCACGCCAGGCGGTAAGCCCCGCCAGCGGAAACGCCGCAGCCTGCAGCCATGACAGGTGCGCGGGCTTGTCGACAACGTCGCTGGCCGGCGCGCAGATGAATTCGGCAAACGTGCCTTGGTCAGGCATCCCCAGCACGCGGAACTGGGCACCGCCGCAGCGCGGGTCATCGCCCCAATCGCGCGCGGGGTAAATCACCACCTCACGCCCGATGAGGGCGGCGTCAACGCCCTCGCCTACCGCATCCACGACGCCGGCGCCGTCGGAGCCGCTGGTTGCCGGGAACTTGATGCGGGGATAGGCGCCGCGAGTAATCCAGACGTCCCGGCGATTGAGCGCGCTGGCCTTCAGGGCCACGCGTACCTCGCCAGCCTTGGGCGCTGGCGTTGGGATCTCTTCGATGACGAGTTTGTCGGGACCGCCCACTTCATGCAGAACGACGGCCTTCATCTCACTTGCCCTCGAAGCTGGGTTTGCGTTTTTCGGTAAAGGCCTTGAAACCCTCTTTGGAGTCCTTTGAATAGCAGGCGAGCCCGGCAATCGCGCGGGTTTCGAGTTCCATCTGGGTTTCCAGCGAGTTGGAGAAGCTGTCGACCAACAGGCGCTTGGTCTCGCCGTACGCGGCAGTCGGGCCGCTCGCGAACTGCTTGGCGAGCGTCTGGGCGCGAGTCATCAGGGCGTCGTCCGCCACCACCTCGGTCACCATGCCGAAGGATTTCGCTTCTTCGGCGGTATAGACCGGGTTGAGCAATATCATTTCCTTGGCTTTGGCCATGCCCACCAGGCGCGGCAGATAGAAGGTGCTGCTACCGTCGGGCGAGACGGCGATCTTGGTGTAGGCCATGGTGAACTTGGCGGAACTGGCGGCCAGAATTACGTCGCCGGTGATCGCCATGCTCAGACCTGCGCCGGCGGCGGTGCCGTTGATCGCGGTAATCAGCGGCGCATTCATGCGCGCAAATCGCGCGATCGCACCGTGCAGGAAGCACGTCATATTGCGCATCAGTTCGGTCACGCCATCGCCCGCGGCAGCAAAGGAGGTCACGTCACCGCCGGCGCAGAACATCTTGCCCGTGCCGGTCAGAATCACCGCGCGAACGTCCGCGCTATCGCAGCGCGAGGCCACTGCCAGCAGATCCTGCGACATCTTGAGATCGAGCGCGTTGGCGGCATCGGGTCGATTCAGCGTGATAGTGGCGATGTGGTCGGTGAGATCAAAAGTCATCGTGGTCAGATTCATGGGACTCCCCCTGTGCTGGTTGATTTAATTCGTGCTGGCAGGTCATTCATGATGTGGCGGCGCTCGGCGGGCGTGTAAGCGCTCCAGCGGGCGATTTCTTGTAGCGTCCGCCCGCATCCCCGACAGCGCGCGCGCTCGGGATCGATCTGACACAGCTGGATGCAGGGACTTTCGATGCTCATGCGCAGGCCTCTGGCAGAGCAGCAGGTGCCGCCGCTCGCGTATAAGCCTCCAGATAATCCAGCGCTGCGATGGCGCGGCTGCCGTACCAGGAGGTCATTTCACCGTCGATCAAGGTCACCGGCACGCCGGGCAAGGCCTGCGCGATTTCTGCCAGATGCCGTTCCCGAAAAGGATAAGGCTCGCTGCTCAGGAGCACCCGATCGATGCGTCCCGCGTAGTCCTCCAGCCGCACGCAGGGATAGCGGTCTGCGCTCATCGCAGGTTCCGTATGCCAGGCAAACAGGCTGAGCATGCGAGAGATATAGGTTTCCCGCGCCACGCTCATCCACGGCTCGCGCCAAATGAGATAGAGCACTCGCTGGGGAGGCCCAGACGGCGCACCTCGCAGCCCTTCCAGCTTCGACAGCAGCGCGTCACTCAGGCGGGCGGCGCTTTCCTCCCGGTCGAACACGCCGCCCAACAAAGCGTAAAGCGGCAAGTTGTCTTCCGGACCCAGCGGATGGGTAACGATTACAGCGGGCACGAATTCGCGTAAAAGCACCGCGTCTTCGAGCCGGTTCTCATCGATATTGACCACGACGTGGGTGGGATTTAATGCCCGGATCGCGGCGATATCCACGTCCTTGGTGCCGCCCACCTTGGGCACCTCGCGCAGGGACTCCCTGGGATGAATACAAAAGCCGGTGCGTCCCACCAGTTGCTCGCGCAAGCCGAGATCACACAGCAGCTCGGTAACACTCGGCACCAGCGATACGATGCGCGGCGGCGCGGCGGCGCGCGCGTGCGAGGTCCCTTCGGCATCAAGCCAGCGCGCCACCCTTGCCGCCTTACATATTCCGGCGATATTCACCGCCGACGTCGTAGAGCGCCCCGGAGATTTGTCCGAGCGAAGCCACCTTCACCGAGTCCATCAGGCGCGCAAACACGTTGCCGCGCTCACGAGCGATTTGCTGTAGCTGCGCCAGTTCAGCCGGGCGTTCATCGGCCCGCACTTCCTGATACGCGCGCACAGAGGCAATCTGCGCCTGCTTCTCTTCTTCGGTGGAACGCATGAGTTCGATGGTGGTGACCTGATCTTCCTGACCTTCCTTCGGCAGGAAGGTGTTCACCCCGATCAGCGGCAGACGGCCATCGTGTTTCAGATGCTCGTAGTACATGCTTTCGTCCTGAATCTTGCCGCGCTGATACATGGTGTCCATCGCGCCCAACACGCCGCCGCGTTCCGAAATCCGCTCAAACTCGGCATACACGGCTTCTTCGACGAGGTCGGTCATCTCATTGATGATGAACGAGCCTTGCAGCGGGTTCTCGCAGAAGTTCAAGCCGAGTTCGCGGTTGATGATGAGCTGAATGGCCACCGCACGCCGCACGGATTCTTCCGTCGGCGTAGTGATGGCTTCGTCGTAGGCGTTGGTATGCAGGCTGTTGGTGTTGTCGAAAATCGCATACAGCGCCTGCAGCGTGGTGCGGATGTCGTTGAAGCTGATTTCCTGCGCATGCAGGCTGCGACCGGAAGTTTGAATGTGGTACTTCATCATCTGGCTGCGCGCGCTGGCGCCATAACGGTCGCGCATCGCGCGCGCCCAGATGCGGCGGGCCACGCGGCCAATCACCGAGTATTCCGGGTCCATGCCGTTGGAGAAGAAGAAGCTCAGATTGGGCGCGAAATCGTCGATCTTCATGCCGCGCGCAAGGTAGTACTCCACGATCGTGAAGCCGTTCGAGAGCGTGAACGCGAGCTGCGAAATGGGATTCGCCCCGGCTTCTGCGATGTGATAGCCGCTGATCGAGATGCTGTAGAAGTTGCGCACATCGTGGGTGACGAAATATTCCTGCACGTCGCCCATCATCTTCATCGCGAATTCCGTCGAGAAAATGCAGGTGTTCTGCGCCTGATCTTCTTTAAGGATGTCGGCTTGCACGGTGCCGCGCACGGTGGCCAGCGTTTTGGTCTTGATGCGCGCGTAGGTTTCCGCGTCCACCACCTGATCGCCGGTGATGCCCAGCAGGCCAAGGCCCAAGCCGGTATTGGTTTCCGGTAATTCGCCGGCATAGACGGGACGGGCTTTGCCGCGGGCCTTGAACCAGGCGTCGATGCGCGGCTGCGCGGCTTCCCACTGGCCGGTTTCACGCAGATGCTTTTCCACCTGCTGGTCAATCGCCGCGTTCATGAAGAACGCGAGAATGATCGGCGCCGGGCCATTGATCGTCATCGACACCGAAGTCGACGGCGCGCAGAGATCGAAGCCGGAGTAGAGTTTCTTGGCGTCGTCCAGCGTCGCAATCGACACGCCCGAGTTGCCGATTTTGCCGTAGATATCCGGCCGCTCGTGCGGGTCTTCACCGTAGAGCGTCACGGAGTCGAAGGCGGTCGACAGACGCGCCGCCGGTTGCCCGACCGACACGTAGTGGAAGCGGCGGTTGGTGCGCTCTGGCGTGCCTTCGCCGGCGAACATGCGGGTGGGGTCTTCGCCCGTGCGGCGGTACGGATAAACGCCACCGGTGTAGGGGTAAGCGCCCGGCAGATTTTCCTTCATCAGGAAGCGCAGACGATCGCCCCAGCTGTCGAAGCGCGGCGGCGCAATTTTCGGCACGCGATTGTGGCTCAGGGTCTCGCGATAGTTATCGCCTTCCACCAGCTTGTCGCGTACCTGATAGGTGTATTTTTCAGCGGTGATGCCGGCGAGACGTGCCGGCCACTCGCGCAGGAGCTGCTGCGCTTCCGCGCCGATGGCGGCGAGGCATTCGTTATAGCGACGGCGCAGCTTGCCAATGGCGTCGTCGCCCAGCTGGACTTCCGCATAGGGTTCGCCGGCGGCCGGCAGCGTGGGGTCGCCCACGGCTTCGAGCGCACACCAGCAGTGCTGCGCCAGGCTGGCCGCGGCGGCAGCGCGTTCTACAAACGCGTTGATGCCTCTGCCCTGCTCTACGATCTCGGCCAGATAGCGGGTGCGATTGCCGGGAATGAGCACGGTGGCGCGCGGTTCCTTTACCGCCACATTGAGATCGGGCGACCACTTCGCTTCATCGGCGCCAATCTTGGCGGCCAGCGCCTTGCACAGATTGATGAACATCCAGGTTAAGCCTGGATCGTTGAACTGGCTGGCAATGGTGGGGAACACCGGAATCTCTTCGTCCGGCGTCATGAACGCCTGATGATTGCGTTTCCACTGTTTGCGGATGTCACGCAGCGCGTCTTCCGCGCCGCGCTTGTCGAACTTGTTCAGCACAATGACGGAGGCGAAATCGAGCATGTCGATTTTTTCCAGCTGGCTCGCGGCGCCGTACTCGCTGGTCATCACGTACATCGGGAGGTCGACCAGATCCACGATTTCAGAATCGCTCTGGCCAATACCGGCCGTTTCAACGATTACCAAATCGAAGCTCAGCGATTTCAGGAAGGCCACGGCATCACCCAGCATGGCGCTGGTCGAGAGATGCTGGCGGCGGGTCGCCATCGATCGCATATATAGCCGATCGTGGCGCAGGCTGTTCATGCGGATGCGGTCGCCGAGCAGCGCGCCACCGGTACGCCGACGGGTGGGATCAACCGCCAGCACCGCAATGCGCATCTGCGGGAAGTACTGCATGAAGCGCGACAGGATCTCGTCCGTCACCGAACTCTTGCCCGCGCCGCCGGTGCCCGTGATGCCGATGACCGGCACTTTGCCGCCGGCGATTTTCCATTCGCGGCGCAGTTTCTCGAGCTGGGTTTCGCTCAGCAGACCGTCTTCAAGGGCGGACAGCATTTGCGCCACCGACAGCGGGTTGCTGGCGTCAACGGTATCGGGAATGGAGGTCGGGCGCCGATGCTTGACGGCGCGCCCCACGAGGTCATCAATCATGCCCTGCAGCCCCATCTTCATGCCGTCGGTCGGGTGATAGATGCGCTCCACCCCGTAGGCCTGCAGGTCGGCAATTTCTTCTGGCGTGATGGTGCCACCGCCGCCGCCGAACACGCGCACGTGACCGGCGCCGGCTTCGCGCAGCAGATCGACCATGTACTTGAAGTACTCGTTGTGGCCGCCCTGATAGGAACTGATGGCGATGCCATCGGCGTCTTCCTGCAAAGCAGCCTGCACGACGTCCGACACGCTACGGTTATGACCGAGATGAATCACCTCGGTGCCCGCGCCCTGAATCAGTCGCCGCATCACGTTGATCGCGGCGTCGTGTCCGTCAAACAGTGACGCGGCGGTCACAAAGCGCAACGGTGCGGTTTGCGGGCTGCTGTCGTGCTCGGTCAGCATTTCGTGGGCGGGTGTGCTCATGTCTGTCTCTCCTCTAAGCCTTGGCCGAAAGCGCCAGGGTCATTTGCTGTTTGAGTCCGATGTGCAGGTCTTGCAGATGATCTGTCGCCTCAGGGCGGACCAACCATTGGTAGACGATGCCGATAATGGCGGCGCAGAACTGTTGGGCGACGGCGTTAACCGGGACCTCGGAGGGCACGCTGCCCTGCGCGATGCCGCTGCGGATCCAGGCTTCAATATCGCGCTGGCGTCGCTCGTGAACGTTGGCAATGGTCAGTTTGAAATCCGCATCCGGCCCGATGGAATCGAACCAGAGGCTGTAAAACGCGCGGATGCGCTCCGCGCCATCACGCACAAAGCAATAGTGCGCATCGGTGGCCGACAAAATGGCCGGAAGCCCCACCTGATCGCGCACCGCCTCGCGCAAGGTCGCCAACCACTCCTCGCCCACGGAGCGCACGATGAAGGCAAACAGCGCCGCTTTGTTGCCGAAGCGAACGCTGGCGAGTCCGCGACTGTAGCCCGCCAACTCACCGACCTCTTTCAGCGTCGTGCCAGCGGCCCCGCGGGTCACGATCAAGCTCACGGCGGCATCCAGCATGCGAGCATCGGACAGGGCCGTGCGCTCCGCATGGCTGCGGCGAACGGGCAAAGTTTTGACGGCGAGGTTCATGGCCGGATTATGCCGGCCGCAAATATTTGCTTGCAACAAGCAAAAATCCGAAACCCCTAGGCGCAGCCGGGGAATCGCGCCAATAACGCCGCCTTTACTTCCGCCAGCACCGAGGCCCAATCCCCCAGCGACTGCTGCCGGAACAGGCGCGCGCTGGGGTACCAGGGGCTGTCGGTACGGTCTAGCAACCAGCGCCAATCGGGCGCAAAAGGCAGCAGAATCCAGACTTCCTTGCCCAGCGCGCCAGCGAGATGGGCGACCGAGGTGTCGACGGTGATCAGCAGATCCATCAGGCTCAGCACCGCGGCGGTTTCGCCAAAGTCAGTCAGCGATTCCGCGTGGATCCGAAGCTGCGGGAGGGCATCAAGCACCGGGCGATCGTCAGCCCGGAATTCCTTCTGCAGCGCGTGAAACTCGATATGCAGGCTCAGCAAGTCCCGCAAATCGCATAAGCGAAGACTTCGCCGCAAGTCACCTGGATGCGTGATTGACCCGGTCCAAACCAATCCGACGCGCGCCAGATCGACTTTCCCTAAACGCGTTGCCCACGTGGCGACCCGCTCGGGCTTAACGTTGATGTAGGGAGTAGGCACGGGAATCGTATCGAGCCGGGTGCCCATGGCATGGGGTAGGCTCATGATCGGGTAGTGGAAGTCGTGCGCCGGCGGCGTCTCACCGCTGATGTAAACCTGATGCACCCCATCCAGACCGACCAATATCGGCGCAAGCGGCGGCGGCGCTTCAAGCACCACTTTCACACCCTTTGCTGCCAGCATCTGCGCGTAACGCGAAAACTGGATCACGTCGCCCAATCCCTGTTCGGCATGAACTAAAAGCACGCGACCGGCCAGATCGCGTTGGCCGTCCCACTTCGGGCTCAGAAACTCTCGCTGGTCCGCCTTCGCGGTTTCCTGCTCAAGACGCCATTCATACAACGCGAAGCCTTCTTCGTATTCGCCAGCCGTGAGTAAGGTAAACGCAAGGTTGTATTTGGCTACCCCGAGATTCGGATCTAAATCCAATGCGCGTCGATACGCCGCCGTTGCAAGCTCGTACTCAGCGGTATCACCGTGAATTGCACCCAGCGTGACGTAGGCTGATGCGATATCGGGCGATAGCCGAAGGCCTTCGCGGACGTCAGTCATGGCCTCGTCAAGTGCGCCCATGCTGCGAAAAATGGCGGCACGGTCAGTCAGGAGTCCGCCATTCTGTGGCTCAAGCGAGATTGCTCGCCCAATCACTGCCAAAGCCCGGTCGAAATTCCGGCACACGGAGAGTCCGAGTGCCACATGCGTCATCAAAGCAGGATCATTTGGCACCATCGCCAGCGCCGCTTCGAACCGCGGTTCCGCCTCCACCCACCGATCCAGATTCGCCAGCAATTTGGCTTCTTCCAAAAGAGGCCTGAACCCAAACACTGGCTTCAAGGCCGCCGCCACTTTGAAGCCCTCTGCGGCTTCATCCCGGCGCCCCGAATCCCATAACAGATTGGCGCGATTGAAATGGGAATCGCCGTGCCCGGGATCTAGCGCCAAGGCCTGCTCGTAGCTGGCGATGGCCTCATCGGCACGCCCCATCTTGCGCAGCACGACCCCGCGATTGAAGTAAAAAACAGCGATAGCGCCCTGGCGTTTGATGGCAGCGTCGTAGTGTTCAAGAGCGGCAGGCAAATGCCCAAGTTCCACCAGACAATTCGCAGCGCGATAGCAGGCGTTCGCGTGCGTGCTGTCGAGCACCATGGCGCGCTGAAAACTGCTCAGCGCGCTTGCGATTTGATTGAGCCTGCGTTGCGCGATCCCTAGCTGATACTGGGCGTCCACCATTTCAGGACTAGCGGCAAGCGCCTTGTGAAAGGCGTTGGCCGCCGCCTCGTTGGCGTTGATTTTTAGCAGGCATAAGCCGCTTTGCAGCAAGGCCTCCGCCGATTCGGGCATCACGCTGAGTATTTGCACCAGCAACGCCATTGCCTCTTCAATGTGGCCTGCCTCTCGTAACGAGCTTGCCCGCTGAAGTGTCTTTTGATGCTGCGAACCTGACATTGGGGGCCTCTGGAATTCGAAAACCGGCGCCTTCGCTTGGGCGCGGAGTGCTGCGCATACTTTGGCGCTCACGACGTGCCGGGCACCAAACTTTGCTTGCCTCGTCAGGCGAAGGCTGAGATGCCCACAGCTATCTACGCAACCGCACCTGAAATTCGAAGAAACAAAATTGACGCGCGGTCGGGGATACCGAGCACGCCCACCCAATGAGCCGCCGAAGTATCCGCCGTCATTAACGCTGAAGCCCTAGGCGCAGCCGGGGAATCGCGCCAACAACGCCGCCTTTACTTCCGCCAGCACCGAGGCCCAATCCCCCAGCGACGGCTGCCGGAACAGGCGCGCGCTGGGGTACCAAGGGCTGTCGTTACGAGCGAGCAGCCAACGCCAGTCGGGTGAAATGGGCAGCAGTATCCAGACTTCCTTACCCAAGGCGCCAGCGAGATGGGCAACGGAGGTATCGACGGTGATGATGAGGTCCATGGACTCGACCAGCGCTGCCGTATCGCCAAAGTCATTGAGTTCATGCTCGTGTCGATGCAAGGCCTGGCATTCGTCGAGCGTCTGGACGTCGTGTGCCCGATATTCCTTCTGCAGGCTGTGCCATTCGAGTTCGCCCCGAAATAAATCGAGCAATGAACCCAAGCGCAGGCTGCGGCGATGATCGCCCTTGTGTGTGGTCGAACCCGACCAGACCACCCCGACTCGAGGTGCAGAAAGAGTGCCCAATTGCGCCTGCCACCGCTGTCGATAGCGGGCGGGCACCGAGACATAGGGCACATTCGCCGGCATCGAGTCGGCCCCGGTCTCGAACACTCGCGGGAGGCTCATGATGGACAGTTGAGCATCGTAGTGGCCGCGATAGTGGCCGGTAGGAAGCAACGTGATCTGGGCGGGCCACTCTTCAAACAGCGGCAGCAGCACCTTGGGTGCTTCTAACACAATCTCGGCATTTCCAAACTTTGATTCCAGCGCATAGCGACTGAAGTGAATGAAGTCACCGAGGCCTTGCTCGGGCGTGAGCAACAATACAGCCCCATCGGCCAAGGGCTCGCCGCGCCAGGATGGCGCCGAAAATTCGCGCTTATGGCGTTTGTGAGCGCGCTCTTCGTGTCGCCATTCGTAGAGCCGAAAACCCTCTTCAAACTCGCCAAGCGTCAATAGCAGCAGTGACTTGTTAAACAGCGCGGTGTGCTGCTTCGGATCGCAGGCGATTGCCTGATCGTAAGCGTGCCGCGCCTCTGCGAACCTGGCGAGATCCCCTAAAACAGCGCCGGCGGCTGTCCATGCCTCCGCGTGAGTCGGCGCGATGCGCTGAGCGTGTTGCAAAATCTCAAGTGATATTCGGGGATCTCCGAGCTGCCGATAGATTGCCGCCTTGGATAACAAAAACGAAACGTCGTCGGGCACGCTCAGCAGTGCGCGCTCAACGTAGGCCAGGGCTTTATCGAATTGGCGCATTTCCCGGTAGCCATCTGCGACGCGAGCCAATACCTCGGGCGAGCTTGGGTCTGAGGCCAGCGCGATCTGAAACGCCTCTTCTGCATGCTCCCACATTTCAGCCAGCACAAAATCCAGCCCCTGATCGATCACCGCCCGCCACATGAACGCCGGCTTCAGGTCGACCGCCATCCGATAAGCCGCCAAAGCCTCGGCGGTTCTTTGCTGCTCCGCGAGCAGATTGCCCAGATTGAAATACGCGTCGGCGTACCGGGGATTAACTGCAACAGCGCGCTGGTAACTCACCATCGCTGCTTCAAGGCGCCCCGACTTCCGCAAGACGACGCCGAGATTGAAAAGGTATTCCGCCGCCTCACCATGCAAGCGAATCGCGCGCTCGTAGCTCTCGATGGCAGCGTCAAAGTCTTCCAACTCCGCGTAAATATTGCCGCAGCGATACCAGGTGTTGGGGTAATCGGGCTCAATGGCGATCGTGCGCTGGAAGCTCGATAAGGCTTCCTGCTTTGCCCCGAGTTGGCGCTGGACGATCCCGAGCTGATAGAACGCGGCCGCGCAATGCGGATCCGCGGCTACCAGATCGCACAAGGTCTGGCGCGCCTCATCAAAGGCTTTGACGTCGGCAAGACACTTCGCCAGTTCAAGTTTTACCGCGGTCGAAGCTGCCCTTCCCTCCTGTCGGAGCATGGCGATTGCCTCGGCAAAGTGTTTTTGCTCGCGCAAGCTGCGAGCGGCGGACAGCACTGCCGCGACCTCCGCCGCACCGCGGGAATCCGGGCTCATGGAGTTTCCTCCCCCGCCATCGTCACCCCGGTGGCGACGAGAAATCGCGACACCATGTTGTAGCTCGCGATTACGCCAATGAGTTCCACCAGTGCGCGCTCGTCGGGGAGACTGGCGCGCGCGGCCGCCAGCACTGCCGGCGCGATCTTAACTTCGCGTGTCATGGCGAAGGTCAAATCGAGCGTGGCGCGCTCGGCTGACGACCATGCGGGATCAGTGAGTGCCTCAGCGTCCTGTTCAAGACGACGGAGGGACTCCGCCGTACCACCGACTGCCAGATATTCGGGCGCGTGCTGCTCGAATTCGTAGGTCGCGCCGTTGAGCAGCGCGATGTGGCAGATCGCGAGTTCCCGCCGCACCGGGTCCAGCGCGAGATTAAGCCGAACCTCGCGCAGAAACGTATTCCAACCGGCAGCGAACGGTGGGCTGTGCAGCAGCATGCGGTCGAGATTCAACAAGCGCCCACCGCGTCGCGCCCGGATGGCGTCGACCAATTCCGAGGTCCCGGGTGCCGGGGTTTCGAGATAGGGGATGGCTGGCATGGCAAAACGGCCCCGCAAAAAGTGAATTGGCCGGAGTCTACCCGAGCGAGTCGAACGCCAATATGTCTGCACAATTCGGTGGCTGTACGGTAACCTCGGCACAGCTTTCGATAACCATAAAATCTTCTGGGGAGATTCCATGTCACGTCTAACGCTCACTCTTCTGCTGGCGAGCCTGGGCACCGCCGCCGGCGCCGCCGAAACCACCGCCAAGACGCATCCCGTCACCGCCGAAAAACTGCTGGCTGGCACCAGCAACACCAATGAATGGCTGATGTACGGTGGCGACTACAACAACTGGCGCTTCAGCCCCCTGAAAGACATCAACCGCGATAACGTGGGCAAGATTCAGGCGGCATGGATGTTCCAGACCGGTGTCCCAGGCCAGCTGGAAGCCTCTCCGGTAGTCGCCGATGGCGTGATGTTCCTCTCTGCCGCCTACAACAACCTGTGGGCGCTCGATGCCACGACCGGCAAGGCCCTCTGGAAGTACAGCCATCAACTCCCCGGCGACATCATGATTTGCTGCGGCCCGGCCAATCGCGGCGTGGCGATTGCTGGCGACGCGGTCTTTATGGGCACGCTCGACGCGCACCTCGTGGCACTCGATCGCCAAACCGGCAAGGTGCTGTGGAACATCGAGATGGCCAAACACACCGATGGTTACAGCGCCACCTCCGCGCCGCTGGTCATCGACAACCTGGTCATCATGGGTATTGCCGGCGGCGAATATGGCGCGCGCGGCTTCATCGACGCCTACGACGTGAAAACCGGTGAGCGCAAATGGCGCCGTTACACGGTGCCAGTAGCGGGTGAAAAAGGCGTAGAAACCTGGGCCGGCGATTCCTGGAAGACGGGCGGCGGCCCCGGGTGGGGCACGGGCGTTTATGATCCGGCGTCAAAAACCCTGTTCTGGGCCACCGGCAATCCCTCGCCGGACTGGAACGGCGACACCCGCGAAGGCGACAACCTCTACACCAACTCCGCGCTGGCACTCGACGCCAGCACCGGCGAACTGAAGTGGCACTTCCAGTACACCCCGCACGACGTGTGGGACTACGACGCCACCACGGGCATGTTCCTGATCGACCTGCCAGGCACAGCCGGCAAGGTGAAAAGTCTGGTCCAGCCGAACCGCAACGGCTACATCTACGCGCTGGATGCCAGCAACGGCAAGTTCATGCACGGCGCGCAGTACGTGGATCAGCTGAACTGGGCGAAGGGACTTGACCCGAACGGCCGCGCCATCAATGACCCCAAGTTCGAACCCGAGGCCGGCGGCAACCCGGAATACATCTGCCCCGGTAACGTGGGCGGGCAGAACGGTTCCTACACGGCGGCCTACAGCCCGCAGACCGGCCTCATGTACGTGCCGGTAGTCGAGAGCTGCGGAAAAATGGAGAAGCAGGCGGCCGTCTTCCAGAACGGTCAGCCTTTCTGGGGCGGCGGCCCGGGCGTCATGCAGTCGGAAGAAGGCAAAGCTTACGGCCACTTCTCCGCCTACGACCCGGCCACCGGCAAGCGCAAGTGGACCTGGAAGGACGAATACCCGATGGCGGGTGGCACCTTGGCCACTGCCGGCGGCGTAGTCTTCACCGGGAGCCAGACCGGACACGTCATGGCGTTTGACGACAACACCGGCAAGCAGCTCTGGAAGTTCCAGACCGGTTCCGCCGTGCGCGGTCAGCCCATCACCTGGAAAGCCGGCAAACGCCAGTTCGTGGCGTTTGGTAGCGGCGGCGGCGGTATCGCCGTGCAGATCGTGGGCACCCCGCCGCTCGACACCCCTGGCAGTACGCTGGTGGTGTTCGCGCTGCCCGAATGAAGCCCCTGGTCGCGCTATTGAGCTTGCTCGCCGCCTGCAGTGTTTCTGCGGCGGCGAGTGAGCCACTCAAAGTGTGCCTGCTCACGCACAACGCGCCTTATTCCGAGCAGGCCAGCAACAGCGGTTTCGATCTGGCCACCGCGCAGGCGGTGGCCACCGAAATGCAGCGCCCGCTCGAAATCGTGTGGGTGAACAACGCCACCAAAGTGATCGAACTTGAGGACAGCGACTTCCCGGCTCGCAAGCTGCAAAAAGGCGTTTGCGATGTGTTGTTCAGTATCCCCGGGCCAGCCCGCGACAGCTTGCGGGAGACCCCCAGTCTGGCCTTGGGTAGCGCTTACTACGGCGCAAGTTTTCAGCTGTATGGCGCGGCCGGCGAGACCCGGCGCGAACTGCGGCAACTGCGCGATGTGCCCGTCGCCGTCCAGGCGGCAACCGTAGGCGCCTTCGCACTCCGTCTGGTTGGCGCCAAAATCAAAACTTGCCTGTCTGCCGAAGAAGTCTTGCGGCAAGCAGCGAACCGTGAGGCAGAACTGGGATTGGCATGGGGCCCGGCAGCAGGGGCGGCGCTGAAGGGCAAGAAAGACATCGTGATCAGCCCGGTGGCGGGCTATGAGGCGCCGGCGGCGCTGGCCTGGAACGAGCACGCGGCCACCCGCGGAAAAGATGAGGCATTGCGCAGCGCAATCGATGCCGCGATCGCCAAGTTGACGCGTTCAGGGCGCCTGCCCGAGCTCGCCGCCGAAGCCGGCATTCCGTGGCACGCGCCTTTCGCCAAGACCTACTCGCTGGGTGAGATGAACAACCTGCGCTGATCAGTCCTGTGCCGGTTTATCTGGCTCGGGGGCATAGGACTCCCTCAAATGAACCGGCGCACGGCGCCGGGTGCGATAGCGCAAGTTCAGCCACTCCACCATCAACGAAAACGCGAGCGCCGAGTAAATATAGCCCTTAGGCACGTGATGGCCGAAGCCGTCGGCCATCAGCACGGTACCAATCACGAACAGAAACGACAGCGCCAACATCTTGATGGTCGGGTGGGCCGAGACGAAGCGGCCAATCGCGCTCGCGAAGCACAACATCAGGCCCACCGACAGCACCACGGCCGCCACCATGATCGCCACCTCGTCCACCATCCCTACCGCCGTAATAATGGAATCCAGCGAGAACACCAAATCGATGAGGATGATCTGAAAGATCACCGCGCCGAATTTGGCCTTCACCCCGCTTGAGGCCTCGCCCTCCTCCCCTTCCAACAGCTGGTGAACTTCCTTGGTGCTTTTCCAGATCAGGAACAGACCGCCAGCAATGAGGATCAGATCGCGACCGGAGATGGGATGCTCGAGTACCGAGAACATTGGTGCAGTCAGCCCGACAATCCAGGACAACAGAAACAGCAGCGCGATGCGCATGAACATCGCCAGAAAAAGCCCGATGCGCCGAGCCCTCTCACGCTGATGAGGCGGCAGTTTGTCGACGAGGATCGAAATAAAAATCACGTTATCGATGCCGAGCACCAGTTCCAGTGCAGTCAGTGTGAGCAGCGCCAGCCAGGTCGCGGGTTGCATCAAGAGTTCAAGCACAACATCTCTCCCTTCAGTGAGCGAGTGCCGGGTCGCCCGCGCGCCCGGCACCTCAGATAAATCTCAGTCTGTATTAATTGCCCGGCGGCGACTACGCTCAAGGCTTCAACCCTACGGAGTGTCCCCTATGAAAAAGATCTCTCGTGGCAAAGTTCAAAAGTACGCCTTCGATAACCGCGACAAACCTTGCTTGAGAGTCAAACAAGGCGAAAAGTTCCAAATCGAAACGGACGACGCCTTGAGCGGCCTGATTGCCGACGACAGTGACCACCCGGTGGTGCACAGTATGACCGGCGAGCACATGGCAAAACTACAATCCTGTCACCCGCCGCTGTACAACCCGGTGGTCGGCCCTATCTACGTCGAGGGATGTGAAGACGGCGATGTGCTCGCGGTCACCATCGACTGGATTGATCCGTGGCGCTACGGCTTCTCCGGCATTCTGCCCGGGATGGGGCCGCTCACCGACTCCCTCAAATATGCGGAATGCGCCGAACCTGATGTTCACGTCATCGAGCATATTCCGGGACCGAGCGGCTATACCCGCGATGGCACCGCCAAATACTCCGACACACTTTCCTGGCCGCTCGAACCGTTTATTGGCACCCTTGCTACCGCCTCACAGCGCGAAGTGTTTACCTCGGTGCTCGGACAAGGCTCGTTCGGCGGCAATATCGACTGTCGGGATATCCGGGCGGGTCACACGATCTATCTCAATTCGTTCAATAAAGGCGGCCTGCTGTACATCGGCGACGTGCACGGTGGTCAGGGCGACACAGAATTTACCGGTATCGCGGACGAAACTCGCGCCACCGTGCAACTGTCTTGCACCGTGATCAAGAACAAGCGCCTGCCCTGCGTGCGCATCGATAAACCGGACAGCGTGGTCGCGGTGGGCATCAACCTGCCGATGGAGCAAGCCCTGTTCGACGCCACCAGTAATCTTATGGCCTGGCTGGCGGAAGACTACGGCGTGCCACCCAAAGATTTATACGTGCGGATGTCCTGCGACCCTGCGTTCAGAATCAGAACCTATCAGGTGGTGCGGGCGCTGACGCTGCAACATGTCGTGGGTGCCGAGTATCCCAAAAACCGGCTCTTCAACGCGCTGGGCGCCGGCAAAGGCACCAGCAAAAAACGCAAGAAATCCGCTTAAGGGCGCACAGCCTTCGCGATGACTTCAGACACGCCCGGCTCGCTGTGTATGATTGAAGTCATCGCCACTGTGGCACCTCAACCCAGAGTCGGAAGCACCGCATGCGCCGTTTAACACTGTTGAGCCTTGGCCTGTTGCTGGGAATGCTCGCCCCGTTGGTGCGGGCCGCTGATGCGGCGCTGTGGATTGACGTCCGGGCGCCAGAGGAATTTGCCGCCGGCCACCTGCCGGGCGCGATCAACATTCCCTATCAAAACATCGCCCTTGAGATCGGTCGCATTGAAGCCCACAAGACACGCCCCATCAAACTCTATTGCGGGATTGGCGTGCGCGCCCAAATGGCCAAACTCTCGCTCGAATCCCAGGGCTATCAACACGTCAGCAACGAGGGCGGATTCGCCACTCTCGCACGCACGCTGGGCAGCGAACACGGCGCATCGGAATGCACCGGCCGCTGCTAGGCGCACAAACCCAATCGCCTCAACACACAACAACGCAAGGGGAGACCTCGATGAACACCAACGCTACTGCCGATTATGTCCAGATTAACGATTTGCCCTGGATGCCGTTTCCAGCCGCCCTCTCGGCCGGCGGCATCCGCTGGAAACTACTCCATGTATCGCCTGAAATGGGCGCGTGGACCGCGATTTTTGATTGCCCGAAAGGCTCTTCCTTCAATCGTCACGTCCATCTCGGCCCGGGCGAATACCTGCTGACCAAGGGCAAAATGGAAGTGCGCGGCGGCGTTGACGACGGTGGCGCGACCGCCCTGTCGCTCGGTTACGGCTACGAAGCCTGCAACGCCCGCCACGACAAAACCTTTTTCCCGGTCGCCAGCGAGTTCTACATGACCTTCCTCGGCCCGCTTGAATTCATCCACGAAGATGGCAGCCCGCTGGCCGTTGTCGGCTGGGCACAGGCGCAAGGCTTGTGGGAAGTGCAGATGGCAGAACACGCCGGGGCTGCCAAGAAGGCCGCCAAAGCCGCCGCGAAAAAAGCCCCCGCCAAGCCGGCGGCCAAGAAAAAGGCCAAAGGCTAAGTCAGGTCTCCTGACAGACCGCGCTGCGCGATCTGCGGCTCGCGCAGCGCGGCCACAAAGGTCAGTGCGCGCTGACAAAAACCGCTGCTCGCCGCGTCCACGCCCAGCGAGGGCGCCACGGCCAGGAATTTCTCCAAGGCCGCGTTAAGCAGATCGGCCAGTGCGTGCGGAGACAGACGCATGGAATTCCGATACCGGAAGGCAAGGTCTTCGGTGTCCGCCAAAGGCTCTGCCTGCGGGCGATAAGCCGCTTCACATAGCTCATTGGCCAATTGCGCAATCAGCCGCAACTGCAGGGCGTCGTCCAGCGGCGGCTCGCGCGGCTCGCTCAATACCGGCGCCATGCTTTCCACAATCGCCGCCGGGAACTTCCACAATCTCGCCACCGCCGCGCCCATCGTCGCACAGGTGCTTCCCAGCACCTGGCGCTCAGCCTGCAAGGGCAGCACGTCGTTGTTCACCAGCCCGGCAATCTCACTCCACTCCTCTGGCAGGTAGTACATCACCAGATTTCGGCCCAATCGGTTGAAGAGCCCGCAGATAAAGGCCTCTTCGGCCAATTCCCGCCGGTACAACAGGCCCAGATTCCGCGCCATCAAGCCCGCGACGAAACAACTGACCAGCGCATCCTGTAACTCTGCCTGCCCGTTTTGCAGACGCTCAAACACCAGCAGGCCGTTGCACAGCAAACGAATCAGGCGTGTCCCGACCATGCCAATGGCTTGCGCTACCGTGGTCACGCCCGCCCCGCCCCGATCAAAAAACGCCGAGTTGGCAATCTTCATCAAGCGGTTGGTGAGGCTGAAGTCGCGTTGAATCACTTCAGCCAGTTCGTGGAGATTGGTGAGGCTGCCCTCACCGGTCATTCGGTTAATTTCGAGAATATTGCTGGAAAAAGCCGGAAACTCCGGACGCCGCTGCAAGCGTCGCAAGAGAAATTGCACGGCGACGTCCTGTCTGGCGGATTCCGTCTGGCTGGCAAGCGTTGCCGCCAGCATCTGGGCGAACTCGCGTGCGGTCTGGAAGCGCGCCACGGGTTCCCTGGCCAGCGCATCACGGAGCAACTGAATCAGGCCCGGAGAAACACCCCTTGTGCGCAGTCCTTCCCAATCAAATTTGCCTTGCAGGATGACGCTCCGCACCCGCGTTAGCCCGTCGCCTTGTGCCGCCGCCTCGCCGGTCAGCAACTCGAACAGGATGAGCCCCAGGGCGAAGACATCGGTTCGTTGGTCAAGCTTGCCGGCGGAAAAATGCTCGGGGCTCATATAGCGCGGCGTGCCGTGCATGCGCTCTTCGCCGGCGTCGCTGCCGGTGCGCGACACGAAGCGCGCCAGACCGAAGTCCATGATGCGCACCCGCCCATGGCGGTCGAACATAAGATTGTTGGGGGAAAGATCGAGATGGACGACGTCTTGCTCATGCGCGACCGCCATGCCGTCGAGAATCTGGACAAACAAACCCACAGCCTCCGCCTCCGGGATGCGTTCCCGCTGCAGAATCTCCTGCTTGAGCGGAATGCCTTGCACGTACTCAAACACCAGAAACGGCATTTTGCCGTGCATACCCACTTCGTACAGCGGGATGATGTTGGGATGGGCGAGACGCGCCACCGCGCGGGCTTCGGTCATGAACTGCGCCCGACTTGCGTCGTCGCTCTGGCGTGCGCCAAGCAGCCATTTAATGGCCACTTCGCGTTCCAACTGGGGATCCCAGGCCAGGAAAACCCGGCCATGGAAGCCGCGCCCCAGCTCTTTTTTGAGTTCAAATCGTCCGAGTTGGGTTTTCTTCGCCTCGCTCATGGCATTGATGTCGGCAGGATCGGCGCGGGCTTCATCTGCGGCATGAGCGGCGAGAGTGCGAGCTTCAATCCAGCACTCGCATCAAGCCTTCCTGCGCAACGCTCACCACCAGTTCGCCCTCCCGGGTATAAAAGCTGCCGCGCGCCAGGCCTCTTGCGCCGGCAGACGCCACCCCTTCGCAGTGATAAAGCAACCAGTCGTCCACCCTGAAAGGCCGGTGGAACCACATCGCGTGATCGAGACTCGCCACCACCAGATTGGTATTGCCCAAGGTGAAGCCATGGTGAGCCAGCAAGGTCCAGATCAATCCGTAGTCGGACAGATAGGCGAGCACCGCGCGGTGCATATCCGGTTCATCCGGCAGACGCTCCAGCGTGCGCACCCAGGTGCGCCGAAACGGATTGCCAAAGGCGTCTTTCGCACCTTCCGGCCCATCAATCGGCCGCGACTCGAAGGGCGCGACGATCGTCATCATGCGTTGGATTCTGGGCGACTGCTGGTCGAAAGCGGACCAGTCCCAGACCTGCGGGGCGACCGCTTCCGGCGGCGGCGCCTCCGGCATTTTGCCCTGGTAGGCAATGCCCGCTTCCTCCCGATGAAACGAGGCTTCCATCGTGAAGATCGGTTGACCGTGCTGAATCGCAGTCACCCGCCGGGCCGAGAAACTGCGTCCGTCCCGGCTCCGGTCCACGGTGTAAATGACCGGATGAAAGGCATCGGCTTCACGTAAAAAATAGGCATGTAGTGAATGCGCCGGGCGGTCGTCTTCGACCGTTAACTGCGCGGCTTCCAGCGCCTCGCCCAGCACCTTGCCCCCGTAGACGCGTTTGACATGGGTGTCTCCCACCGCGCCCCGAAAAAGATTTTCCTCGAGTTTCTCGAGCCGCAGTCCGTTGACGAGTTGTTGCAGGGCGCCGGTCATTGGTGGCGCTCAGGTAAACGCGTAATCGGCGGTGGGGAATTCACGCTCACGCACTTCGCGTACGTAACGCGCGGCGGCGGCGTGGATGGAATCAGCGCCTTCCATGTAATTTTTAGAGAATCGGGTGCGCTTGCCGGGCGCGATATCGAGGATGTCGTAGAGCACCAGAATCTGGCCGTCGACCTGCGGGCCCGCGCCGATGCCAATTACCGGCACCGCGGCACTGGCGGTAATTTTCGCCGCCAAATCCATCGGCACACATTCCAGCAGCAGCATGTCGGCGCCGGCGGCTTCCAGCGCGCGGGCGTCTTCCATCATTTTGGCGGCCGTCGCGTGCTCGCGACCCTGCACGCGATAGGCGCCAATTTTGTGAATGGCCTGGGGCGTCAGGCCCAGATGCGCACACACCGGAATGCCGCATTCGGTGAGTCGAGTCACCATATCGAGCTGCAAAGCGCCCCATTCCAGTTTGACCATTTCCGCCCCGCCCTCTTTCATCAGGCGGGCCGCGTTGCGCAGGCAGTCCTCAGCCGAGGAGTAGCTCATGAAGGGCATGTCTGCCATCACCAGCGCGCGTTGCACGCCGCGCGTCACCATCTGCGTGTGGTAGATGATGTCTTCCACGCTGACCGGAATGGTGGTCGATTGCCCCTGGACCACCATGCCCAGCGAATCACCCACGAGCAGAAAGTCGCATCCCGCCTCGTCCAGCACGCGGGCAAACGCGGCGTCGTAGGCGGTCAGCGAGACGATCGGCGTACCGGCGGTCTTCATTTGTTTCAGGGTGGAAACGGTCACCTTGCGGTGAGATTGTTGATGCGAACTCATAGCGTTTTACTCAAGCTCCGGTCTGCGCTGCCTGTTTTCGTGCGCAGCCAGCAAGAAATCGGTTTAATTCAACAGGGGCCCGGGCATGCCGGCCGCGCCCGATAAGGTCCACGCCATCGTGGGCCTCCACTTCAAAAGTCACCAGCGATTTGGAGACCTCAAGCACTCTCGCCGTCGCCGTCACGGTCATGCCCACCGGGGTTGCCGCCAGATGCCGAACATCCACCAGCGCGCCCACCGACACCCAGCCCGCGGGCAGATACGGGCGAATGAGATCGGCGCACACAATTTCCATGAAGAGAATCATGTTCGGCGTGGAATACACCGGCGGCAGATCCGGCACGGTAGCTTGCACGGTCAGCGCCTGCGTGACGTGCTGCGTCTGGCTCAGGCGGATATCGAGCGGGATGAATTGCGGCCACTCCATCTCGAAGCCTCAGCGCGCCAGGCCTGGTAGCCAACCCGCAATGGCTGAGGCAATAGCGTCCGGCGAATCTTCCTGAATGAAATGCAGTCCGGGCACGGTCACTTCCTGTTGGTTCCTGAACGTCCGGCACACCTCGCGCACGCGGCCGGCGATGACCATCCCCGGTTCGGCATTAATGAACAGCTTCGGCGTTTCGCTCGCGGCCAGCCACGCGCTGTAGCGGGCCACGATGGCGCAGGACTCGGGCGGTTGATCGTCGATGGGGATTTGCCGAGGCCAGGTCAACGTGGGCCGCCGCGCTTCGCCGACTTCGGCAAACGGCGCGCGATAGGCGTCCATTTCTTCGGCAGTAAGTTCGCGCAGGATGGACTTCGGCAGCACACGCTCCACAAAAATGTTTTTGTTGAGGATGAGGTCTTCGCCAGCGTCCGAGCGAAACGCCTGAAAGATCCCCCGCGCGGATTCCGGCCAATCGTCCCAGCTGAGTGCGATGGGAATGCCTTCCATATAGCAGATTCCCGCCACCGACCCCGCGTGCCGCGAGGCCCAGTCGAAACCGAGCGCCGTGCCCCAGTCGTGCAACACCAGCGTCACGGCCTCGGTCACGCCGAGCGCGGCCAGTGCCGCGTCGAAATACCCTTGATGCTCGGCCAGCGTGTAGCGCCCGGGACCTGAGTCCGGCAATTTTTCCGAGTCGCCCATGCCTATCAAATCCAGCGCGATACACCGGCCTTGCGTGGCCAACTGCGGCAGGATGTTCCGCCACAGATAGGACGAGGTGGGGTTGCCATGCTGAAAGACAATCGGCGCGCCCTGCCCCTGCTCGACGTAGGCCATGCGCCGGCCCAGCACCTCAATGAAGCGCTTTTGCGCCACCCAGGAATTGCTCATGACTTTGCCCTCATGCCACGACGCCATTGGCTTTCAGCGCCGCGTAGTCGCCGGCGCTGATCCCGACGGCCAGCAGCACGGACTCGGTATCCGAGCAATCGGACGATTTCGGACGCGGGCTTGGCGCCGGGGTCCCGCTGAAGCGCGGCGAAGGTGCCGGTTGGAGTTCCCCCGCCACATCGATAAAAGTGCCGCGCGCCACGTTGTGCGGATGCAACGGGGCTTCCGCCAAATCGAGCACCGGGCCGTAACAGACATCGGTGCCTTCAAAGATGCCCGACCATTCGTCGCGGGTTTTGGTTTTGATGATCGCGCCAATGTGCGCTTTGAATTCGGGCCATCGCTCGGGCACGTGCTGTTCGCCGAACACCGCATCGGTCAGCCCGAGTTTCTCGCGCAGGATGGCGTAGAACTGCGGCTCGATTGAACCAAAAGCCACGTATTTGCCATCGGCACACTCGTAGCACCCGTAGTAGTGCGCGGCGCCGGCCAGCGCGTTACTGCCGCGCACGTTGCTCCATTGTCCCTTGGCGTACACGCCGTAAATCATGCTCATGAGGCTGGCAGCGCCATCCACCATCGCCGCATCCACCACCTGACCACGACCGGTGCGCGAGGCCGAGAACAGTGCGCAGACCATGCCGTAGGCCAGGAGCAGTCCGCCGCCACCGAAATCGCCCACCAGATTGAGCGGCGGGAACGGCGGGCGATCCGCCTCACCCATCGCGTGGAGCGCGCCGGTGATGGCGATGTAGTTGATGTCGTGACCGGCCGCGTTCGCCAGCGGGCCATCCTGCCCCCAACCGGTCATGCGCCCATAGACCAAACGCGGGTTGCGCGCGAGACAGACATCCGGCCCCAAGCCCAGACGCTCCATCACACCCGGCCGGAAGGGCTCGAACAGGCCGTCGGCCTTGGCCACCAGCGTGAGCGCGAGTTCCACGCCGCGCGGGTCTTTGAGATTCAAACCGATCGAACGGCGATTGCGCGACAGGGCGCCATCGGCCCCCAGCGGCGGTCCGCCCTGCGGGCGGTCGATGCGAATAACGTCGGCGCCCAAATCGCCCAAAAATGTGCCCGCCAGTGGTCCGGGACCGATACCGGCAAACTCGATAATCGACAGACCTTCCAGCGGGCCCATGCTCAGCGCCCCGCCCGGCCGACCATCGCCAGGATGCGTTCGGCCTGTTTGAGATGCGGCATGTCGATCATCTTGCCGTTGAGATTGAGCGCGCCCGCGTCCGGGTTGGCCGCGAAGGCATCCACCACCGCCTGCGCATGCTCGATTTCGGCCGCCGAAGGCGTAAACGCTTCGTTGATGATGGCCACCTGGTCCGGATGAATCGCAATCTTGCCGAGGTAGCCATCGCGGCGACCGTCTTCGCATTCCCGCTTCAGCAGCGTGGGATTGCGGAAATCCGGGCATACCGTGTCCAGCGGTTGCACGCCGGCGGCGTGGGCGCCGAACAGGCACAGCGAGCGCGCCAGCACATAGGGCGCGGTGTATTCGCCGTCAGACCCTTTGTTGGACGACGCGCCCAGCGCGGCGGCGAGGTCTTCTGCGCCCCAGGTCAACACGCGCAGACGCGGGGCGCCTTTGTACTGGCCAAGGCTGAACGGCGCGATGGCCGTCTCAGTCGCAATCGCGCAAATCGCGATACTGCCCTGCGGAATACCGTGTTCGATTTCCATCGCGTCGAGGTAGTGGCTCAACTGCTGAATGTGATGCGGCCCGTCGCACTTCGGTAGCGCGATGCCATCGGGGCGGGCTTTGGCGACCGCCGTGATGTCGCGCAGGGAATCCGCCGTATCGAGCGGATTAATCCGCACCCACAGCTCGCCCTCGGAGCGGTCGGCGGCGCGCAGGTATTCCTGAATCATGTCGCGCGCGACCGGACGGCGCGAGGCGGCCACCGCGTCTTCCAGATCGAGAATCAGGGCGTCGGCGCCAACGCTGGCGCCTTTGGCGAGCTTCTTTTCGCTATCGCCGGGGACAAACAACATGGAACGTAAGACGGTCATGCGGGCTTCCTCAGCATCAGGCCGGTGCGTTTGCACGCGGCGACGAGTTCATTGCGCTGGTTGTAGGCGCGGTGGGCAAAAATCACGATGCCGTTGGTGGGTCGGGATTTGGTGTCGCGCAATTCCACGACCTCGGTCTGAAAATGCAGGGTGTCCCCGTGAAAAACGGGCTTGGGGAAGCGCACTTCGTCCCAGCCGAGGTTGCCCACCGTGGTCCCCAGCGTGGTGTCGTAAACGGACACGCCCACCATCACCGACAGCGTAAAGCAGCTGTTAACGATGCGTTGGCCGAACTCGGTCTGCGTGCGGCAATACTCTTCGTCGAGATGCAGCAGCGCCGGGTTGTGGGTCATGGTGGTGAACAGCACGTTGTCCGTTTCGGTGACGGTGCGACGGATGGGATGGTCAAACGTCTGTCCGACGTAAAATTCTTCGTAGTAAAGTCCGGGCATGTTGCCGCGCTCCCCTGTTGGTGGTTTGAAAATTGGCAGGCGTCCGCATTATACGGATTTGATCCGGCGCGGCTTCCGCAAACCTGAGCTCCCGATTAGCATGGCCGCACCCTCATTTTCCGGAACACGCCCATGCCGCACGCCGCCTTTGACGACAGTCTGATCCAGTGGCAGCCCTTCGGGCGCTATCAGGGTTTTCAGTACGCCCTGCTCCACGTCGACAGCACGACCCGCACAATGGACATGCTCTTCCGCTTTGAACCCAACGCGGACTGTTTCTATCACCGCCACGTGGCTGCCTCGCGCACGCTGGTGCTGGCCGGCGAATATCGGGTCCGCGAGCCGCAGGCGGATGGCACCGAAGTTCTGAAAATTCGCCAGCCCGGCAGCTATGCCGCCGGAGAACCCGGCGACGTTCACATTGAAGGCGGCGGCCCCACCGGCTGCATCCTGCACATTTCCATCACCGCCCCCACCGACCACGTCTACGACATTCTCGACGAGCAACTGCAAATCAAACGCTCGATCGGGATTGCCGACTTTGAAAACACTTTCAAGGCGCTGCAGGCGGCCTGAGGGCGTTCCCGGATTCGCGCGCCTGCGCCAGCAGGCCTCGAACCCTCTTGAGTAGCTCGTCGTACGCCAGCGGTCGCGCGCTGGCTCGGGCCTCCGCCAGGGTTAATGATTCCGCGGCGGCAGTCAGCTCGCCCCGTGTGATCTGCCATTCTGCGCCGAGCAGCAGCGGCACCGGGCTGGCCGGGTTTTTATCCGCCGCGTCCTTCACTGCGGCAAACGCGATCTCCACCTCTCCCGCCTGCCAGGCCAACTGCGCGCGATAAAGGCGCAGTTTGTCGTAGCTGTCGCCCAGAGTCGTTGGCTTGGTGAGGGCGAGGTCTATGAGATCGCGCAAGTCGCGCCCCGGCAACTCACAGGCGCCTTCCAGCTTGAGTCGCGAGAGTTCCAACAAGCCGACAACGGCGTAGGTGGTGAGTGTGCGCTCCACCGCGAGCATCCCGGTTTCCAGCCTGACTTCCTTCACCGAGTGCGATTCCATGCACTCGATATGAGCCCGCTGCAACAGGGATCCGGCGCCGGGCAAGCCGCTGAGCAGCGCCCTGGCTGCAGCATATTGGCCCTGGGAGGACAGCCGCTCCGCCAACTGTGCGGCGGCGGTGGGCGAGCGGGGATGCAATTCATACAGGGCGAGGTCGAGCCGGGTCTGTTCACTCCAGTCGTAGACGATGGCGCGGGCGACCAGCAGGTTCAGGCACAACACCGCGACCAGCGCGGCTGCCCCGATGCGCCCGTAGACCCAAGGTCTGGCCAGCGCCATGGCGCTAAGCAGAATGCCAAACGACGGCAGATAGTTGCGATGCTCAAACATCAATTCCAGCGGGATGACGCTCGACTCCAGCGACTGTCCCACCAGAAACCAGAGCAGGCCCAGCGCCACCAGCGGCTGGCGACGCCGCAAGCCCCAGCCGGCAAGTCCCAGCGCGCCCACTGTCAGACAGGCGGGCAAAGTGGTAACAGGGATCCAGAGCGATTGGGAAACGGCAATGTCGTCGTGCAAAAAACCGAGGCGGGCACGACTTGGCGCGAGGATTTCTGCGAGATACAGGCACAGCACGCGCGCCTCTGTCAGCAAGCGCTGCGCCAGCGTAAAGCCGCGCCGCGTGTAGGCAGCCGACAAGCCATCGTCCAGATGCCGCAGCCAGTACACCCCGCCCAGCGCGAGCGCTGAACCCCCTAAAGCGAGCAGCAGGATCCGGGAGAAACGCCGCAGGCCGGCGTCACCTTTGCCGGCGAGCACCGTGAACTCGAGCGCGCCGAGGAATCCCGGCAGCAGCAGGCCGTTTTCCTTGGCACCGGCCGCGAGCGGCAAGCACAGCAAGTACACCAGCAGGATCCGCAGGCGCGCGGGCCATCCGTCGGGCCGGTGCAGGCGAGTGTCGAGATAAAGCAGCATGCCGCAGACGCTGAACAGCGCCGAGAGTTGGGTCATGCGCTGTACCGTGTACAGCACGGTCGACACCCACAAAGGATGCAACAGCCACCAGGCGCCCAGCGCCACGCTGAGCACCGCGACCGCGCGCGACGAGAGTTCACGCTGCGTGCTGAACACCAATCTCGCCAAGCCCACCAGCGCGATCCCGATCAGGCAATGCAGCAGCACATTGCTCAGCTTCCAGGCCCATAGCGCGTTGCCGAACAGGCTTGCGTTGGCGAGGAAACTCAGCATCGACACCGGCCGCCCCAGCGGCCCGGTAGGGCTCATCACCCATTGCGGCCAATCGGGTGGGAGCCCGTCCGCTTCAAGCAAACCCTCTAGCGCATGGTAGTCGTCAAACACCAGCGGGCCGTGCAGCCCCGGCAGATACAGCCACAGCGTGAGCGCGCAGAGCCCCGCCAGCGCGACCATGCACGGCAGGCGACGCTCGCTCATGCGCGTTCCTTCAAGCGGCGGCCGCACAACGGTGAGCGGGCCGCAGCCGGTTCAACCGCCGTTCTGGAACTGCTGACGCAGCAGATTCTTCTGCACTTTGCCCATAGTGTTGCGCGGCAAGGCGTCGACCAGCAGATAAGACTTGGGCAGCTTGTAGCCCGCCAGTTCGGTTTTGACCGCCGCTCTCGCCTGTGCTTCGTCGAACTCGCCGGCGACGCGCGGCACGATCACCGCTGCCACCTGCTCGCCAAAATCAGGATGAGGCAGGGCAATCACCGCCGATTCCAGCACCTGCGGCAGGCGATCGAGCACGGCTTCCACTTCGCTCGGATAGACGTTCAGACCGCCGGTAATGATGAGATCTTTCGAGCGTCCGACGAGATAAAGATAGCCGTCTGCATCCAGACGGCCGTCGTCACCGGTGTTAAAAAAGCCCTCGGGCGAGATGTCTTCACGGGTTTTTTCGGGCATCCGCCAGTAGCCCCGAAACACGCTCTCCCCGCGCACCTGCACGTGGCCGACTTCGCCGTCGGCCACCGGCATGCCCGCGTCGTTCACCAAACGGAGCTGCATGCCTGCCACAGTCGGCCCCACCGCGCTGGCGCGGCGTTCGCCGTGCAAGGGGTTAGAGGCGATAACGCTGGTTTCGGTCATGCCGTAGCGTTCGAGAATGCGTTGGCCGATGCGGTCTTCAAAGGCGCTAAAGGTCTCGCTCAACAAGGGCGCAGAGCCTGAAATGAACACGCGAATAGTGCCGGTGAGGTCGGCGGTAAACGCCGGATCGGCGAGCAGCCGGGTGTAGAACGTGGGCACGCCCATCATCACCGTACAACGGGGCAAGGCCGCCAGTACGGCCGCATTCTCGAAGCGCGGCAGCCACACCGCGCGCGAACCCGACATCAGCGTGCAGCCCAGCGCGATAAAGAGTCCGTGCACGTGGAATACGGGCAGGGCGTGGAGCAAGACGTCGTCCGCCGTAAACGCCCAGGCTTGCGCCAGGGCCCGCGCATTCGCCGCCAGATTGGCGTGACTCAGCATGATGCCTTTGGGTCGGCCCGTCGTGCCGGAGGAATACAGCAAGGCCGCCATATCGTCCGGCGCGACCGCTACCGTTTCAAACTCAGCGGGCAGCGACTCGGCCGCCGCCGCCAAACTGCCCTCGCCCAAGGCATCCATGGTGTAGCGGTGCGGGATGTTCAGGGTCTCGGCCAGCGCCAGGGCCGCGCTCGCCGCCGGATCGCCCACGAACAGCGCCGGTTCGGCATTCTCCAGAAAGTACTGAAGTTCCGCCGGCGTGTAGCCCGGATTGAGCGGATGGAAAGCAAACCCGCCGCGCAAACACGCCAGATAGAGCAGCAGGAAGTTCACGCTCTTCTCGGCCTGCACGCTCACGCGGTCGCCGCGCTGGAGGCCGAGGCCGGTGAGCAGCGTGGCGAAGCGGCCGCTACCGGCCAGCATCCCGGCGTAAGTCAGGCGCGCACCATCTGGCAATTCCAGCAAGGTCGAGTCGAGCTTGGCCGGAAAGTGGTCGGCAAACGCCGCAAACAAATTGGAACTCATCGGTAGCGCCTTACAGTGAGCGAGCAATCAGTTCCTTCATGATTTCGTTACTGCCGCCGTAAATCATCGACACCCGGTTGTCGGCGAAGTAATGCGCGATCGGATAATCCATGATGTAGCCGTAGCCGCCGTGCAACTGCAGGCAGCGGTGGATCGCTTCCTGCGCTTTCTCCGAGCACCAGTACTTGGCCATAGAGGCGGTGGCCGAATCGAGCTTGCCCTCAATGAGCCGGGTAATGCAGTCGTCTACGAACACGCGCGCGATGTGGGCTTCGGTCGCGCATTCCACCAGCGTGAAGCGGGTGTTCTGGAAATCAAACAGCTTTTGGCCGAAGGCCTCGCGCTGACGCACATATTCCAGCGTGTGATGCACGGCGCTTTCCATCGCACTGACCGACTGCAGGCCGATCATCAGACGCTCGCGACCCAACTGGCTCATCAGCTGATAGAAGCCCTGCCCTTCCACCCCGCCCAGCACATTGCCGACCGGCACGCGGCAATCGTCAAAAAAGAGTTCGCTGGTGTCCTGCGCCTTCATGCCGATTTTTTTCAACGGCTTGCCGCGACGAAAACCTTCCAGCCCATCGGTTTCGACCAGCAGCAGGGAAATGCCTTTGGCGCGTTCGGCGGGGTTGGTCTTGCACACCAGCACGATGAGGTTGGCGTTGTAGCCATTGGTGATAAAGGTCTTGGAGCCGTTCACCACGTAGTGGTCGCCGTCGCGCACCGCGCGGGTTTTCACCGACTGCAAATCCGATCCCGTGCCGGGTTCGGTCATCGCAATCGAGGTGATGATTTCGCCGCTCGCCATCCGCGGCAGGTACTTCTGCTTTTGATCTTCGGTGGCGTAGGCCATGAAGTAATGCGCCACGATGCTCTGGATCGCGCAGCCAAAACCCGACACGCAGGCCCGGCCCATTTCCTCGTAAACAATGGCGTCAAAGCCAAAATCCGCCCCGCCACCGCCGTACTCGGTGGGGATGTCCGGGCACAGCAGACCCGCCTCACCGGCCTGACGCCAGGCGCTCGGATCGGAATGTCCTTGTTCGATCCAGCGCTCGCGCGCCGGCACGAATTCGGTTTCAACGAAGCGACGTACGTTATCGCGATAGAGATCGTGTTCGGCGGTGAGCCAGGAGGAACGATAGCCTTGCATGGGATGAACTCCGTAAGGATGCCGCAGGGACACCCCTGCGCCGGGTTGAATAATTCGGGGCTGATGATCAGGTGGCGTGCAGACCGAACAGCGACACGCTCGCCACATTGCGGAACGGATGACCGCCCAGATTGTGGGTCAGGCCAATCGTCGGATTGCTAATCTGGCGGTCGCCGGCGCGACCCAGCAGCTGCAGGTACATTTCATACGCCATGCGCAGGCCCGTGGCGCCAATCGGATGGCCAAAGCATTTCAGCCCGCCGTCGACCTGACACGGCACCTTGCCGTCGCGGTCGAACACGCCGTCGAGGATATCCTTGCTCGCGCCACCTTCAGGCGACACGCCGAGGTCTTCCATCACCACCAGTTCGGTCACGGAGAAGCAGTCGTGCACTTCCATCATGCTGATTTCTTCGCGCGGATTGGTGATGCCCGCTTCCTGATACGCCTTCTGTGCGGCCACGCGGGTGGTAAGAAAATAAGAGCCGTCCCAACCGGTATTCGACATTTCGTAGCCGTTGCTCGGCGCGAGCTGCATGGCTTTCACGGTGACCACATCGGTGAAGCCCATCTCGCGGGCTTTTTCCACGGTAGTCACTATCGCGCAGGCCGCGCCATCGCTCACGCCGCAGCAGTCGAGCAAGCCGAGCGGATAGGCCACGGTGGAGGCTTTGAGTGCTTCTTCTTCGGTAATGCGCTTGCGCAGATGCGCTTTGGGGTTGAGCACGCCGTTTTCGTGGCTTTTCACCGATACATGCGCCATTGCGCGTTTGAGATCTTCCATCGGAATCTTGTGCTTGGCGGCGTAGGCGCTGGCCAACTGGGCAAACGCGCCGGGCGCGGTGGCGTTGGGCAGCCAGAGGTCGTCGAACGTGCCCTTGGTGCGCTCCGGCAAGCCGGCGTAGCCGGTGTCTTTCAGTTTTTCCACGCCCACCGCGAGCGCGATATCACAAGCCCCCGCCGCTACCGCGTAGACCGCGCCGCGCAAGGCTTCGGTGCCGGTGGCGCACATATTTTCGACCCGCGTCACCGGAATATTCGGCAGGCGCAGGCTTAAGGCCAGCGGCAGTGCCGACTTTCCCGTGCTTTGTTCCTGATAGAACAGGCCCAGCCAGGCCATTTCAATGTCTTCACGCGCAATGCCGGCGTCGGCCAACGCTTCTTTGAAGGCTTCGAGAATGAGTTCCTCCGGCCCGCAGTCCCAGCGCTCGCCAAACCGCGAACAGCCCATCCCGATAATGGCAACCTTGTCCTTAATACCCTTGGCCATAGTGAATTCCTCTTAATCGGTTCATTGGGCCAGCGGGGGCGCCGGCTTCCAGAAATAACGCCGAAAGTTACGGCGCGTATCGAAATCCTTGATGCGGAAGACCATCCGCACTTCGCTGCCCACCTGCACCGCGCCGGGCGCGAAGTCGGTGAATTCCAGCATGCAGTTGGCGCCGTCAGGAAACTCCACGTTGCCGTAGATGTACGGCGGCAAGGGCGTGAAGGCCAGCCAGTCTTCGGTATACGACTTCACCCGGCCGAGCAGATCGGACAGGCTCTCCGGCTGCTGCGTGTCCATCTCCCCGCACTTCACGCACACCTGACTGCGCGGATATTGCAGCGTATTACACGCGCTGCAACGGCCGCCCACCATGCCGGTGATATCCTGCCGGCGGCGATAAAACGCCGATTGCGAAGTGCGGTTATCGCGCTCGGCGCGCATCCCGAAATCGAATTCAATCCGCTCGCGGAGCGAGAGGAACATCGTGTAGTTCTCGACCACCCGCTTGGCGGCGATGTAGCGCGCCGGGCCGCGGGAGCTCTGCAAGGCGGCGAGCTGTGGGGTGGTTTCGATCACCAGCGCGTCCGCGCCCTGCCCGAAACCCACCACCATCAGGGTTTCGCCAGGCACGGCGGTTTCCAGTGCGAGACTCAACATGAGCAAGGAATGCGCGGCGCCACAGTCGCCCACTTGGCCGGCGAGGGGATCCACCAGACGGTCCTCCCCCACCTTCAGGATTTTCGCCAAGCCCTTGGCGATGCTGGCAGAGGTGGGGATGATGAAGCGGTGCACTTCGGCCAGCGCGATGCCGGCGGCATCGGCTGCGGCCTGCACCGCGCGCGGTACGATTTTGTTGTAGCCCTCTTCGCGGATCCAACGCTCCTCAAGGGAGTAGTCGTAATCGGTGTCGTTGGCGCGGTACTGGTCCACCATGTCTTCGTGCACCGAGGCGGCGCCGCGAATGAGCGCCACCGGATCGCCTTCGCCCAACAACAACGCGGCGGCGGCATGGCCGTACAGCATTTCCTGCGCGCTGCCGGGCCGGGTCTCCCGGGTATCGGCCGCCAGCAACAGCGTGGTGGGGGCGCCTTGCGTGAACCGGCTCATCCGCACCAGCGCACTGGTCGCTGCCCGGCGACTCCCGGCAAGGTCTTCGGTGCTTACCGTGCCGGCCAGTTGTAAGGCGTCTGCCACCACCCCGCTATTGCTGCGGTCGGCGAACGGCAAAGTGGTGGAAGCCAGTTGCACCTGCTCGATCGAGCGCGGCAGGCCGCTCAGGCAGTTCCGCGCGGCCTCCACTGACAGCGTGATGCTGTCTTCATCCCAGTTCGCAAAAGACCGCTCGCCTTTCTGGCTTTTAGCGCCGGGCGAGGCCCAGCTGATCGCCTGCGCGATGGCCTGACGGGTAATTCTGAAAGTGGGCACATAGGCCCCAAAGGACAGGATTCCGAAACTCATAGTCAGGTATTCCCAATGCTGGAATGGAGACCGCGCCGGGGCGCGTGGCCGGATTATACGGAGCAAGGCCAGACTGGCGAGTCTGGCGTGCGGGCGGTGACGGCGCGTTGGTTGTGCGGGTGGCGACGATGGGGATAATACCGGCCACCTCCCCTTCGCGAAGTCCCCCATGGCCCAATACGTCTACACCATGCACCGGGTCGGCAAAATCGTGCCGCCCAAGCGTCATATCCTGAAAGACATCTCACTGTCTTTTTTTCCGGGCGCCAAGATTGGCGTGCTGGGCCTGAACGGCTCAGGCAAATCCACCCTGCTCCGCATCATGGCGCAGGTCGATCGCGAAATTGTGGGCGAGGCCACCCCGATGAAGGGGCTCAAAATGGGCTATCTGGAACAGGAGCCCAAACTCGACGCGACTAAAAACGTACGCGGCAACGTGGAAGACGGCGTGGCCGAGTCGAAGGCCTATCTGGACCGTTTCAATGAAATCAGCATGAAGTTCGCCGAGCCCATGAGCGACGACGAAATGAATGCGCTGCTCGACGAGCAGGCCAAGCTGCAGGACGTCATCGACAGCAACAATCTGTGGGATCTGGAGCGCACGCTGGAACGCGCGGCGGATGCGCTGCGCCTGCCACCGTGGGATGCGGACGTGAGCAAACTCTCCGGCGGTGAGCGCCGTCGCGTCGCGCTCTGCCGCCTGCTGCTCTCGCAGCCCGACATGCTGCTGCTCGACGAACCCACCAACCATCTGGACGCCGAGTCCGTGGCTTGGCTGGAGCGCTTCCTCGAAGAATTCCCGGGCACCGTGATCGCGGTGACCCACGACCGCTACTTCCTGGACAACGTCTGCGGCTGGATTCTCGAACTTGACCGCGGCATGGGCATTCCGTGGGAAGGCAATTACTCCTCCTGGCTGGAGCAGAAAGAAAAGCGTCTGGAGCAGGAAGAAAAGCAGCAGTCGGCCCATCGCAAATCGATGGCCGCCGAACTGGAATGGGTGCGCCAGAATCCGAAGGGCCGGCAGGCCAAGAGCAAGGCGCGCCTTGCCCGCTTCGAGGAACTCAGCTCGCAGGAATTCCAGAAGCGCAACGAAACCAACGAAATCTATATTCCGCCGGGTCCCCGTCTGGGCGATGTGGTGGTGGAACTCGACGGCATCAGCAAGAGCTATGGCGATCGCCTGCTCATCGACAAGCTTTCGCTTAGCGTGCCCGCGGGCGCGGTGGTCGGCATCATCGGCCCCAACGGGGCGGGTAAATCTACCTTCTTCCGCATGATTACCGGGCAGGAAACCCCCGACGGCGGCTCGGTCCGCATCGGCGACACGGTGCAGTTCGCGTTCGTGGACCAGATGCGCGACAACCTCGACCCGGCCAAGACCGTGTTCGAGGAAATTTCCGACGGTCTCGACATGCTCCAGATTGGCAGCTACTCCACGCCCTCTCGCGGCTACGTGGCGCGCTTCAACTTTGCTGGCTCCGACCAGCAGAAGCGCATCGGCGAACTCTCGGGCGGCGAACGCAACCGCGTGCATCTGGCGAAGGTGCTGCGGGCCGGCGGCAACGTGCTGTTGCTCGACGAACCCACCAACGATTTGGACGTGGAAACCTTGCGCGCGCTGGAAGAAGCCATCCTCACCTTCCCGGGTTGCGCGATGGTCATCTCGCACGACCGCTGGTTCCTCGACCGCATCGCCACCCACATCCTCGCCTTTGAGGGCAATAGTCAGGTGACCTGGTTCGCCGGCAACTATCAGGAATACGAAGACGACCGCAAGAAGCGACTGGGCAACGATGCCGATCAGCCGCAGCGGATCCGCTACAAGCCCCTCACCAAAGCCTGAGAGATGCCATGAGCAGTTCGCCGACCATCCCGCTTGGCGTCAGTGTCGCCGGCAAGGAAAGCACCCAGCTCGCCGGCATGATGAATCGCCACGGGCTGGTGGCGGGCGCTACCGGCACCGGCAAGACCGTGACCCTGCAGGTGCTGGCCGAAGGGCTGTCGCGCATCGGGGTGCCGGTCTTTACCGCCGACATCAAAGGGGATTTGTCCGGGCTGGCGGAGACGGGCAAATCGTCGGCCCGGCTGGAGGAGCGCCTCGCCGCCACCGGCATTCTTGACCATCGGTTCGAGAGTTTTCCGGTGGCGTTCTGGGATTTGTTCGGTGAGGCCGGCACCCCGGTGCGCATGACCATCTCCGAGATGGGGCCGCTGGTGCTGGCGCGCCTGCTACAGTTGAACGACACGCAAACCGGCGTGCTCTACGCCGCGTTCAAAATTGCAGACGACCAGGGGCTGCTGCTGCTCGATCTGGACGACCTCCGCTCGCTGCTCACCTTCGTGGGCCAACACGCGGCGGAACTCAAGCTCACCTACGGCAATCTGTCGGCCACCAGCATCGGGGCGATTCAGCGCAATCTGCTGGTGCTGGACACCCAGGGCGCGAACCAGGTGTTTGGTGAACCGGCGCTGGGGCTGAAAGACCTGATGCAGGTCTCGCCCGACGGCCGCGGCGTGATCAACCTGCTCGACGCCACCAAGCTCGTCACCGCTTCACCCGACCTCTACGCCTGCTTTCTGTTTTGGCTCTTATCCGAACTGTTTGAAGAACTGCCGGAGCGCGGCGATGCGGAGAAGCCGCTGCTGGTGTTGTTCTTCGACGAAGCGCATCTGTTGTTTCGCGACACCCCCAAACCGCTGGTCGACAAGATCGAACAGGTGGTGCGCTTGATTCGCTCGAAGGGCGTGGGCGTGTTCTTTGTCACGCAAAGCCCGCTTGATGTGCCGCAAGGCATTCTTGGCCAGTTGGGCCTGAAAATTCAGCACGCGCTGCGCGCCTTCACGCCGCGGGAACAGAAGGCCGTGCAGGTGGTGGCGGAATCCTTCCGCGCCAATCCGGGCCTGAATACCGCGACCGCCATCACGGAACTCGGCACCGGCGAAGCGCTGATTTCCACGCTCGATGCCAAAGGTCAGCCAACCCCGGTCGAACTCGTGCTGATTCGCCCGCCCTCCGCACAAATTGGGCCGGCCAGCGCCGAACGGCGCCGCGAGATCATGGAAGCGAGTCCGCTGCAGGAGCGCTACGCCACGGCGATTAATCGTGAATCCGCGCACGAGAAACTGACCCAACGCGCCACGGCCCGGGTGGAGGTGAACGCCGAACGGGAGGCGCCCGCAGCGCCCGAAGAGGCGGCGCCAAGCCGCGGCGCAGGCCGCATCCGCGAGACGCCGACCGAAGCGCTCGTGAAAAGCGTGCTCCGCGCGGCCGGCAGCCAAATCGGTCGCCAGATCGTGCGCGGCATTCTCGGCTCCCTGCTCGGCGGCGGTCGCCGCTAATCAACGCTCTCGGCAATCAGAAGGAACTCCGATGCTCAGCAACGCGCAAATCATTGACGGTCATGACCTCACTTTCGATCCAGGCGACAAGCGCAACGGCAGCCTGTATCTCGGCACCGCTCGCGACGGCAGCAGCAGCCTCGATGTCGCAGCCACCCTCGGCGCGCTGCGCGCGGCGGGCTTGTGGTCCGACACCGAAGCCAAGACCGTGCCCGACGAGCACCGGCAAGCCTACAAAGACCAGCTCGTGCTGGTCGATTGCGCCCGCTTTGGCGGCGCCAGCGGCTTTATCATCGCCCGCTTCGATCACCCCAAATTTCCATCCGATGCCGAGCGCTGGGGCGCCTGGCGCGCGTTCTTTACCCAACATCACGGCGCCGCCGAATAATTCAGGAGCCTGCCCATGAGCCACGCAACCCGTCCCCTCGAACAAGGCAATGTCCGCGCGAATGGCGTGGATTTTCACTTTCTGGCCTGCGGCACGGGTCCGCTGGCGCTTTGCGTCCACGGTTTTCCGGACTCAGCCCACACCTATCGCTATCTGTTACCCGCGTTGGCCGATGCCGGCTTCCGCGCCGTGGCGCCGTTTCTGCGCGGCTTTGCCCCGACCTCGGTCCCGGCCGACGCGCGTTACGACATGAAAACCATTGGCGACGATTTCAACGCCCTGCACGGCGCCCTCGGCGGCGACGGTGAGGCGGTGCTGATTTCGCATGACTGGGGCGCCGTAGCGGCCTACGCGGCGCTTATCGACCAGCCTCAGAATTGGCGTCGTACCGTCATCAGCAATATCCCGCCCATGCCGGTGTTCGGTCAGGTCGCTTTTACCTATGAACAGCTGAAGCGTTTCTTCTACATCTGGTTTTTCCAGATGGATTGCGCTGAAGAAGTATTGAAAGCCAACGATTTCGCCATGCTGGACGGCCTGTGGGCCGACTGGTCACCGGGCTACGACGCGAGCTTCGACTTGGCGCAGACCAAAGCCTGCCTGCGCGATCCGGCGCATCTCGACGCCGCCCTCGGCTACTACCGCACGGTGTTCAATCCGCGCCTACACGGGACCACCGCCTACGGCGAGCGGCAGGCGCAGGTCTGGGGCCAAGCGCTCACCATGCCTACCCTTTACTTCCACGGCTTGCGCGATGGCTGTGTGGCGATCACGCCCGAACTCGCGAAGGAAATCCCGGCCTGCTTTGGCCCGGGAAGCCGGGTGGAACTGATTCCCGATGCCGGTCACTTTTTGCTAGTGGAGAAGCCTGATCTGGTGAACCCGCAGATTGTCGAATTTCTGCGCGCACGCTGATCAAGACCGATGTCACTTAAGCGCAAGGCGCTGTGGCTGGGTCTGGGTTTGAGCCTGGCGCCGCTGGCCGGCGCCTATGAACTCTTTCACCTTGAGCGTTTCAAGCTTGAAGCCGACGCCAAGGTGATGGCGGGCTTCCGCCACGGTGAGAACATTAATTTCGGGCTCGGCGCGGTGGAGGGCTTCGGCTCGCTCAAGTCCACCGGGGAGCAAAGCCGCAACGACCTCCAGATGGCGTTCAAACCCGGACTCAAATTCGATTACACCCGGCCGGACTACACCGTTTACGGCGGCGGCACCGGGGTGTTTTCCACCACGACACTCGACGGTGAACTCTCCGGGCAGTTCGCCCGCAGCGGCGACCATGCCACCAACGTCGATTCCGCCTATGTGGGTTGGCGCAACGAGTGGCTGGACTTCTCCTACGGCGCGCGGGAATTTACGGTGGGCGACGGCTTTATCATTGGCGACGGCAACTTCAACCAGGGCCACGACAACGGCCAGTACTGGACCGGCGCCTTCACCGCCTGGCGCAATACCGGAGTGGTGAAGATCAACACCAAGCCCGTGCGCGCCGACCTGTTCTGGCTGCGGACAGATGGTGACCTCGGCGACAGCCGCGTCGCCGGGATCAGCATTGAGAACAGCGAGATTGAGCGCTTCGGGCAGCTTGGCTTTTTGTATTTCGAAGTCTTCGACGATAACGGTCGCAACGGCTTCGCCGGCGCCAAAGTCACCGGCGTGCGCGCCGCCGGCCTGCATTGGCCCTCACTGCCCGAGCTAAAGTTCTTTGGCGAATTCGTGGCCCAGCGCGGGCGCGACGACCGCACCGGGGCCAAGGTGGAGGCCAATGCCTGGTACACGGAAGTGAACTATCAGTTCAAGCAACTCCCGTGGACGCCTCGGCTTTATTACCGCTATGCCTACTTCTCCGGCGACGACCAGCGAACGCCACAGTTGGAAGAATACCGGGGTATGTTCTTCACCATCTTCAAGCGTGACTGGGATACCTGGTATCAGGGCGAGATCGCCGGCGAGTTTTTCCTGTTCAACCAAAACCAGATCACCAATATGGCGAAGGTGAAGGTATTTCCCAGCCAACGCACGGCGCTTGGCTTTTGGTACTACCACCACGAACTCGCCACCGCGCAGTACTTTGGGCTGCCGACCCAGCACCTCGAATGGACCGACGAACTGAACTGGTCCTTCGAGTTTTTTGCTAGCGATCGACTCTATTGGTACGTGGGCGCGGCATGGGCGACGCCGGGTGCTGCGGCCCGCGAAGTCTTTGGCAATGAAGACCAGACGGTGGTCCAGACCTTTATTTCCTACACGTTCCGGTAGGCCTCGCGAGGCAGCCCTGCCCGGGTTGATCGTGTTACTCTCGCGGCCCTGCTTGGTTCAATTTCACGTTTACTTTCAGTCCCGGAGGACCTGTTCATGAAGGCTGTGGTCGCCAATAAACTCAACGAATACGCTGTCGTCAACGTCGATCTAGACCCGCCGAAAATGGGCGAAGTCCTGATCAAGATGAAAGCCACCGGCGTGTGTCACTCCGACCTCTCCGTGGTGAACGGCACCATTCCCAGCCCCTTCCCGGTCGTGTTGGGCCATGAAGGCGCCGGCATCGTGGACCAGGTTGGCGAAGGCGTGACCAACGTCAAACCCGGCGACCACGTGGTGATCTCCTTCATTCCGCACTGCGGCCACTGCTTCTACTGCGACCATCAGGAGCCTTACCTCTGCTCCGGCGCCAAGCAGGACGGCAATCTGTTTGACGGCACCACCCGCGTGAGCAAAGACGGCCAGCGCATTTTTGTGATGTCCTTCGTGGGGATCATGGCCGAATACGCCGTCGTCCCCGCCGCCTGCGTGGTGGCGATCGACAAATCCTTCGATTTCAAAGCCGCCGCCCTCGTCGGCTGCGGCGTGACCACCGGTGTGGGTGCCGCCATCCGCACGGCGGAAGTGAAACCCGGCAGCACCGTGGCCGTGTTCGGTTGTGGCGGCGTGGGGCTCAACGTCATTCAGGGCGCGCGTATTGCGGGCGCCAAGCAAATCATCGCCTGCGACCTCTCCGCCGAGAAAATGGAAATGGCGAAGTCCTTCGGCGCCACCCACACGGTGGACCCGGCCGGCGATTTCGTGAAGCAGATTCAGGGCATGACCAACGGCATCGGCGCGGATTACGCGTTTGACGTGGTCGGACACAGCAAGGTCATCGAACAGTGCATCAAGGCGACCCGCAAGAACGGCGTGTCCGTGCTGGTAGGCGTGGGTCGGATGGACGATCGTTTCTCCGTCAACGCCGCGATCCTTCCGTTCACGGCCAAGACCATCAAAGGGTGCATGTACGGCAGCGCCAACTTCAAGGCCGATTTCCCGATGTACCTTGACCTCTACAAGGCCGGCAAACTGGATCTGGATCGACTGATTACCAAGACCTATTCGCTGGATGAGGCCCCGGCCGCATTCGAGGACATGGAAAAAGGTCGCAACGCCCGCGGCGTGATCGTTCACGCCTGAGGCGCCTGACCGGGCGGCGGCAAAGCCGCTGCCCGGTTCCCAATTTTTGATGCCCCGCCTATAGTAGGCGGGCTACCGCCACACCGGCATTGCCGCACGAGGTCGCTCCGTTACGCATGGGCTGGGAACTTCTTTTGACCGATTTGCCGCGGGGTGAAACCAGCGGCCGCACGTATGCGCAGTCGACGGTGAGAATCGGCCGCAACCCGGACTGCGAACTCATCCTCAAGCACAATCAGGTTTCCCGCCTGCACCTCACGCTGAGCAAAGAAGGCGAGAAGTATTTCGCCGAAGACTCCAGCAGTAATGGCACGTTTCTGAAAGACGGCACCGGCTGGCAGCGCTTACAGGGCAAGAGCGAACTCCAACTCCCCACCACGCTGCGGCTCGCCGACTGGACGTTGCGCGTAGATTACGAAGCGGAGGCAGATTGGGACCGTTCGGTCATTATCCCGGCCGGCCATCTCGCCAAAAAAGTTGAGGCCATTCTGGTCTTTGACCTCTGCGAGTCGTCCAAACTGGCCAATCAGGACGACCAGATGGCGCTGCATCTCAAAAATCGCCTCATGCAAATCGCCGAGCCGCTGCTCAACGAGCACGGCAAGACCTTCATCAAGAGCACGGGCGATGGTTTCCTCGCCACGCTGGCGTCACCGACCAAGGCGCTGGTGGCGGCACTGGAGCTAGAGCGCCGCATTCAAGCCCGCAATGCCAAAACAGATAACGCCCCGATTCACTACCGCATCGCGCTTCACCATGGCGACGTCTGGGGTGTGGCCGGGAGCGAGCAGGACATTCACGGCAACGACATCAACATCACCTTCCGGATTGAAGGGGTGCAAGCCGAAGCCTTCCCGAACGCCAGCACGGAGTTCCCGCGCATGGACCGCGTGCTGTGCTCCGCCTCAATGCTGGCAACCGTGAGCGCCGAAAGCCTCCTGCCATCAGGTTTCGAAGCAATCGAAATTGGCGAGGCCAATCTGAAAGGCATCGCGGATCCCACCCGCATCGTCTGGTTAAAAACCCGCTAGGCTCGGCCTCCGGAAAATCCCGAAAAAAAGGCCCTTTAGCGGGCCTTTTTCACACAAGCTTCACGCAACTTTCCGCCGACTGAAAAATCCGGCGCCGACACTCCTGCTTGCCCTCAAGCAACCTTGAATCGATCGCGGCCGCGCGGGTGGGCGAGGCCGGATTGGAAACGAGGAAATTCCCTTTTACCCTCAGGAGTGAGATCCATGATTAGTAAGATTAAGACCCCGCTGGCGGCCGCGATTGCGTTGGCGCTGAGCGGTTCTGCGTTTGCGGCAACCGGCCCGAGTTCTTCAGCAGCCCCCTACATGGTCGGGGTGGCTCCGGGCGTAAGCTTCACCTCCATTCTGACCGCCGGCGACTCCGTTGGCGGCTACACCATGGGCGGTATCCCGGACGGGATGGGCGCCTATGACAACAACGACGGGACGTTCACCGTCCTCATCGCCCACGAATGGGGTGCGACCGCGGGCACCACACACGCCCACGGTGCCAAGGGCTCCTATATCTCAAAGTGGACCGTGAACAAGTCGAACCTTGCGGTGACCGCCGGCAGCGACCTCATCACCTCCGTGCAGAACTACAGCGGCGGCGCGTTCTCCGCTGCCACCGCTAACGCTTTCGCGCGCTTTTGCTCGGCCGATCTGCCGAAGACGTCCGCCCTCTACAACGCCGTCTCCGGCAAGGGCTACAACGGCAAGATCTTCATGGCCGGTGAAGAAGCCGGCGCCGAAGGCCGGGCCTATGGTGTCGACGTCAGCAGCGGTACCGCCTATCAGTTGGCCCACCTGGGCCGCTTCAGCTGGGAAAACGCGCTGGCCAATCCCTACGCTCAGGACAAGACCGTCGTCATCGGCACCGATGACAGCTCGCCGGGTCAGGTCTACCTCTACGTCGGTGACAAGCAGAGCACCGGCAACGCGGTTGAGAAAGCCGGCCTTGTGGGCGGCAACCTCTTTGGCATCAAGGTGAACGGCTTCGCTGCGGACGAAACCCGCGCACTGGGCTTCGGCAATGGCGCTACCTTTACCGCTGAAGCGCTCGGGGATGTTTCTGCCAAAACCGGTGCGCAGGTTCAAGCCGCCAGCGAAACCGCCGGCGTGACCGAATTCCTGCGCCCGGAAGACGGCGTGTGGAGCACCATTGACCCGTCGAAGTTCTACTTTGTGACCACCGACCGCGCCTCCGCCACCGGCACCGGCACGGGTGCGCAAACCACGCAGGCTGCGGCCAGCCGCCTGTATCGCCTCAACTTCAGCGACATCACCAACCCAAGCGCCGGCGGCACGATTGACCTGCTGATCGACGGTGCGGCCGGTGGCGTCAACGGCGTGCGCCCGGAAATGATGGACAACATCGCTTTTGACGACGTCACGGGCGACCTCATCATCTCGGAAGACGCGGGCAACAACGCCCGCAGCGGCCGGGTCTGGAGCTACAACCCGGGCAGCGGTCAGCTGGTTGAGTTGGCGAAACACTTCGCCGGTAACGGGGACGTCGGCGTCAACGCCGCCGCCGGGTTCAGCCAGGACGAAGAGATTTCCGGCCAGATCGACGTCTCCGCGCTGTTTGCCGGCGTGGCGGGCTACGACACCAGCGCCTATCGCTACTACCTGATGGTTGACCAGCAGCACATCGCCACCGGCGACCCGCTGACCGTAGAAAAAGGTCAGCTGATGCTGATGGCGAAGCCCGTGCCGGTCCCGGCCGCCATGTGGCTGTTTGGCTCCGCGATGGCTGGCTTCGCCGCTCTGCGTCGCAAGCGCGCCTAAGGGTTCTCGCGCGGCATCTGTCCGCGCGTCCCATCACCGCGTCGGACGGCCTTCGGGCCGTCCGGCGTCGGTTCCAGTCCTCCCCGATCTTCGCGTCTAGCGCGCATTGCCCCAGTACAAATAGCCCATCGGCTTCGGCGTGCTGCTCGCGTATTCCTGATTGAGCGACTCAATCGAAAACCCCGCGTCTTCGATAATCCCGGGCATATTGCGGTTGAGATTGCAGCCGCAGGCCAGCACCTTCCACATCCCGTTGAGACGGTCTTGCCAGGTAGCGACGCCGGCGTCTGGCGCCCGCCCATGTTCCAGAAAGAGCAAGGCGCCGCCAGGTTTCAATACACGCTTGGCGGCCTTGAGCGCCCGCACCGGATCAGGAATCGTGCACAGACTGAAGGTCACGACCACGGTGTCGACGCTCGCGGGCGGCAAGGCAATGTCTTCACCGGCGAGCCCGATGCACTCCACCGGAAACTGGGCCGCCGCAATCCGCGACGCGCCGAGTTCGCGCATGCGCTCGCTGGGATCAACCCCCGTGACCCGGTTGACCTGCGCCGCCGTGTACAGCGGCAGATTGAGGCAGGAGCCGATGCCTAGCTCCAGCACTTCCCCGCTGGCCTGTGGCACCACGCGCTCGCGATAGGCCTTGATGAAACTTGCGCCACAAATCGCATTGATCATCGGGGCGCCGATCAAACGTTCATAGAGACTCGCCATCTGCTTACTCCTGTTGGGTAGACCGGACTCGCGGCGGATTGTGCGCTAGCATGCCGACCCTGCCCAGCGTGGGGCCTCGCTCACCCAATTCCGGAACTCCCTATGAGCAATGCACATCAGCAGCGCGCCATCATCATCGGTGGCTCCATGGCCGGCCTGTTCTGCGGCGTGTTGTTACGCGCCGCCGGTTGGGAGGTCGAAATCTTTGAGCGCGCCGGCGAAGAACTCGCGAGTCGCGGCGCAGGGATCGCCACTCACAACGAGCTCTATGACGCGTTTCGCGTCGCCGGCATCGAGATGCGCCCCGAGATGGGCGTCGCGTCCAAAGGTCGTTTGGTGTTTGCCCCGGACGGCAGCCTGCTCGGCACCTGCGAGATGCCACAGATCATGACGTCATGGGGTTTTATCTATCGCTTTCTCCGCCAGCAGTTTCCAGACGGGACCTATCACAACGGCTACACGCTGGAGTCCCTCACGCAAACATCGACTGGCGTCGAGGCCTGCTTCAGCAATGGCCATGTGGCCCGCGGCGACTGGCTCATCGGCGCCGACGGCACGCGCTCTACGGTGCGCGCCTGTGTAGCGCCAGACATTCAGGCGCGCTACTGCGGTTATTTTGCCTGGCGCGGTCTGGTCGATGAGGCCCTACTCTCGCCTGCGGTGCGCGACCTGCTGGATGGCCAGTTTGCCTTGAACCCGGCCGACCACGGCCATCTGCTCGGCTACATGGTGGCGGGCCCGAACGACGACCTCCGGCCCGGCCATCGCTGGTACAACTGGGGCTGGTATCGCCGCGGCGATGAGCAGGCGCTCCGCGATCACCTCACCGGCACCGACGGCCAGCATTACCCGCAAGGCATTCCACACCATCTCATTCGCCCCGAGCTGGTGGCGATATTACGCGAGCAGTCGGCGCGCGACCTCGCGCCCTGCATTCAGGAAGTCATCGCGCGCACGGTGCGCCCCTTCCTGCAGCCGATTTACGAAGTGGAGTCGATGCGTATGGTGCACGGCCGGGTGGCGCTGATTGGCGACGCCGCCTTCACCGCTCGACCGCACGTGGGGCTGGGGGTTTCCAAAGCGGCCGAAGACGCCACCACGCTGGCCACTGCGTTGACCACCAATACCGTAGACGCCTGGGAAAAAGACCGCCTGCGTTACGGACGCGCGGCGGCCGCCTGGGGACAACGCCTGGGGAGCTACATCGAGACCCCAAGAGAAAACGATCCCGAGCACCGGCGCGAGGCCGTGCGCAATCGCGAGCCAGAGGTGTTGATGGTCGAGACCGCCGCGCACGAACCGCATCGCTATCTGGAACTCGACAGGTTCTAGGCGGAGACCAAAGGCCGTGTGGTGAACGCGCTGCCGGCCCATTCATTCATCCTTCGACTGGCTCAGCACGAACGGGCTTTGGAATTTGCGGTCAGGAATTTGGGGTCAGAGTAAAAACTCAAAGAAGCCTTTAGGGTCGTCGTAAGTTCAAACAATTTTTACTCTGACCCCAAATTCGCTAGCCAAAGACCGAGACCCGGCCGGGAAGCGTGTGCCGGCCCGTTCATGCTTCGAAAAGCTCAGCACGAACGGGCTTTGGAATTTGGGTTCAGAAATTTGAATTTGATGCCTCGCAGCCCTCGCTACCGTTCGCGCCTCCGCTTGTCGAAGGGCGCGCCGAAGGCACCGCTGCAAACACCTACGGTTACCGGCGCCCTACTCCGGCGGCAAGCGATACAGCGGCAAGGAGATATCCCACGCGATCGCCGCAAGGCGAATCAACGCGATGATCGCCATGCCGCTCAGGGCTGCCGCCTCACGCGTCACGCCCAAGCCTTGCAAGCCCAGATAGAGCACCACACCGATCACGGCAGCGGTGGCATACACCTCGCCCTCACGAATGATCATCGGAATATCGTTCACCAGCACGTCGCGCAGCATGCCGCCCGCGACGCCGGTCATGGTCCCCATCACCACCACGATAATGGCGTGTAACTGTTGGGCCTCGGCGATCTGCGCGCCAGACACGGCAAACAACGCGAGCCCGAGCGCGTCAGCCACCAGCAGCGTGCGCTGGGGCGCAGCGCGGTATTGGGTATAGAGCACCGTCAACGCGGCCGCGAACACACTCACCACCAGATAAGCCGGATCGGCCATCCAGAACACCGGATGCCGACTCAGCAGCAGATCGCGCAGCGTGCCGCCCCCCACCGCAGTCACCACTGCTAACACCAGCACGCCCATCAAGTCGAGATGTTTGCGCCCGGCCGCTAGCGCGCCGCTGACGGCAAATACCGCCACCCCCAGCAAATCGAGCAGGCGAAAGAGGTTCATCCGCGACCGAAGCGCGTGATGGCGGGACTGTTGCGCAACCAGAGGCCCAGCAGCCCGACCATCACCCCGGCGCCTCCGAGCGCCAGCGGATAGCCGTAGGCATCGACCAAGTGCCCCAGCAAGATCACCCCAATGCTTTGCCCGGCGAACAACGCGAACGCAAAAATGGCAAAGGAAGTGCCGCGCGCGCCCGGCAACAGCTCGGTGGCGAGGGTCTGCAACGTGCTATGCATCATGTAGAACCCAAGCCCCATCAAGGCGATGAGCGGCGGCGCGCCCCACCACACCGGCAACCAGGTGAGCGTGATCAAGCTCCACGCCACAACCGCGCCGCCAAACATCACCATGCCCTGTCGGCCCAGCAGTTTCAGCATGCGTCCGGCGGTGAAGCTGTAGCAGAGCCCACCCACCCCGTAGGCGATGAGAATCAGGCCAATCAGGGTAAAGCTCAGATGGTGTTGGGCATGAAGCAAAGCGCCGATGTAGGCCAGGCTGCCAAAAATACACAGGCCTTCAATAAACGCCGCCGTCATCAGATCGGCGGCCATCGGGTCGCGGGTGAGGGTCCAGTAGCGACGCAGCGTTTGCATGAGCGAAATCGCCGGCCCCAGCGGCAGAGATACCTCTTGCTGCGCCAGCCGCCAGAGCATGAGCGCGATCCCGCTCACCGCGATCCCGAACACCACAAAAATCGCGCGCCAGCCAATGAGGTCGGAGAGGATCCCGCCGAGGCCCGCGCCAAACATCTGGCCGAAAATGACGCCGCTCATGTAGCGGGCAATCGTGGCCTGACGACTTTCCAGCGGCACATGATCACCAATGTAGGCCAGCGAAAGCGGGACGGTGGCGGCGGTGGTCACGCCGGTGAGAAAACGCCACAGCGCCAACATGGGCAAAGAGGTGGCGAAGGCGCAGGCGGTTACGCAAAAGGCAGCCGCCATCAGGGTGAGCGCGATGATCCGCAGCTTGCCGTAGCGATCGCCCAGCGGCCCGTACAGCAGCAGAAAAAGGCCATAGCCGATCGCAAAGCTCGTCACCACCACGCCCGCCTGACCCGCGGTAACGTGGAACTCCTGCGCGAGCACCGGCACTAGCGGGTCGCTCACGCGCATGATGGCAATCACCACAAAGCCGGCAAGACTCAAGGCAGGAATAAGAACGGTCATCGGCGGCTCAATTCAGATAGGCCGCCGGATGATAAACAGTGGTGCCACCCGCCGCGAGCGATTTGCTTGCGGTCTCCGCATGCGCCTGCGTACCCTGCCCCACCTTTCACGCCCCCCCCATTGGAGTTGCCCATGAGCGCACGACTGCTTGGTAAAACCGCCCTGATTACCGGCGCCTCCCGCGGCATCGGCCTCGCTATTGCCGAGGCCTTCGCGCGTGAAGGCGCCAACCTCGCGCTCAACGCGCGCGACCCCGTCAAACTGCAAGAAACCGCCGACGCGCTGGCTGCCGCCCACGGTGTGCGCGTGACGGCCCATGCTGCCGACGTGACCGACCGCGACGCCATGCAGCGCATGGTCCAGAACGTGGAAGCCGAAGGAAACATCGACGTGCTGGTGAACAACGCCGGCATCCACAAGGCGCGCCCGTTTCTGGAATACACGTTTGAAGATTTCCGCGACGTGCTGGAAACCAACGTCTACGGCGTCCTTCACGTCACGCAGTTCGTGCTGCCGGCGATGATTGCGCGCAAGCACGGGCGCGTCATCAATCTCGCCTCCACGGCCGGCAAAGGCGGCACGCGCAATCAAAGCGCCTACAACGCCTCCAAGCACGCGGTGGTCGGTTTAACCCGCTGCCTCGCGCTGGAGATGTCTGCCCACAACGTGCTGGTGAACGCCATCTGCCCGTGGGTGGTGGATACCGACATGGCCACCGGCTTCATCAGTGAGCACGCCAAAAATCTGGGGATTGATGTGGAACAGGCCACCAGGAACTTCCTGTCGATGGTGCCGATCAAGCGCTTCATTCGCCCGGAAGAAGTGGCGAATCTCGCGGTGTTCCTGGCCTCGGATGAATCGAGCTATGTGAACGGCCAAAGCTGGGCCGTGGATGGCGGGTATTCGATGATCTGAGGCAATCGCCGCGCTAGTAGTCGCGCCGCCGCGGTCGCCGGTAGCCGTCGGTGGCGCCGCGGAACGCGGGGGTGCGCCCCACCAGACTCTCAATCAGCGTGAGTTCGGCGTCGGTATGGTTTTTGAAGCTGGCCTTGCGGATGCGCTGCCCAACAGGGCCCTCGCGCAAGATGTAGCGCGACTCGTGATGGCCGGCTTCCACAGTGGCCTGTGAGCTGGCATCGTCCAGCGCGGCCAGATCGGTGATGCCATAGCAAGTGCAGATGTAATCCCGGTCGGGCTCGACTTCGCAATAAACGCCGGTGCCCCGGATCCCGATCTGTGCGGTAACGGTCCGGATGCGGTGCGGCCGATGCGCGAACACCGACAGCAGTGCCCCGGTGAGCAGACGCAATCCCTGCGCCAGCGTGTTGTCGCCCGGTGGCGGATTGATTTGCAGGCGCGAGTTGGGGCGCAGGATGAAAGCGTCGCTTTCAATGCGAAACACGATTTCGCCGTCGGCGCCGGTTTCGATGAGATCACTGCCAAAAATTCGCATGGTGGGTGCTGCGGGCTTGCCGTTGACCAGTACCGTGCCTCTCAGCAGATAGATCGAGCGACCGGCGATCATCTCTGCCGCTTCCACCACGCCGGCCGGTGCCCAGCCGCTGGCCATCGCCCCCAGCGCGGCAAGCAGCAGCTGGCGGCGAGCCGGATCGACTTCTTCATCGTGAGCGCGCATCTAACTCCCTCAACTACTCCGCCGCTTCAAATCGCGGCGCTCGAACCTTCATAATTGAAGCCCCAAGCATAGCCGGAGGCCCCCCGTTTTGCGCCTTGCTATTCCACTTTTCTTCGCCGTCGCGGCGCTGCCGCCCGCCACCCTGGCCGCCTATGAATCCGACCTCGGCCTTGCGGTCCATTACGACGACAACCTCTCCCGCGCCGAGCGCAGCGGCGACCGCATCCCCGACACTGCCTTTGAGCTCAGCGCTCACCTCAGCGCCCCGGCACTGGAAACGTCTCGCAGCACGCTGCGCTGGGATGTGGGGCTCACCGCTCAAATCTGGACCCAACACGCGGCACTCAGCGAGTTCGCGCCGTCCGCAGGGCTCCGCTATCGCTATCGAATGGGGCCTGATTTCAGCGCGCCCTGGGTCGAAGCCGGCTTCTCGGCCCGCGCGCTACAGCACGCAGACAGCGTGATGCGGGATGGCGGCGAAGTGCTGGGCGGACTGACGCTCGGGCAACGCCTTACCGAGCAGCTGGACGCGCGGCTTGGCTATCGCTGGCGGGTACGGCGGGCGGAAAAAGAAGCGGTGTTCGATCTCGAAAACCACGAAGGCTTTGTGCAACTCGACTTCCAGCTGGACGAGCGCTGGCTGGTCTACGGTGGATTTACCGCCCGCAGCGGGGATTTGGTCACGGTCAGCAAGGTGCCCAATCGCAAGGCCTTAAGCAGCGCCAGCGCCATCAGCCGGGGTTTCGATTTTGCCTTCGGCGACACGCCACGGCGCGCTTATCGCATCGACGGACTCACGCTAAGCCCGGCGCTTGGGCTCAATTATTTGTTGGCAGAAGGCTGGTCGCTGGATCTGGTCGGCGATGGCCTGGTGGCGCTAGCAGACGGGGATAACACCTATCACCAGTTCAGCCTGACGCTCAGCCTGCTCTGGCAGTTCTAGACTCACGCCACCCGCCGCCGCGTCAGCGGATCCGCCTTGATTGCCGGGCAACGATTAACAAGTCCAGCCTGAAGCTTCGCCGCTGTCGGAAAGCAAAACGGTGGGTTTTGCTTTCCTCCATTGTCGATGCCTGAGGCGCATCGACGTTAATGGCACGTCCCTGTGCCGCAGAAAGCGCTGCCTGTTGGCGGCGTTCCCCTAGTGCGCCAACAAGCGATCCAGCCACTGGTTGGAAAGCTTTTCCTGCACCGTGTTCTGACGCAGGCGCGCCCGCAGGTGGTCGAAGTCCACGAGATCGAGCGGCTGATCCTGATTGAAGCAGGAATACACAAAGCTCTCTTCGCCGGTCTTCGGATCCACCTGTCGGCACATGCACTGCGCGCAAACGCCTTTCATCATGCACTGCATCGGCGAGTTGATAGACCCAATCGCCTGATGACCCTCTTTGAGGTAGGGCGCCAACATGCCGCTGCGAGCTTTCTTCACGGCGTTCATCATGCCGTCGGAGCCAATGACCACCATTTCCTCGGCGTCCGACAGCGGGATCGTCACCTCACCCAGCGCGCCGCTGGCGTAGGCCACCATCGTCTCGAGGATATTGCCCACAAAGGTCTTGTCCTGCGGACGATTGGGGGTGATGGCTTCCACGCCCGGACCCGGGTCGCAGCACCACACCACCACGTCGGCGGCGGCTTCGATATCGCTGACCTTGAAGACGTCGATCGCCTTCTTGTAGCCCGCGAAATACACCACCTTGTTGCCGGCCGCACGCAGCGCCTTGCCGATGGAGAACAACACCGCGTTGCCCAGACCACCGCCGACCATCGCCACCGTGGTGTTCTGCGGGATGTGCGTCGGCGCACCGGTCACGCCCATCACCACCAGCTGTTCGCCCGGCTTGAAGTGCATGAGGAGGCGCGAAGAGGTGCCCATTTCGAGCGCGATCAGCGACACCAGACCTTCTTCCGGGTTGACCCAGGCGCCGGTCAGGGCGAGGCCTTCGGTGGAGAGTTTGGTGTCACCCACCAGCTGGGCGCGCGAATCGAAGTTCTGCACGCGATAGAACTGGCCGGGCTCAAAGCGACGCGCGGCATATGGCGCACGCGCGATGACTTCGACGATAGTCGGGGTGAGGCGATTCACCTCCACCACCCGCGCAATCAGTGCGTCGTCGAGGATGCCGAAGAACTGCTGCATGGCCGCGTCGCGACCCGGCTGCTCAGCCGGCGCCAGACCTGCGCGCTCTTCCGCAAACAGATTGGCGATGTAGGGATAGCCATCCTTCGCGCTCGCCATGGCCTTCACCACGTTGCCGGCGTACACCGGGTGGTTATCGCCGTAGAAGCTCACGTAACGGCCGTGCTTCTGGTAGGAGGTGAACGGCGCGGGTTCGCCGAGTTTCGGCCCGCCATCGCCGGTACCGGGACGCAGCGTCGGCTGGGCGCCGGCGGTTTCCGGTTCGTAATGGGCGAAGAACTTGCCGTTGAGTTCAAAGGTGCCGGGGTTTTCGGACTGATAAATGGTGTTGGGCGAAGTGCCCGCCGCCACGAACAGGCCGCGCAAGGCAACTTCCACCCTGGACTTGCTGCCGTCGGCTTCGAGCTTCTCGAAAATCACCCCGCGCAGCGCGCTGAATTCATCCGTCAGGGTTTCCAGCGGATTCATGTTCGGCGCGAGCTGAATGCCTTCGGTCAGCGCTTCGTTAATTTCTTCATGGTTCTGGCGATAGGCCGGCGAGTCGGCGATGGTCTTGCGATAGAACATCGTCACGCCGCCCCAGCCGTTGATTAAGGGCGCGAAGTCAGGCGCCTCTCCGGCGGCAGCGGCGCGCGCCCGTTCGGCGCGCAGGGCCTTACCGTGGCTCAGGAACTCATCAAGAATCCCCAGTTCTTCCTTGTCGAAGCGCGCCCGCACTTTCTCTTCGCCCTGATCCTGCACCAGAATTTCGTAGCGCTTGAGGATCTTGTCGACCTGACGCGGGTAATAGGCCATCAGTTCGGTGGTGGTATCAATGGCGGTCAGACCGCCGCCGATGACGCCACAGGGCAGGCGCACCTGCAGATTGGCCATGGAGTCGTCCTTGGCCGCGCCGGTGAGCTGCAAGCCCATCAGGAAGTCCGACGCCTTGCGCACGCCGCGCACCAGATTGCCCTTCAGCCCAATGACCGAAGGCTTGCCCGCACCGGTGGCCAGCGCCACATGGTCGAAGCCAAAGTCCCAGGCATCTTCCAGCGTCATGGTGCCGCCAAAGCGCACGCCGCCGAACACGCGGAACGACTGACGGCGCAGCAGCGTGAGGTAGATGACCTTCAGGAAGTTCTTGTCCCAGCGCACCGTGATGCCGTATTCGGCCACGCCGCCAAAACCGCTCACGACGCGGCTGTCGAGTTCCTCATACAAGGTTTTGAATTTGGCCACCGGATTTGGCGCCTGATCGACCGTGCCCGTGAGGCTTTCCGGCAGCGGCTCAAGCTTGAGCGCGTCAATGCCTACCACCGCAAAGCCTTCGTTCAGCAGGTAATGCGAAAGCGTGTATCCGGCCGGGCCCATGCCCACCACCAGCACCTTGCGGCCATTGAACGGCAGCATGTAGGGGCGCTTCACATTGAGTGGATTCCAGCGCGTGAGCAGACCATAGATTTCGAAACCGTAGGGCAGGTCCAGCACGTCGGTCAGGACGTTGGTTTCGATTTGCGGAATGTTGACCGGCTCGGTCTTCTGGTAGATGCAGCCCTTCATGCAGTCGTTGCAAATACGGTGACCGGTGCCCGGGCACATCGGGTTGTCGACCACCACCAGCGCCAGCGCGCCGATGTTGTCGCCCTGCCGCTTCAGCACGTGCATCTCGGAAATCTTTTCGCCCAGCGGACAGCCGGCGGCGGTCACGCCCAGCGCGTTGACCTTGAAGCTGTTGTCTTTCTTGTTGCGCATGCCCTTCGAGCAGGAATCGGCGTCGCGGTCATGGCAGTAAATGCAGTGATCCACTTCGTACAGCACGTGGCGCTGGCCATAGCGCTGGTCGGTGAGCTTGAAACCATCGCGACGGCGGCGATGATTCTCCGGGCCCATCCAGGTGCTGAAGCCGCTGCGCTGGTTTTCGATGAAATGCACCAGATGCTGCACATCGGTCTTGGCCGGTTCTTTGAAAATCACCCAGTGCGCGGCAGTCGGCCAGGTCACCGCGCCGGTGGAGATGAGGAAACCCCACTCGGCGAAGGACTGTTCGGCGGCGGCCAACTGCGCGGTGGTGTCGCCGCCTTCGGGCAAATTGGCGAGAAAGGTGGTGGAGGCCTCAAGCAGGCCGGCGCTCATCAGACCGGCACGGGCAATCGCGTATTCCTCGTCACCCGGACGGCGGCCGTCGCTGGTGGCAGCGGCGCCGAGTTTGCGCACCAGGGCCGTGAGGCTGTCGAAGCGCGAAGCGTCAACGATCTGGCCTTTGAAGCGCTTGGCCAGCGTCGCCACAAATTCGTTGCGGAACTTGAGCACCGTGTCGTCTTCGTCCCGAATGGCGGCACGCTGCCCGCCCCAGGCCTGTTCGATCCCGAAGAGTTTGGCCACGAAACTGCCCACGTGCGGGGCGGTGTCGGTCAGTACGGCGGAGATGTCTTCCGGCGTCATGCCGGTGCCCTGATTGGCGCAGTACGTGGCATAGCGGGCGGAGAGTTCGGGATCGGCGGCCTGCAGTTGCGACTTGAAGTCACCGTAGAGTCGGGCCAGCGCCGCGGGGTCGTACAGATCGGCATAGCCATAGCCCGACAGGCCGAGGGTCAAGGGGGACGCAGCGTTTGCGTCAGCATGAGTGGCAGTCATGAGTCTCCGGGCGCAGTCTTGCGCAGCTGAGGGTTGAACCATACGGTAACGTATGGAATTGTAAGGACACGACCGCAAGCCCGCAACGCGCGCGGGCCACGGCCAGTGTCGGCAGCCGCCTGTCGTCAAACAATTGCGCGCGAAAGCCGCCGCCGGGACTGGTATCACGCGCCCGGCACAACAGAGAGAGAGTCATCCCATGGATTTCGGCATCACGTTTCCGACCTATATCCGCTGCTGGCAAGACGCCCAAATGGCGGAGGACTACGGCTTCACGCACGCCTGGTTCTACGATTCCCAGATGTGCTACAGCGACGTCTATGCCAGCATGGCGCTGGTCGCGCACCACACCAAAACCCTCAAAATCGGCACGCTGGTGTCGATCCTCGGCAACCGCATTGCGCCGGTCACCGCGCACTCCATTGCGACCATTAACGAACTTGCTCCCGGGCGAGTGATTCTGGGGGTGGGGACGGGCTTCACCGGTCGCAACGTCATGGGCATGCCGCCCATCTCGCTCAAGACCATGCGCGAACACATCGAGATCATTCGCGACCTGCTATCCGGGCGCGAAGCCGTGTATCGCGAGGGCAGCCGCGAGCGCCACATCAAGTTCATCCACCCGGACCTCGGCTATATCAACGTCAAGGACCACATCCCGATCCACATGGCCTCCAACGGCCCGAAGGCCATTGAGATGACCGGCCAACTGGCGGAGGGCTGGGTTACGATTGGGCTTGATCCGGGCTACATCTCGCACAACATCCAGCAGATCAAGGCCGCCGCCAAGGCGGCCGGACGCGAGATGGGCGAGGTGTATTGCACCAATCTGACTTCGGCTTGCGTGCTGCGGCCGGGCGAATCCATTCTTTCAGACCGCGTCGCCAAACAGATCGGGCCAATGGCCATCCTGCTGCTGCACACCAACTGGGATCCGACCGACATCAAGGTCGGCCCGTTTGCACCGCCCTCAGTCGCGGGACAGGCCAAGGCCTACTTCGACAATCACATCATGAACATGAAAACCGCCATGGACCGGCGCTTCCAGGAAATGCACCTCGGACATCTGGTGTTTATGCGGGAAGGCGAACGGGCTTATCTCACACCGGAACTGATCAAAGCTGGCACGCTCACCGGTTCTGGCCCGGAAATCATCGACCGTATCCGCGAACTGGAAGCCGCCGGGGTGACCAACATCGCGTTGAATGTGTGCGGGACCGATGCTCGCGAATTGATTCGCGAATTTGGCCGGGAGGTCATCGATAAGTACTGAGGCCAGTGCGGCGCGCGCGCCCGACGCCCGGCCATCCTGACCCCGCAGCACGCCAATCACGGCCGCTGCAGGGATTGGACTTCACCAGCCGGCCAGCCCTTAAAAGTCGACGTTATCGCGCCCTTTCAGCTTGAGCATTTGCCGCGCTTCCGCCGGCGTCGCCACTTCCAGCGACAGCGCTTCGATCACCGTGCGAATCCGGCGTACCTGCGCCGCGTTGGTTTGCGCAAGATTACCGGGACCATCCCACAGCGAGTCTTCGAGCCCTACCCGCACCATGCCACCCATTGCGGCCGACATCGTGGCGATCGGGATCTGGTTGCGCCCGGCGCCCAACACCGACCAGAGATAGTCATCGCCGAACAGCCGATCGGCGGTGCGCCGCATGTGCACCACATCTTCAAAATGTCCGCCGATCGCGCCGCGCAGACCAAACACCGACTGAATCAGCAGCGGCGGTTTGATCAACTGGCGGTCGAGGAAATGCGCGGCGGTGTACAAATGCCCGATGTCGTAGCACTCGATTTCAAATCGCGTCTGGTTATCGCTGCAGGACTCGAGGATGTAGGCGATGTCGCGGAAAGTATTGCGAAACACCCGGTCTTCGCTGCCGGCGAGATACGGCTTCTCCCAGTCGTATTTGAATTCCTTGTGGCGCCCGATCATCTCGTAGAGCCCGAAATTCATCGAACCCATATTGAGCGAAGCGACTTCGGGCTTGAGTTGTAGCGCCGGCAGCAGGCGTTCCTCGACCAGCATGGTCGGCGCGCCGCCGGTGGTGAGATTGATCACCACATCCGACGCTGCCTTGATCTGCGGGCAAAACTCGCGGAACAGGGCCGGGTCTTGCGAGGGCAGTCCATCTTCCGGCTTGCGCGCATGCAGATGCACGATGGCCGCGCCGGCTTCGGCGGCGCCCAAGGCAGCGGCGGTGATTTCCTCCGCCGTGATCGGCAGATACGGTGACATGGTGGGCGTGTGGATCGCGCCGGTCACCGCGCAGGTAATGATGACTTTTCTCGACATTGCGGGGCTCGCTTACTTGGCGGACATCGCAGCAAATGCCGCCTGTTGGGCCGCATCGACCTGCTGAGTCGTGGCGCGCGCCTTGATGCGCTCCAGCACCGCGCCGAGACCCGGCACTTCCGCCACGATGTCCCAACCATACACGGCCTTCAGCGCGATCGCCGCATAGCCCAGCGTGTAGTAAGCATAGATGTCGACCAGCGAGAACCGATCCCCACACAGCCACTCGCCCTCCCCCATCAACTGCTGGACGGCGACGAGCCCTTTTTCCACCGTCGGCCGCACTTCTTCCACGGCGGCGTCAGACTTGGGACCGCCAAAGAACACGTGACCGAAATGACGCCGACCCGGTAGCTCGATGTAGAGCTCCAGTACGCGCATCAACTCGCGCGCCTTGGCGCGCGCGAACGCTGACTGCGGCAAATGCCCCGGCTGCTGTTCTTCCAGATAGTCGAGGATGACGCCGGTCTCCGAAATAAAGCCTTCTGCCACTTCAATGCACGGCACTTTGCCCATCGGGCTCTTGGCCTTGTACGCGCCTTCCTGACTCGGTCTGGCCGCGACTTCCTCGAACGCGAGCCCCTTCTCCAGCAGCGCAAGTTTGACCATGTTGAAATAGTTACTGACCGGGAAACCGTAGAGCTTGATCATGAGTTGTTCCTCTCTTTTAACGAATCAATTTCAGGACTTGTGGTGCCGCGCCTGCCACCGCTCCACGGCGGCCATCAAGGCCGGCAGCATGATGAGCGCACTCAGGAGCGCGTAGGCCAAAGACAGCGAAATGAGCACGCCCATCCCGCCCATGCCCGGATGTTTGGAAACCGCGAGCGTGCCGAACGACGCGACCGCCGTCAGGCCGCTAAACCACACCGCGCGTGGCGTGCTGCTTTCCAGCAGCGGATTCACGCCCTCGGTGTGCTTGCGGCGCACGACCAGATAAGCGCCGTAGGCGTTGTTCAAGCCAATCAACAGCGGCAAGGCAATGATGTTGGCAAAATTGAGCGGGAAATGGCTCAACACCGAGGTAGCCAGCGTGAGCAGCATGGCCAGCACCAGCGGCGCAGCCACCAGCAGTGCGTCCACCCAACCGTGCAGCACCAGCGCGTGGAGCAGAATGGTGAGAATGAGCGCACCCAGCGAGGCCTTGACGCAGGCATCGATCACCACATCGCTGCCGATCACGAGCTCCACCGGCCCGCCGGTGGCCCCAGCGTCCGCGCCCTGCACTTCCTGCACAAACTGGCGCATGGCGGCGGTGTCATTCAGGTTCTGGCGCGGATAAACCTCGACACGGGCACGCCCGTCGGGGGCGAGATAGCGGGCCTGCAGGTCGTCGGGCAAATCGTTCACGGTGACCGCGCTGGCGTCGAGCAGTTTGCGCAAACGCTGGAGCGTCTGGGGCAAATCGCCCAACAGCTGCGCGCGCAAGGCCGGCATTCGCGCTTCGAGTTGCGCCGGCTCGGCGTTCACCTGCTTGAGCGCGTCGGCCAACCGACTCGCCGCCGCCTGCGCTTTGGCGTCGCTCAAACTCGACTGCCGCTCGGCCAGTGTGCGCATGAACGCCTGCAGCGCGGCCGCTTCCGCTTGCGCCGAGGGCTGCGCCGCCGGCGCCACGTCAATCACCCCGGTCATCGCGGTGCGCATGCCGTCGATGATGTCCAGCTTTTCGGTCTGCCCTTCGGGCACCAGGCTGTTGAGCGTGATGACTTTGTCCACGCTTGGCAGCTCGGCAATTTTGGCCGCGCTGGCATCGGCGGCGGCCAGCGAGGGACTCAGGATTTCAATCGTGTACGGCGTGCTGATGGGATCGTTCGCCAACGCCAGAAAGGCCTGTACGGAAGGACTGTTGCGATCCTTCAAATTGGCGGGATTGGGATCGAATACCACCTGCGGCATCAAGGCCGCGCTCAACAGTGCGAGCAGGCCCGAGCCCACCAGCACCGTGGTGCCGTGCCGCCCCAGCAGCGCGGCCAGCCGACTTGGGCGGGCGTCGTCCCGCCGCAGACGAAAGCGCGGCACGCCCACCAGCGACAGCAGCGCCGGCAGCAGTGTGATATTGGCCACCAGCGCCAGCGCCATGCTGAAACTCGAAATCACGCCCAACTGCGCGAGCCCGCGATAGCTGGTGGGCACAAAGGCCGCGAAACTGATCGCAGCCCCCACCGCCGCCAGCACCAGCGCCCCGCCGGCCCCATCGCCCGCCGCGCTTAATGCCTCGGTACGGCGCTTCCCATGCCCGCACTCCTCCAGATAGCGCATGGCGAACTGGATCCCGAAATCTACGCCCATCCCGATAAACAGCACCGCAAAACACACCGAGATGATGTTGAGACTGCCGACCAACCAGGTCGCCAGCGCCGCGGTCCACACCAGACCACAGGCCAGCGTGACCAACACCGCGACCACCAACACCGGCGAGCGCAGGCCCCAAATCAGCACCAGCGCGACGGCGCCAAATGACAACACGGTGGTCAGCCCCGCGTCGTCGGCCACTGTGACCAGTTCTTCGCCGTCCATCGGCACCGGACCGGTCACATGGAATGACACCTCGGGCCAGTCTTTGGCCATTTGGCCCAGCAGCACGTGCAGCGCGTCGACCGCGTCTTGCTCGGGCTGGAAAGAAGTCTTGGCGCGGGCGGGGTCGATCAGCACGAAGGCGCGTTGCGGGCCGCCCCGGTCTGGAAAGAGTTCGTCCTGCCAATGCACCGCCCGCCCGCCGGGGGCCTCGAGGGTCGTCGCCAGACGGTCGAACATCCGCCGCAACAGCTGCTGCTGGCCGGCGTCGAGGGGCTGATCCAGCGCGGTGCGCATGGTCTGGAAAAGCCCGCTCAGGCTTTGGTCGTGGGCCAGCGAGCCGAGCAGCGGCGCGGCTTGCGCCAGGCGTTCATCGATTGTCCAGAGTTCGTCCGGCGAGAGATAGAGCAGACCGTGGGTAGCGAAGTACTCGCCGCCACCGGGCTGCGAAAGCGCGTGGGCGATATCCGGACGCTTACGCAAGGTGGCGACCAGCGCGTCTGCCGCGTCTTCGGCGAGTCCGGCGTGGGCGGACTCCGCATAGACCACGACATCGCCGGGCAGATGCGGGAAGGCCTTGGCGAGTGCGATATTGGCCTGCCGATGCGGCAGGCGCACGTCGATCATGTCGCTGGTATCGGTATCGATGCTGATGTTGTTCGCGGTGTAGTACAGCGCGTAGGCCGTCAATAACACGCCGCCCAACAGCACCAGCCAGGCCTGTCGGACCGACCACGTCACCGTGGCGTGAACCAATTTTCGCGGGAGATTTTTCAGCGTGGGTGACATGGGTTTCCGCTAGGAGAGCAGCACAGGAGGCGCTGGACGCAGCGCATTCTGGCGGAAGCCGGGCCGGGACGCGACCCGGCCTATCAGGACTAGAGCACGCGGTCGGCCTGCAGCGCCGCTAACTCGGCTTCTGAATAGCCCAGCGCGCGCGCGATTTCCGCCCCGTGCTCACCAATGCCCGGCACGTGCGCACCTGGCTTGCCCGGCTCGTGGCGATACATCACCGGCACGCCCAGCATGGGCATCCCGGCTTCGTCTTCGACCAGCATGCCGCGCGCGGCCGTGGCCGGGTCATACAAGCCTTCATAGAGGGTGCGCAGCGGCGCGTAGCAGACATCGATATCTGCCAGCCAGTCCAGCCAGTGGGCCAACGTCTCCTGCGCAAAAAACGATTCGAGGAATTCCCGGACCGGCTGCTGCGCCGGTCCCGGCACTTCGTGGGTCAGCGGCAGGAGGTCTGGCCGACCGGCCTTATTCAGCAAATTGGCGCAGAAATGATGTTCCATGCCGCCCAGCACCAGATGCTTGGCGTCGGCCGTGGCGTAAATGTTGTAGAACGCCGCGCCGCCCCAGTTACGCTCCATGGGCACATCGTGACCGCGCTGCTCCACAAACGCAGGTCCGGCGTAGTTGCTGGTCCATGCCAGCACCGAGTCGTGCAGGGCGATGTCGACGTAATCGCCCTGCCCGGTCTGCCGCTGGCGGAGCAAGGCCATCAGCACGCCCGAGAAGGCGATGAGCGAACCCGCCATATCGGCCGCCGGCATGCCGGGGTTGGTCGGTTTGCCGTCGCGTCCGCGATGGAAGTCGAGCGTACCCGCCAGCGCTTCAATGGCGATGTCGTGCGCGGGCTTATCGCGATAGACACCGGTCTGGCCGAAGGCAGAAATCGAGCAATACACAATCTGCGGGGCGTGCGCGCGAACCGTGTCGTAGTCTAACCCCAGGCGCTTCATCACGCCGGGCCGAAAACCCTCCACCAGCACGTCGGCGTCGGCCAGCAGCTTGAACAGGAATTCCCGGCCGCGCGGGTCTTTGAGGTTCAGCTGCACGCTGCGCTTGCCGCGATGGGTGTTACGGAACCACACGCTGTGGCCGCCCTGACTCAAGCCCAGCTGTCGCGCGGGCTCACCACCGGGGGGCTCGATGCGGATCACGTCCGCACCGTGGTCGGCCATCATCATCGTGAAATGGGGCCCGGGCAAAAACATGGAAAGGTCGACGACTTTAACGCCCGCAAGCTTCATGCGGCTGTACTCCAGAACAAAACGAGGTTGGGATCAGGACAGCGCCCAGGTGCTCCATACCGGGGTGAGGTCTTCGGGGAACGGGCCGGGTTGGCCCAGCCGGGCATGGTCCTGCGGACCGCCGTGGTAGTCGGAACCGGCCGAGGCGCTCAGGTCGTAGCGCCGGCAGAGTTCAGCCAGCTGGCGGGTGGTGGCCGGCGTTTGCATGCCGCAGGCCACTTCCAGTCCGCTGCCGCCGGCTTCTTTGAAACATTCAATCAACTCGCGCAGTTTGGAATGCGTGAACTGGTATTTGGCCGGATGCGCGAGCACTGCAGTCCCGCCGTCTTCCACAATCCAGCGCACCGCATCTTCCACCGGCGCCCAGGTGAGCGCGCTATTGCTCATCGCGGTGTCGCCGAGCCAGCGGCGAAAGGCATCGTCAACGGTGCGCGCTTTCCCGGTCTCCACCAGAAACCGCGCGAAGTGCGGCCGGCCCAATACCCCCTGGCCCGCGATGCGTTTGGCGCCTTCATAAGCGTCTTCAATACCGCGCTTGCGCAGGCGCTCGCCGATTGTCCGGCCCCGTTCATCGCGCCGCTGACGCAGTTCGGCCACACCGCTTGCCAGTCCACCGTCCGGTCGGTTACCCAGATTAAGCCCTAGCACGTGCACCACGCGGCCACGCCATTGGGCGGAGAGTTCGATGCCCGGCAGCACCCGCATTGCGCTGCCGGTGACCTGCAGATTGGCGGTGGGCAGCGTGTCGTGGTCGGTAACGCAGAACAAATCCACGCCGCACTTCGCCGCGCGGTCGCAGAGTTCCTGAATCGGCAGCCAGCCATCGGAGGCCGTGCTGTGGGCGTGCAGA
>CAMCQE010000005.1 GCA_945876945.1 Klebsiella pneumoniae
TGGCCACCCGCGAACAGCTCGGCTGGACGCACCCGGCGTTCGAGATCCCGGCCGACATCTACGCCGCCTGGGATGGCCGCCCGCGCGGCGCGGCAGCGGAAGCCGAATGGCAAACCCTGTTTGACGCCTACGCCGCCAGCCACGCCGAACTCGCCGCCGAATTCACCCGCCGCACCCAGGGCGAACTGCCCGCCCACTGGGCCACGGCCGTGGCCGACATTCTGAGTGAGGCGCAGGCCAGCACCGCCGCCAACGCCACCCGCAAATCTTCCCAGCTCGCGCTGGAAAAACTCGGCCCCCTGTTGCCGGAGTTGGTGGGCGGCTCGGCCGATTTGGCGGAGTCGAACCTCACCCACTGGGCGGGCAGCCGCACCGTTACCGCCGCGAATGCGGGCGGCAACTACGTGAACTACGGGGTACGCGAATTTGCGATGGCGGCGGCGATGAACGGGCTGTCGCTGCACGGCGGCTTCATTCCCTACGGCGGCACCTTCCTGGTGTTTTCCGACTACGCGCGGAACGCCATCCGCATGGCGGCGCTGATGAACCAGCGCGCCATTTATGTGCTGACGCATGATTCGATCGGGCTGGGCGAAGACGGCCCCACCCACCAGCCGGTGGAACACACCGCCTCGCTGCGGCTCATCCCCAACTGCGCGGTCTGGCGGCCTTGCGACAACGCGGAAACCACCGCCGCGTGGATTGCCGCCGTCGAACGTCAGGACGGCCCCACCGCCCTCATTCTTACCCGTCAGGGCTTGCCGCCGCAGGCGCGCGACGATGCCCAATTGGCGAACATCAGCCGCGGCGGCTATGTATTGCTGGAACCGGCCAGCGCGCCGCAGGCCATTCTCATCGCCACCGGCTCCGAGGTGAGTCTCGCGGTGGACGCCGCGCGCGCCCTGAACGAGGCGGGTCACGCGGTGCGCGTGGTGTCGATGCCGAGCACCGACGCCTTCCTCCGCCAGGACGCCGCCTATCGCGAGTCCGTCCTGCCCACCGCCATCCGCCACCGCGTGGCGCTGGAAGCCGGCATCGCCGACTACTGGTATCGCTTCGTGGGGCTCGACGGTCTGGTCATCGGCATGGAGAGTTTTGGCGCCTCGGCCCCGGCGGGTGCGCTGTTCAAGCATTTTGGCTTCGGCAAAGACGCGGTATTGGCGCAAATTGGCGCCTACCTCAAGAATTAGCGCCTTCGGCACGCGCACTATCGGATAAACGACACAAGACAACGCAGGAGACAGTCCCCATGAGCATTCGAGTTGGCATTAACGGTTATGGTCGTATCGGTCGCAACGTACTGCGCGCGCTGTATGAGTCCGGGCGCACCGGCGAAATCCAGATCGTGGCCATTAACGACCTCGGCGACACCCAGACCAATGCCCACCTCACCCGCTACGACACCGCGCACGGCAAATTCCCTGGCAAAGTGGAAGTGGACGGCGAGTACATGGTGGTCAACGGCGACAAGATCCGCGTGCTGGCCGAGCGCGATCCGGCCAAGCTGCCCTGGGGCGAGTTGAAGGTCGACGTGGTGTTTGAATGCACGGGCCTGTTCACCACCCGCGAGAAAGCCAGCCTGCACTTAAAGGGCGGCGCCAAGAAGGTGATTATCTCCGCGCCGGCCAGCGACACCGTCGACGCCACCATCGTGTACGGCGTGAATCACAAGTCGCTGAAGGCCTCCGACGAAATCATCTCCAACGCGTCCTGCACCACCAACTGCCTCGCGCCGCTGGTCAAGCCGCTGCACGAGAAAATTGGCGTGGAATCGGGCCTCATGACCACCATCCACTCCTACACCAACGATCAGGTGCTGACGGACGTCTATCACAAGGATCTGCGCCGGGCGCGCTCCGCCACGATGTCGATGATCCCGACCAAGACCGGCGCCGCCGCCGCGGTGGGTCTGGTGTTGCCGGATTTGAACGGCAAGCTCGACGGCCTCGCGGTGCGCGTGCCCACCATCAACGTCTCGATGGTGGATTTGACCTTCCGCGCCTCGCGCCCCACGGACAAGAAAGAAATCACCGCGATTCTGAAAGAAGCCGCCGCCGGCGAACTCAAAGGCGTGCTGGAAATTAACGAAGAGCCGCTGGTGTCGATCGACTTCAACCACAACCCGGCGTCTTCCATCGTTGAACTCTCCGAAACCAAGGTCATCGACGGCACGCTGGTGAAAGTCATGTCCTGGTACGACAACGAGTGGGGTTTCTCCAACCGCATGCTGGACACCTCGCTGGCGCTGATGAAGGCGAGTGCCTGACATGCGCGCGATGGGAGAGCTCGACCTCGCCGGCAAGCGGGTGCTGATTCGCGAGGACTTCAACGTTCCGCTGAAAAACGGTCGCATTACCGATGACACTCGCCTGCGCGCCGGGCTGCCGACGCTGCAAGCGGCGGTCAAGGCCGGTGCCCGCGTGATCGTGCTCTCGCATCTTGGCCGGCCGAAAGAAGGCGTGTTCGATGAGGCCTCGTCGCTTGCCCCGGTCGCCGAAGCCCTCGGCGCCCTGCTCGGCCAGCCGGTACGGCTCATCGCCAACTGGCTGGAGGGCGTGGACTGCGCCCCCGGCGAAGTCGTGCTGTGCGAAAACGTGCGCTTTCAGGTAGGGGAAGAAAAAGACGACGAGGCGCTGGCCCGCAAGATGGCGGCTCTGTGCGATGTGTTTGTGAACGACGCCTTCGCCACCGCGCATCGGGCGCAGGCGTCCACCCACGGCGTGGCGAAGTTTGCCCCGGTGGCCTGCGCCGGCCCGCTGATGAAGGCCGAAATCGACGCGCTGAAACTCGCGCTCCACGCGCCAAAGCGGCCGCTGGTGGCGATCGTCGGCGGCTCCAAAGTCTCGACCAAACTCGAGGTGCTGGAGGCCCTGCTCGGCAAGGTCGACCAGCTCATCGTGGGCGGCGGCATTGCCAACACCTTCCTCCGCGCGACCGGCGCGGAAATCGGCAAGTCGCTGTGCGAGAACGACATGCTCGACACCGCCCGCCGCATCATGGACACGGCCAAGGCGCGCGGCGCGGAAGTGCCGTTGCTGCTGGACGTGGTGTTCGGCAAGGAGTTTGCGGAGACTGCCGTGGCGACCACCAAAGCGGTCGCCGAGATCGCGGCCGACGACATGATTCTCGACATCGGGCCGGCGACCGCCGCGCGCTTCGCGGAGATTCTGAAATCTGCCGGCACCATCGTGTGGAACGGGCCTTTGGGCGTGTTTGAGTTTGAGCAATTTGCCGGCGGCACCAAGGCGCTGGCCGAGGCGATTGCCGAGTCGACCGCGTTCTCGATCGCCGGCGGCGGCGACACGCTGGCGGCGATCGCCAAGTTCGGGATTGCGGACGAGGTGTCCTACATTTCCACCGCCGGTGGCGCCTTCCTCGAATACCTCGAAGGCAAAACGCTACCGGCAGTGGCGATTCTGGAAGCCCGCGCCGCGAGCTAGACCAACGCGCCGCGAGCTAAGACGAGAAGCGCCGCGAGCTAAGACGAGAAGCGCCGCGAGCTAGAACAGCCGCGCGGCGCTGAGTCGCTCGCTCAGGCCTTGAACTTCGAGGCTTCGAAAATGCTCTGGATGGACGCGTTCATGGTCGCGTCGAATTCTCCATCCGACTGCTGGGCCGAGAGGCCTTCGCTCAACGCGCGCGAGAAACTTGCCACCATCGCGGTCTGGCGGGCCAGACGCGCGTTTGATTCCTCACGCGGATAACCACCCGACAGCGCCACCACTTTCAGCACGTTGCGGTGCTTGATGCAGTCGAGATAGAGATTGTCTTCTTCGGGCAGGGTGAGTTTGAGAATCACCAGCTCATTGGCCGGGAGCTTATCGAGCCCTGCCAGCAGCGCGGCTTTGAGCAGTTTCTCGGCCGCGGCCTTGTCCGGGCAGTGGATGTCGACTTCGGGCTCGACGATGGGCACCAGGCCCTTGGCGATAATCTGGCGGGCCACTTCAAACTGCTGGTCCACCACCGCCTGAATGCCGGCGGCGTTGGCCTGCTGAATCACCGAGCGCATCTTGGTGCCGAAAATGCCTTTGGCCTTGGCTTTGTCGAGCAGGGCGTCGAGGCCGGGATTGGGCTTCATCAGCTGCACGCCGTTGGCCTCGTCCGCCAGACCCTTGTCGATTTTCAGCATCGGCGCCACGCGCTTCACGTTCCAGAGATAGTCCGCCGTTGAGCGACCTTCAATCTCGCGGTCCATGGTGTTCTCGAACAGGATGGCGGCCAGAATGCGGTCGCCGTTGAAAGCCGGGGTGGTGATGATGCGGGTGCGCATGGCGTGGACCATGCGGTACATCTCTTCTTCGCCGGAGTAGGCGCTTTCCGGCACGCCGTACAGACGCAGCGCCTTGGGCGTGCTGCCGCCGCTCTGGTCGAGCGCAGCGATGAAACCATCTTGGGTGCGGAATTTCTGAATCTGTTGCTCGAATTGGGTCACGGCTAGCCTCGATGGAGTGGGAGTTGCCGGGATTTTAAGGGCGCGGGTGCAGGGCCGCCAGCGCGAGAAGCGCGGAAACTGCGTTGACGCAGCATTGACGGCTTTGGGTTGGCTTGCCACTGCGCGCCGGGGAGACGATCCTGTGGCGTCTCGCGCGGCGCGCAAGCCTTACCGGCCGCCTCACTCATTCCAACAATCTTGCAGGGAGAATCTTCATGTCTCAGGTCGTCATCGTCGACAACATCCGCACCGGACTCGCCAAGGCGCATCGCGGCACCTTCAACCTCACCCGCGCGGACGAAATGGTGGCCCATTGCATCGATGCGCTGCTGGCCCGCAATCCGGCGATTGATCCGGCGGAAGTAGACGACGTGGTGGTGGGCGTGGCGCGTCAGGTGGGCGAGCAAACCGGCAATATGGCCCGCCACGGCGTGGCGCTCTCGAAGTTGCCGCTGAGCGTTGCGGCCGCGACCATCAGCCGCGCCTGCTCCTCGGGTCTGAACGCCATTTCCATCGCCGCCACCCAGATTGCCAGCGGCTGCGCCGAGATCGCGATCGCCGGCGGCGTGGAATCCATCACGGGTCTGGAGCGCGGCACCCCGGCCAAATTCTCCGACCAGCCCTGGCTGATGGAACACCTGCCGTCTATTTACATGCCGATGGGCAACACCGCCGAGGTCGTCGCCCGTCGCTACAAGGTCACCCGCGAGATGCAGGACGAATACTCCGTCCAGAGCCAGCAGCGCTACGCGGCGGCCGTGCAGGCCGGCTACGTGGCGGATGAAATCGCGCCGATGGCCGTGAAATGGAAGAAGGTCATCAGCAAAGACACCGGCGAGAGCGTGGTGGTCGACGGCGTCGTCGACCGCGACGAATGCAACCGCCCCGACACCGTCATCCAGAGCCTGGCCTCGCTGCCGCCGGCCTTTGAAGAAGGTGGCTCGGTCACGGCGGGGAACTCCTCGCAGCTTTCAGACGGCGCGTCGATGACGCTGCTGATGTCGGAAAAACGCGCCCAGCAGCTGGGCCTGACCCCGCTGGCGTATTTCCGGGGCTTCGCCGTCGCCGGCTGCGATCCGGATGAAATGGGCATCGGCCCGGTGTTCGCGATCCCGAAGCTGCTGAAGTTCAAGGGCCTGTCGCTGTCCGACATCGACCTCATCGAACTCAACGAAGCCTTCGCCTCGCAGTGTCTGTACTGCCGCGATGCGCTCGGCATCGACAACGAGATCTACAACGTGAACGGCGGCTCGATTGCCATTGGCCACCCCTTCGGCATGACCGGCTCGCGCCTGACCGGCGTGGTGCTGCGTGAACTGCAGCGCCGTAAGAAGAAGCTCGGCATCGTGTCGATGTGCATCGGCAAAGGCATGGGCGCGGCCGGCTTGTTCGAAGCCTGCTAAGTCGCCATGAGCCGCTACGACGCTTACCGCAATGTGCCTACCTTAAGCGTCGATGAGCTGCGACACTTTCGCGCGCGCGGCTACGTGGTGCCCGCGTGGCGCTTGCCGACCGCGCAGTTGCTCCAGATACAGGACACTCTGGAGCGGCTGCTGTCCTTGCATGCCTATGAGCAGCCGGCGTTTATCCGGCAGCCCCATGTGCCCGGGCAGATTGACGATCAAATCGATCTGGCCCGGGAATTCTTCGACTATCTGAGTCATCGCAACCTCTGCGAACTCGTCGCCCCGCTGCTGGGGCCAGACCTCATGCTGGCCGGCGGGACACTGCAATGTGGATGGCCGTCGCAGGAATCGACCACGCCCTGGTATCAGCCCGGCGCCTGCTGGCCGGTGGACGCCGACCTCCTCACCTGCGGTATCGCGCTGGATGATCTGGAGCCGCCCGTCGCCGGCCTGCGCGTGCGCACGGGGTCTAACGTGCTTGGGCCCCTCCCGCATCAAGACGAGGCCAGCGATTGGCCGCCGCAGACGCTGAGCAATCCAGCACCCCGGGTTGAGGCCTTTAGTTGCGCAGAACTTGCGCTGGAAGCGGGTCAGGTCGCGCTGCTGCAGGGCAATCTGGTTCAGCAATCATTCGCCACGGGCGCGGCCGAGCGGAGCGCCCTGCTGTTGGTGCACTACTTCCCAACCCGGCAACGCTTCGATCGATCGCGGACCCTCGGCGCCGCAGCCTACGCCGACCACCCGCTGTGGCTGGTAGCGGGACACGCCGCCGAGGGGCAACACGATTTTGATCTCGGCCATACCCTCTGGTGATCCCATGCTTATTCGCTTTCGCAGTCCCGCTTCCCACGACTTACTGATGTTTGGCGCAGTGGCAGAAACACTGCTCGGCCTGATGGGCGTCTCGGGCCGGATCCCCAGTGCCCTGCAGGCCGAAGATCTGCCCGCCGCCCGCGACCGTCTGCGCGCCGGACTTGATGCCGCTGCCGCGCTTGCGCAAGCCCCGCGCAAGGCAGACGATGAAGACGACACCGCGCGCGAACCCGAAGTCTCCCTGCGCCAACGCGCGTTGCCTTTGCTGGAGATGCTTGAGAAAGCCGCCAGCAAACAGGAATGGGTGATGTGGGAGGCCGCCAACTAGCAGGAGATCAGGGATGGGTGACGTCGTTGAATTCCGACCGCGCAAACCGGGCGAACGCGCCAAAGCCAAAACGCTGTGCCGCGAAGGCTTTCACAAATGGGAAATCTGGCAGCGGAAACCTTTCGACGTGAAGTCGGGCAAGCTGGTGACCGTCCTCAAATGCCAGCGTTGCGGCGAAACCAAAACCGAAACCCGTTAAGCGCGATACCGCGCGATCTCGAAGCTGATAAGCGCCAGCGCCCCCGCCGCCGCCAGACCCAGCATCGCGTGGGCGTGACTGACGCCAGCGCTGAGGGTCAGCGCGAACAGCAGCGGCGCGATGGCTTTGGCCACGAATGAGGGCAAGGCCAGCGTCCCCAACAGCGCGCCGTAGTGCTCCCGTCCGAACAATTCCGCCGGCACCGTGCCGCGCACGATGGTCAAAATGCCGTTGCTCGCGCCGTAGAGCAGCGCAAAGGTGAAGGCCAGCCAGCGTTGGCCGTCGATCAGGGACAGCGTTAGCAAGGCGACCGCCATCAAACCGAAGGCCACGCGACCCACCGTCACCGCCCGTGAATGTGGCGCGAGCCCAAACTCGACCATTCGCGCCAACACCTGCATGGGGCCAAACGCGGCCCCGACCGCGACCGCATCCGCGACGCTGAGGTGCGCCTCACCGAGCAACTCAATGAGATGTGCCGAGAGCACCGAAAAGGCAAAGCTGACCAAGGCGAAGGCCGCCGCCAGCGCCACAAAGCGCCGGGATGAGCGGGGTGTCGGCGGAGGGGCTGCCGTCGCGCTGACCGGCAGGGGAACGACCTTCAAGACGGGCACCGCCCAACGATACAAGGGCAAACAAAAGCCCCATTGCAGCAAGGCATAAATCCAGCAGGCCGTACGCCAGTCGGCGTAGGTCACCAAGCAGTGCGTGAGCGGCCAGAACACCGTGCTGGCAAAGCCGCCAAAGAGCGTGAGTCCGGTGACCGCACGACGATAGCCAGCGCCGGGCGCAAGCCGGTTAAGCACCGCCAAAACAGCGTCGTAAAGCCCGCAGCCCATGGCAAGGCCGGCGAGTAACCAGGCGCAGAAATAGGCGGCAACGCTTTCCGCCGCGCCGAGCACCGCAAACGCGAGACCGCCCAGCAGCGCCGCCAGCATGAGCGTTGAGCGTCCGCCATCCCGGTCGATGCGTCGCCCGACCCACGGCGAGATAAAGCCCGACGCCAACAGCGCCACCGAAAAGCCGCCGTAGATCACCGTCGGCGAGAGTTGGAGGGACGCGCCCATCGGCGCGGCCAGCACCGCAATCGCGTAGTACAAAGTCCCCCACGCCGTGATTTGCGCGAGGCCCAGCGCGGCAATGCGATAACGCAAACCGGGCACGGCAAGCTCGGACACGGCGGTGGGGTTCATCGGGCCATTGTAGGGACGCGACCCGGTGGCGCCCAGCAAACAACTTCCCGCCGCAGGACATTCGCCCTAGGCTCTGCTTTCTCATCCGCCCACAGAGGATCCCGCATGCCGCAAACCCTTCTCGTCACGGGCGCCAGTGCCGGCATCGGCCGCGCGACCGCCGAACGTTTTCTCCGCGCGGGCTGGAACGTTGCTCTGTTAGCCAGACGCCGGGAGGCGCTGGAAGAAACGCAAGAACAGTGGCCCAACGCACTGGCGCTGCCGACCGACGTCACCGATGAGCCCGCCGTTGCCCGCGCGTTTGCCGCCACCGCCGAGGCCTTCGGCCGGATCGACGTGTTGTTCAACAATGCCGGCCGTTTCGGGCCCTCCGGCTTGATTGACGAGATCACGCTTGAGGCCTGGCAGGAGACGCTGTCGGTGAATCTCACCGGCATGTTTCTCTGCGCCCGCGCCGCATTTCGCCAAATGCGCACGCAGTCGCCGCAGGGCGGACGGATCATCAATAACGGATCGATTTCGGCCCAGGCGCCGCGCCCCGGCTCGGTGGCCTATACCAGCACCAAGCACGCCATCACCGGCCTGACCAAAACGCTGGCGCTGGATGGCAGGCCCTTTGAGATTGCCTGCGGTCAGATCGACATCGGCAATGCGGTGACCGAAATGACGGCCGCGATGGCCAGCGGGGTGCGTCAGGCCGATGGCAGCCTGCAAGCGGAAGACCGCATGGACGTGAGCCACGTCGCCGAGGCGGTGTTCCACATGGCCTCGCTGCCGCTCGGCGCCAATGTGCTGTTTACGACGATCATGGCCAGCAAAATGCCGCTGGTGGGCCGCGGCTGATCGCTTGGGTTCAGGTATTGGCGAAAGACGTGTCGAGGTCGTCGTCAAGCTGCACGCCAAAAGTATTGAGCACCATCGACACCAGATTGTATTGACCGATCGCGAACACCAAATCCATCAGCTGCTGGGTGGTGTAGTGCGCGGCCAAGCCGGCAAAGGTGGGGTCGGTAATGAAGGCGTCCTTGTGTAATTCGTCGACTGCCTTCAGGAGCAGGACGTCGCGCGCCTCCCAGCCGCGAGCGGTGTGCCCAATCTTGATCCGATGAATTTCATCGTCGGTCAGACCGCACTGTTTGCCGATACGCACGTGCTGCGCCCACTCGTACTCCGCCTCACACAGCCAGCCAATGCGCAGAATCACCAGTTCGCGTTCACGCGCCGGGAGCGTGGATTTGAACAACACGTGATTGCCGAACACCAGCCAGCGCTTCATCAAATCAGGATGGTGCGCGAGCGTCTTGAAGATATTGGGCATTTCGCCCGTGCCGATTCTGATGTCGCGGAGCGCGTTGCGCGTGGTGTCGTCCCAGGTGGACTGGTCACGCGGCAGCACGCGCGGCTTGTCGAGTTTCATGCGAGAACCTCCGGAGCGAAATGACGAGCGGAAATAGCGCCTATTGCGCGTGCTCGAACGCCATGCGAATGGCCTCGATGCGCCGACGATTGGTGCCGAAATCTTCAGCGCCAAGGCGCGAGGCCGAGCGCACATGAATGAGCCCTTCGGCCGGACTCACCACGAACTCGACATCGTCCTCGAAGCGCAGCCAGCGGGTGGTGAAGGTGGCGTAAAGATAGTCGGGCGTTGCCGTGCGCAAGGCGGCGCCGGTCATCCCGCCGACTACGCCGGCGAGGCGGGTGATGGCTGCAGCCGCGTCGCCCGTGTAGCGCAGAGGCGCAATCTCCGCATACGCCCGCTGCCGCGCATCGGGATAACGGCTCGCCTGACTGGTCACGCTGTTGCGGGTTGTGGAAGGCGCTTTCAACAAGCCGTCGCGGGCGCCGAGATCGGCCGGCGGCGAGCCGCGCAAGAAGCCCAACTGTCCGACCATCACCACGGCGACGACGACGAACACCGGCGCCAGCACACTTGCCCACATGCTCATGCGTTTCATCTCCTTGCAGACATCCTCTAACCGAGTTCAGCCGACAGCGCGTTGAGTTCCGCGTCAGTGGGGAAATGCCCGGTCGCGGCTTTTGAATAAATCACCCGGCCGGCGCTGCGGATCTCGAAAATGCCGCGCGAACCCTGGATCAATGTGACGGACTGCGCGCCCTGACGCTGCAAGCTATCCCTCGCACGGAGGGCGTGTGGCTTGTAGCTTCACATCACGCAGTATTCGATTTCGATGCTCATGGTGGCCTCGCTGCAGAGAGTGGAAAGGGCTAGGTCGGAGCCTACTGCAAGCGGTGCGGACTTGTCCTGCCTCGACTCATTTGAGCGCGTGGTCCGAACGCTCGGTCAGTAGCCCCATCTCGTCATCACTCAAGGCAAGCGCCATGGCGGATGCCGCCGCGCTGGCCTGCCAGGGTTTGGTCGCGCCGATCACCGCCAGGCCCAAATCGCCGAGTCGGTGCAGCACCCACGCCAGCGCCACCTCCGCCGCATTCACGCCATGCGCCTCGGCGATGTGTGAGAGGGCCTCCATCAAGGGCGCTGTGCGCGTGATGTCCTGCGGCATCATCAAGCGGCGCCGTAGGCCTTGCGTCGCAAGCGCCGTCGGATCGCGATGAAACCGCCCGCTCAGAAAGCCCTTGGCCAGCGGACTATAGGCAATCACGCTGATGCCTAACTCCCGCGCGGTCTCGAGCACGCCGTTGGTCTCGAGCCCACGGTGCAGCAGATTGAAACGCAGTTCATTGGCCACCAGCGGCAGCCCCAGATTGGCCAGCGTCTGATGCGCCTGACGCATCGCGCGTGCGCTGAAATTACTCACGCCCACCGCGCTGATTAAGCCTTTTTTTGCGAGCGTCGCCATCGCTTTCATTTCGCTGGCGGCGGAGGAAAAGCCGTAGGGGTGATGCACCATGTACAGCCCGATCGGATAGCCGTTCAGCGCCGACAAGCGGGCGTCGATCGTGGCCGGGATGCTGCGCGACGTTCTGAATAGCGGAAACCATTTGTTGGCGATCATCACGCTCGCCGGTGCGATATTGAGGCTGCGCAGGGCCGCCGCAAGCGAACGCTCAGAGACCCCGAAGCCATACATTTCCGCCGTATCAAACCAGTTGATGCCGCCGTCCAGCGCGGTTTTGATGACCGCCGTTTTTGCGGCCTGATCGAGCGGCGCGAACAGCGTGCGCGCAATGCGACCCGGGCCGGCGGCAAAATCAGCGAGCCCCAGTCCGACTGCGCTGACGAAGGGGCCGTTGTGGCCAAGGCGACGTTGCATAAGGTTTCCTCGGTGGGGAGTCTCTGCATTCTCGCGCAAACTTGTTTCACATCGGCGCAGGCACAAGGCCCGAGGCACGGCTAGAATCGCCGCTCTGCAGCCACACTCGAAGAAGACAGGAGTTTGTCGATGAAACTACCCTCGCGGATCGTAGATATTTCCCAACCGCTCGATAACGACACCGTGGTTGACCCGCCGTTCATGCGCCCCTCGATTCGCTACGTCACCGGCAAAGAAAACGCCAAGCTCATGTGCGAGCTGTTTCCGGGGCTGAAGGAAGAAGACCTGCCCGGCGGCGAAGGCTGGGCGATTGAGCACATTTCGCTGACCACGCATAACGGCACCCATATGGACGCGCCGTATCACTACAACTCGGTCGACTCCAAGGGCAATCCCATGCCCACCATCGATCAGATGCCGCTGGACTGGTACTTCCGCCCCGGGGTGAAGCTGGATTTCAGGCACTTCGAGGATGGTTATGTCGCCACCGCGGCGGACGTTCAGGCGGAACTGAAACGCATTGGCTACGAACTAGCGCCCATGGACATCGTGCTGGTGAACACCCGCGCCGGTGAGATGTATGGCACCGACCAATACATCCATTCGGGCTGCGGCGTTGGTCGCGAAGCCACCCACTGGCTCACCGAACAGGGCGTACGCGTGACGGGGATCGACGGCTGGAGCTGGGACGCACCGTTCTCCAAAACGCTGGAGCGCTGGCTCGCCACCAAGGACCCCCGCATCATCTGGGAAGGGCATTACGCCGGGATCGACACGCCCTACTCGCACATGGAGAAACTGCGGCATCTGGAGCAGCTGCCCTCGCACGGCTTTGTGGTGTCCTGCCTGCCGATCAAAATCAAAGGCGCCTCCGGCGGCTGGACGCGCGCGGTGGCGATGTTCGACTAAGTCCAAGGCCTTGCCCGTCGCTCAGCGGCGGGCGAGGTTCATCAGTTGGCGGCTGATAACACCCGCACAGGATTGGCGTAAATCCAGTCAAGCCAACCTTCATCGCCGACAAGTAGCGCCAACTCCACCCGATAGTTCCCTGCCGCCGGTACCGGCCAGTCCAGCGTGCGGGATTCAACGCGCGCGATCGCTTCACCGTCTTTGACTATCGTCCAGCGCGCCGGCAGCGATGCTTCGCCTTTGAGGCGGAGCGCCGGGGTCCAGGCAATGTTCTCGCCCATGGTCGCGCGAAGCGGGCCATCCTCGGCGAAAAAGACGAAACCACGGGCATCCGCGAGCAGGTTAAACGCCACGTAGCAGCGGGCGCTGCGCAGGGCGTCCATGAGTGCTTCCGCAGTGTTGTCGTGGGCCAGCAAATGGGTATTCACATAGCGCAGGCTGCGCTCGTAGGGGTCCAGATCCAGATGCACGAGTTCGCGTCCGGGGATCAACGGCCCGAACAGCAGCGCCAGCATCCAGCGCGTGACGGGGCCGACGGGGCGCTGCGGGTCGGTGAAGGATTTCCGGCTCGACTGACGCAGCCACAAGCCACCCTGCTCGGTGTACTCAAGGCGTAGCCCCAGGTTCTGATGCGCATCGTTGGCGCCAAAGCCGCTCATGCGCCGGTCGCGATTCTGCCGGTCCCACAGCTTCAGCTGCGCCTCGGGGCGGTCGTAGATTTCGCGGATCGCGAGCTCAGGCCAGCGCCAGGTATTCATCAGCAGCTGCGGCAGGATGCGGCCAAGCTTGTCGTCCAGAAAGTCGGTGTGGATGTTGTAGATCTCCATCGCCGATACCGCGGTGACGTCATAAGGCCTCGGCATTTCGGTGTGCCCGAAGCCCGTCAAGCCGCCTGCGCCTTCCACCCGTGCAGCGGTCTCGGCGAGCGGCACGCCGCAATCAAGGGTCGCCTGACTTGCCAGCCCCCAGATCAGCAGCCCGTTATGCAGTTCCCAACCGCGAATGAACCGAACCTCGTGGTGCAGTCCGTCCCACTGCAGGCTGAAGTCGGCTTTTTTATCGATGCAGTGGTCGGTCATGAAGACGACGTCCACGCTTGCCGCCTTCGCGGCCGCGAGGATGCTGGGGAACGGCACTTCCGAGTCGTGTGAGAGCGCGGAATGCGAATGGATCACGGCCCGATATTCGCCCCAGCCGTCGTCAAGCTGCACGGGCGCCGCCTGTGCGCGGAGAGCGGTCAACTCGTGCGTGAGGCGCGGGAAGCGAAAGAAATAGTTCGACAGCGGCGCGCGCAGATAAACCGCCGAGGCCAGCAGGAGCACGCACGTCGCACCGAGCAGGACACGCCAAGTGATGAACCACCAGCGCGTAGCCGCGCGACGTCGTTGCCGCGCCCGTGCGATGGAAGACATTGCGACCCCGGAATTGAAACCTTGTGTTGAGGCACCCTCCAATCAATTGGAGGCTTAAGTCTCAATTCTGGCACAGGCCCCGCATTCATCCCGCGGCGGGCGCAAAGTTTTTCACCTGCTCGCCGGGATCGGCAAAGCAGGTGGCGTCCGGCCAGACGACCGGCTTAGAACGTGGCGGTTTCCAGATGGATGTAACCGAAGTCCTCAACCAAATCCTGTCCGAGCTCTTCCATGGTGTCGTCTTCCTCTTCGTGTTCCCACACCACCTGCACTTCGGTGCCGTCCTTGCCCCAGTCGTTAAACATGGAGAGCAAGGCGCGGAAGCCCTTGGTCGAGCTACTGTTGACGTACTGCAGCCTGAATACAGCCATGAACTCCGATGGCTTGGCGCCCGTGTACCAAGTGGCGAGCTTGGCGGTGATGCCGTCGAAAAACGGCATTGGATTTTCGGGATAGCATTCGCCTTCCAAAGACATCTGACGCGCGTCGGCTTCAAAGGTCACTTGTGGGGTAACGGCGGTGGCTTCGATGGTAAAGTCGCTCATGGGTCTCAGTCCTGCTACTGGGTTAGTCCTGTTACGGAGGGTTTCAGGGTGATTTAGATCACGGCCTTGATGAAGAAATAGGCCGCGTTATCCGTCCGGGTGGGATCGGATAAAAAGTGAAATTCGAGCGGCTCTGAGCTGTCGCGCGCCAGAGTCAAAAAACCCAGACCAGCGCCTTTGCTTACGGCGTCGTTCTGGGCGTGCTCGTCGTTGCGCAACTGCTCCTTGTACTGCTTCTTGATCTCTTCAAGGCTCAGGGTCTGCACTTCACGGAGCTTGGCGCTGATGCGCGGAATGCTTTCGTAGGCCACGAGATTCGCGCAGGCAATCCAGAACTGCGTGTCGTTGGCTTTGCCGACCGCGATGGCGCCCAGTTTGGCATCCACGTCCTGGCCGCTCGCAGTTTGGGCCTGCACCCCGTAATGCATCACGTTTTGCGCCATCTCGATGAAGGTGGAGAAGAGCTTGCGCGACTTCTGCGCCGCAGTGCCTTCATCCGCCATGCGGGCCTTCAGTGAGTGGGCCGCAGCTTCCACAATCGGGGTGGAGAACTCGCCGTGGTAGTAATAAAAAACCTGACTTTTCTGCGCGTATTGCGTGAAAGTTGCAAAAGAACCGATGTCCATCGTTATTCCTTGGGCCTAAGGGTTGAGTCTGAAAATGAAGATACTGACGTCGTCGCGGCGTTTCTGTTCGCCCTGCCAATCGACGTAAACCTGCTGAAAGCCGGTCACCAGTTCCTTCGCGGACTGGTTGATGTGTTTCTGGACGAAAGTACCGATCCGTTTCTTGCCGAAGGCGATGTTCTTGGGGCCACCGACCTGGTCAATCACGCCGTCGGTCGCAATGGTCATTACGGACCCTTGGGGGACGGTGATTTCGTAGGTTTTCCACACGGCGTCGGCGGGTGTATCGAAGTAGCCGATGCCGGCTTTGTCCCCGTCCTCGGAGCTCACCTCACCGTCGGGCGTGACAACAATCAGGTGCAACTTCGCCGCCGCGTACTTGATGGTGGTTGAGCCGTCTTCGAGCGTGAACATAAACGCGTCGAGGCCGTCGTTCGACGCCTTACGCGTGGCTTCGTCGTTCTGCTGAAGCACGCGACGCACGTACTGATGTAGCTTGGTTAACGCGGTGCCCGGATCGGCGTGTTCGTCGATCGTGGCTTCTTCAAAGTACTGTTCGAAAAAGGACAGCACGATGAGCGTCATGAAGGCGCCCGGCACACCGTGACCGGTACAGTCGAACGAGCATCCCAAGACGCCCTTGCTGGTGCGGCGAAAGAAGTAGGCGTCACCGCCCACGACATCTCGTGGGTCCCAAAGAATGCCGTAATCTTTGAAGTAAGCGGCGAGTGCGCGGTCAGAGTCGGCGAGGTGCGACTGCTGAATAAGACTCGCGTAGTTGATACTGGACATCAGCATCTTGGTTTTTTGGGCCTCGATGTCCGACATGGATTTCAGCAGCGAGAAGCCGGTACCCATGCCCACATACTGCCCCTGCCGAGTGACGATAAAGCCGTCCTTCAAGGCCCCGCCACCATCATCCAGTGCGGCCTTGACCAAGGCCTCGACCGTCACGCTTTCTTCAATGATCAGCGGATACTCGAACATGAAGGTGGTGCAGCCGTCACGACCGAAGAGCTCGCGCCCGAAGGCACGACCGAAGCCTTCCATAAACGTGTGGCGGTTAATCAACCCGATCGGCACACCGTCGCGAACAACGGCGATGGTCTCCACGCCCGGATTCTTCACGAGGTATTGGTGCACCAGCGTATTGGTGGTGTCGGGTGTTACGGGGACCAATGGTTCTGACAGGTCTTTGGCAAAGCGCGCAATGGCTTGCTCGGTGCCTGTATCGGCTTTGGGTATGGATAGTTTTTCAGTCACTCGAGGCCACCTTGATCCAGAGAGAGGTAAACAGGTGTCGAAATCGGCTTTGCGGGAAGCCGCTGAGTTGAGCACCGGGCGCTGGTCGCTGACTGAAACAGAGGCCAAACGCCCGGGCTCGGGCTCCTATCGGCACCAAGGAAATCATCCTTAAGAGCGTTTTCAAGTTGTCTGGGAAATTAGGGCGGTTTTTTTGAAGGGAAAGCGAAAATATCGATTCTCAGCGTCCGCGATGGGCAATTCACGGCCCTAAAAAGACAGTCTCGTGACAACAATCCAGAAGTGAGCAGCGGGCCAGATGGCTCGCAGAACGAAGCAAGGGTCGTTTCAGGCCCGGACTAAAACCGGGCGACAACGGATTCGGCCTATCCTTCCGCGGCGGGGGATACGAGCAATTCGGGCGTGGCAGGGGACGCCACCATCGCCACGTCACTGTCATCCTTCAATTCAACGCCCGTCAGTTGACGCAGCAAGGCTTCATTGATCAACCAGCCGAGCTTGCGGGCCGCTTCGGGGTAAGGCAGGCCGGCGGGGCGGATGTTCGACACGCAGTTACGTTCGGCGTCGGAACGCCCCCGGCGGGGATTGAAAGTGAGATAAGCACCCAGGCTATCGGGCGAACTCAGGCCCGGGCGCTCACCGATGAGCATCACCACCAGACGCGCTCCCAATGCTTCGCCAATGTCGTCGCCCAGCGCGACCCTTGCCTGCGTGGCGATGACCAGCGGCGCCACCCGCCACGCGGGGTGCAGCTGCGGCAACAAAGCCTGCAGCAGCGGCGCGCCGTGAGCCTGCACGGCCACCGCAGACAAGCCGTCGGCAAGGACCAGCGCAATATCGAAAGGGCCTCTGTGGTCGCGCAGCGAGGGCTCGGCATCGGGGGCAATGCTGCGTCCCAGATCGGGTCTTAGCAGGTAGCTCGCCCGGTCCGGCGCGCGACTCCGCACCCACACCGTGGGGAGTCCGAGCGACGCAAGGCTGGCATCGAGGCTGGTGGGGTCCAGCGCGGCATGCACCGCATCGCGCGCCATCGCATGCGCCAGACCAAACTTCAGCACTTCGTCGGTGGGCAGGCTGGACCCCACGCGACCCAGCGCGATCCGGGCGTCGGTGAACTGGCGGAGCTCGGTCCAGGGATTGGCTTCGATGACGACCGGTTTCTGCTCGCTCATGCGGCGTGAGTCATATCGGTGAGAGCGGTCAGCAAAGGATGGCGCGGCCCGAGCGACTGCAGGCGCCCGGCGGCGTTCAGCAGTTTCATGCGCTCAAGCCAGGCTTCAAACTCCGGGGCGTGTTTGAGGCCGAAGGCTTCGCGCAGGTAGAGCGCATCGTGAAACGAGGTGCTCTGATAGTTCAGCATGATGTCGTCGGCGCCCGGAATCCCCATGATGTAGGTGACGCCGGCCGCCGCGAGCACGGTGAGGAGATTGTCCATATCGTCCTGATCGGCTTCGGCGTGATTCGTGTAGCACACGTCGCAGCCCAGCGGCACGCCCATCAGCTTGCCGCAGAAATGGTCTTCCAAACCCGCGCGAATAATCTGTTTGCCGTCGTAGAGATATTCCGGGCCGATAAACCCGACCACCGTATTGACCAGCAAGGGCCGGAACTCGCGGGCCACGGCGTACGCGCGGGCCTCGCAGGTTTGCTGATCCACGCCGTGATGCGCGTTGGCCGACAGCGCGCTGCCCTGGCCGGTCTCGAAATACATCACGTTGTCGCCCACCGTGCCGCGCTTGAGACTTAAGGCCGCCTCATGGGCTTCTTTCAGCATCGCGAGGGTGATCCCAAAACTCTGATTGGCGGCCTCGGTGCCGGCCACCGATTGAAACACCAGATCGATGGGCGCGCCGGCTTCCATCGCTTTGATCTGGCTGGTGACGTGGGTCAACACGCAGCTCTGGGTCGGCACTTCAAAGCGCTGAATGACCTCATCCACCATCCGCCACAGGCCATTCAATACCGGCAGGCTGTCGCTGGCGGGATTGATGCCAATCACCGCGTCGCCCGAACCATAGAGCAGGCCATCAAGGATGGACGCCGCCACGCCTTTCACATCGTCCGTCGGATGATTCGGTTGCAGCCGGACCGCGAGTCGCCCGGGCAAACCGATGGTATTGCGGAAGCGGGTAATCACCCGGCACTTGCGCGCGACCAGAATCAAATCCTGATTGCGCATCAGTTTGGAGACGGCAGCGGCACACTCCGGCGTGATCGCCGGCGCGATTCGCGCCAAGGTCGCCTCGTCGGTCGATTCCAGCAGCAGCCAGTTGCGGAAGTCGCCCACCGTGAAATGGGCAATTTCAGCGAACGCGCTCACCGCGTGCCGGTCGCAAATGAGCCGCGTGACTTCGTCCAATTCATAAGGGATCAGCGGCTTGTTCACGATCTCGGCCAGCGTGACCTCGGCCAGACACAGGCGGGCGGCCATGCGCTCCACCGCGCTGGCGGCCCCTATTCCGGCGAGGTAGTCACCAGATCGGGCCGGCGAGGCTTTCGCCAGCAAAGTTTTGAGGTCAGCGAAGCGATAGCCTGAGCCGTTGATGGTGTGAGCGTAGGACACAGTTCACCTCGCAAAGACTGGGCGGAAAGGGCGCGCCGCAGCGGGGAATATGCACCTGCAACATGGCCGCCAGCAACCCATCTTGGGCGAGATCAAGCCCGTTCGTACCAGCCTTTGGTCTGGTTGACGATACGCACCACCAACAGCATCACCGGCACTTCAATCAGTACGCCCACCACCGTGGCCAAGGCCGCGCCGGACTTGAAGCCAAACAGGCTGATCGCCGCCGCCACCGCCAGTTCAAAAAAGTTGCTGGCCCCAATCAGCGCCGACGGGCAGGCCACGTTGTGTGCCTCGCCCAGCCGCCGGTTCAACCAATAGGCCAGCGCCGAGTTAAAAAACACCTGAATCAGGATGGGCACCGCCAGCATGGCGATTACCAGCGGTTGCTGAAGAATGGCTTCGCCCTGAAACCCGAACAGCAGCACCAGCGTCGCGAGCAGCGCTGTGATGGACCACGGCCCAATCTTTGCGAGGGTGGCGTCAAACGCGGCTGGGCCCGCCTTGAGCAGGCGCGCCCGCCACACTTGCGCGAGCAGCACCGGAATCACGATGTAGAGCACCACCGAGGTGAGCAGCGTCGCCCATGGCACGGTGATGGAAGACAACCCGAGTAGCAGCGCCACAATGGGCGCAAAAGCGAACACCATGATGGTGTCGTTGAGCGCCACCTGCGACAGCGTAAAAAGCGGGTGCCCGCCGGTGAGGCGACTCCACACAAACACCATTGCCGTGCACGGCGCGGCTGCCAGCAGGATGAGGCCGGCGATGTAGCTGTCGATTTGGTCGGCGGGCAGCCAGGGCGCGAAAACCTGCCGTATAAATACATAGCCGAGCAGCGCCATCGAAAACGGTTTCACCGCCCAGTTCACAAACAGCGTGACGCCGATGCCGCGCCAATGCGCTTTCACCTGCTCGAGCGCGCCGAAGTCCACCTTCAGCAGCATGGGGATAATCATCACCCAAATCAGCAGCCCGACCGGCAAATTGACCTTGGCGACCTCCATGCCGCCGATCGCCTGCACCGGGCCGGGCAGCAGTTGCCCTAAAGCAATGCCGGCCAGAATGCATAAGAAAACCCAGACCGTGAGGTAGCGCTCAAAAACGCTCATCGGCGCGGGGTCCGGGGTGTTCGCGTTGTTCATGGTGAAAACTTCTCCTAGCGATTAGCGATGTCGGTCAGGGCCAACTGCAGGGCGGCGCGGTCCATCTCGGCCAGAGGCAAGGACAACAGTTGCAAACAGCGGTAACCCAGCGCCTGCCGGGTGAGTTCAAACGCCCGCCGTTTGGCGCTGTCATCCCCGTCCGCGCGCGAGGGATCCGGATAGGGCCAGTGCACTTTGACGGGCGGCGACCCGGGCCGGCCGGTAAAAAGGGGGCAGACTTCCGCCGCCGCGCTGTCGCACACGGTGATGACGATGTCCAACGCAGGCGCGGTGCTGCCGGTGAACTCATCCCAGCTCTTGCTGCGGAAGCCGCGCGTATCGATGCCACTTCGGCTCAACACCGCCAGCGCGTGCGGATTCACCACCCCGCCAGGCGCACTGCCGGCACTGTAGGCGCGCACGTCTTTCCCCAGCCGCTCGGCCCAATGGTTGAGCATGCCCTCGGCCAACACGCTGCGGGCCGAATTATGGGTACACAGAATGAGGACGTTGGTGGCCATGCAGCGCTCTCAACAGCAGGATGACTTGGGCGGACTTACCGGCGCGCAGCACCCGCTGGTGGCGACGGACGGCGCCTCACCGAACACCGGAATATCGCCCAGCGTGTGAAAGAACTCCCAGGGCAAACCCGAGGGGTCCATGATCCAGTGCTTTTCGCTGCGCGCGTAACAGCACGCCGCCTCGCCCTCGTTGACCAGCGCCAGCTCAGCCCGTGCGGACTGGGTCTTAAGCTCGGCGAGTTCCTCGCCGGTGTCTGTCTGGAACCCAAAGTGATTAACCCCGGCCGCCTCGCCGCGTGTCGAAATGGCGAAATTCACGCGCGGGTCGTCAAGCATCCACTTGGCGTAGTCGGCTTCCAGGCGGGTGGGAGGCAGCCCGAAAAGCTGGGAATAGAACACCACGCTGCGGTTGAGATCGGCGACATGCAGATGGACGTGAAAGCGTTTCATACAGACTCCTTCAGCAGGGGCAGGATGTTGATGCCACCACCGCACAGGGCTCGCCCTCGCAGCAGTTGGCGGTGAGATAGGCCAGAAGCTCGTTCATGTGGGCGTATTCCGCGCGGTAAATCAGATGGCGACCGCTGCGTTCAAGGCTAACCAGCCCCGCATGGGCGAGCTCCTTCAGATGAAAGGACAAGGTGGCCGGCGGCACGCCCAAGGTCGCGCCCAAAATGCCCGGCGTCATCCCCGGCGACCCAGCAACCACCAGCGCCCGAAAAATCCGCAGGCGACTGGGCTGAGCGAGCGCCGCGAGCGCCTTGATGACCTGAGTCTCTTCCATAATTCCATGACCGTGGAAATGAAGCCGGAGTGTAAACGCTTACGAGGGCTTTGCCAGCGCCTCGCGGTGGGCGGGAGACGCATAGTCGGTTCAGCGCGTGTGGCCACGCGGGCTCACGGCAGGATTCGCCGGGCAGGCCAGCGCAATGTGGGAGCCCTAAAAGCGCAGGCAATAGGCTGAAAAAAGCCTGTTTCAGCCCTATCCCCAAGCTTCAGGTCTCTGAAATACTCGCCACCACACAGTGGCAGCGCGCGTGCCGATCTCCCCCTTCGAGGACTTGCCCCCATGGCCGTACTGACCGGCACTTCCGCCAAAAACCGGCTGAGCGGCACCAGCAGTCGCGACACCCTGAACGGCCTGGCCGGTGACGACACCCTGCTCGGCCTCGCCGGCAGCGACCTGCTGCTGGGGGGCGCCGGAAATGACACCCTGGACGGCGGCGCGGGCGCCGACACGCTGAACGGCGGCGCGGGGGATGATGTTTATCTGGTCGACGCCGCGCTGGACAAAGTGCTGGAATCCGCCAGCTCAGGCACAGATCTGGTCAAGAGCACCGTCAGCTACACGCTGCCAACCAATATTGAACAACTCACCCTGCTCGGTAGCGCCGCCCTCAACGCCACCGGCAACGCGCTCGCCAATCGCCTGACCGGCAACGCCGGCAACAACCGGTTAAACGGCGGTGTTGGCGCGGACAGCCTGATCGGCGGGGCCGGCAACGACACCTATGTCATCGATAACCTGGGTGACCGCATCAGCGATTCCGCCGGCGTCGACACGGTGGAAACCTCCCTCTCCTATCAACTGGGCACCGGCCTCGAGCGCTTGGTCCTGACCGGCGCGGCCTCGATCAATGGCACGGGCAACACCCACGCCAACCTCATCACGGGCAACAGCGGCGACAACACGCTCGATGGCGGCACGGGCAACGATACGCTGTTCGGCGCGGCAGGGGTCGACACCCTCTACGGCGGCGACAACGACGACACCCTCGACGGCGGGGCGGGCGCAGACACCCTCATCGGCGGCGAGGGCAACGATCTGTTCGTGGTCGACGATGCGGGCGACGTGGTGCTCGACGCTGGCGGCCTCGATACGCTCGCCTGCTCCTTCAGCTATGCGTTGGATGCGGCGCTTGAAAACCTGATCCTGAGCGGTAGCGCGGCGATTAATGGCGCGGGCAATAGCGGCGCGAACAGCATCAGCGGCAACAGCGGCAACAACACGCTGGACGGCGGCGCCGGCAACGACACCCTCATCGGCGGTCTGGGCGACGACACCCTCATTGGTGGCGCCGACAGCGATACCGCGAGTTACGACACTGCGCCCGCCGGCGTCAGCGTGGCGCTTGCCGCCGGCGTGTTGCTGCGCTATCGCTTCAATACCGATGCGCTGGTCTACAACAACCCGGGGCTCGATCCCGCCAGCACGCTACCTAGCGGGCTCTCCGGCGGTGGCGCGTGGTCGACGCAAGACGGTACGGCGCTCGAAGTCGCGGGCTTGAAAGGCCAGGGCGTCACGGACACAGCGATCGCGGCCACGAGCTGGCACGACGGCAACGCCTTTGTGTTCAGCCTGACGGTGGCGGAGGGTTACGTGCTGGACCTCTCGTCGGTTGATTTCTGGGAACAGGGCTCGAGCGGCAATCGCGGCTTTGGCCCCACCAGCTGGAGCCTGAGTGCGAACAGCGTGAGTCTGGCAGCCGGCGCCGCCCAGCGCGGCAATCCGGGCGCCGTGCATCTGCTTGATTTGAGCGCTCAAAGCGCCCTCGCCGGTACGGTCAACTTCATGCTGGCCGCCACGGGCGCCGCGGATTCGGCGCTCGGTGCGAACAACGCCGCCGGCGCGACCTGGCGCGTCGACAACTTCACCCTCACCGGCAGCGTTCGTCCGGCGCAGGCGCCGGCGCAAAATACCGGCGGCGCAGGGAACGATGTATTGCTCGACATCGAGCACCTTACCGGCAGCGCCTATGCCGATAGGCTGACCGGCGACGCGAGCGACAACACCTTGACTGGCGGCGCCGGCGCCGACGTACTGGCAGGGCTGGGCGGCGCGGACCAGCTGCTGGGCGGCGCCGACGCCGACACCCTCTACGGCGACGCGGGCGCCGACACCCTGGATGGCGGCGCCGGCAGCGACGTGCTGGAGGGGAATGCCGGCAACGACACCTTGAGCGGCGGCGCGGGCGAGGACAGCTTTCGCTTCAGCGCCATGCTGGGCGTTGGCAACGTGGACATCGTGAGCGACTTTGCGGGCGCGGGCGCGACCGGCGGCGACGTTCTGTTGCTCGACCGCGACTGGTTCTTTGGGATGACAGCCGGCGCGCTGGCCGGCGCCGCCTTCGAGACCGGCACCGCAGCGAGCGCATTCACCACCCGCATCCTCTATGACGCCGTGACAGGCAATCTGTTCTTTGATCAGGACGGCAGCCTGAGCACCTTCAGCCCCGTGCAGTTCGCCACGCTCAGCACCCATCCGGCCGGTCTGGCCGCGGGCGACTTCCTGATCGGCTGATCTCGCGCCCTCGCAGCGAACCTCACTCCGCATCGTTGTCGCGCTTCGCCGTTCTCTGCGCAACGGCGGAGATGCATTAGTGGCCAGTTCTGGGGGAAAATGCCGGCCTGGTACTGTTTGGTACTCCAGCGACAGATTTCATGGTCGGACGGCCGCCGGCACCGCACACACGAGCGGCCATCGAACAGCTTCTCCTGGCGATAAATCCAGATCTCTCAACAGGAGACCCGCGCTATGGTCCTCATGATCGACAACTACGACTCCTTCACCTACAACCTCGTGCAGTACTGCGGGGAGTTGGGGGAGACGGTGGCGGTGCACCGGAACGACGCCATCACGGTCGCGGAGATCCGCGCCCTGCAGCCGGACCACATCATCCTCTCGCCAGGTCCCTGCACGCCGAACGAGGCCGGCGTGTCGCTGGCGGTGGTGCACGAGTTGGCGGGCGTGTTCCCCATCCTCGGCGTGTGCCTCGGGCATCAAAGCATCGGGCAAGCCTTCGGCGGCAAGATTGTTCACGCGCGCGAAGTCATGCATGGCAAGACCTCGCTCATCCATCACCGCAATACGGATGTCTTTGAAGGCTTGGGCAATCCCTACACTGCCACCCGCTATCACTCGTTGGTAATCGATAAAGCGAGCTGCCCGGAGTGTCTGGAAGTCACCGCCTGGACCGCGCATGCCGATGGCAGCATCGACGAAATCATGGGCGTGCGGCATCGGGAACTGCCGGTGTACGGCGTGCAGTTTCACCCTGAATCCATTTTGACCGAGCACGGGCACGCCCTGCTCCAGAATTTTTTCAACCTGAGCCGCGGTCGCCGCGCGGCCTGAGACCTCCGCAATGCAAATCAAAGACGCCATCGCCGCCGCCATCGCCCATCAGGATCTCGCCTTCGACGACATGCTGGCCGTGGTGCGCCAAATCATGGCGGGCGAGGCCACGCCGGCCCAAATCGCGGGCCTGCTGGTCGCGCTGCGCATGAAGGGGGAAACGGTGGACGAAATCACCGCGGCGGCGTCGGTGATGCGCGAACTCTCGCTCAAGGTTGAATCCGCCTGCAGCCCGCTCATCGACACCTGCGGCACGGGCGGCGACGCCAGCGGCACCTTCAATATCTCCACCGCCGCCGCCTTCGTGGTCGCCGCCGGCGGCGGCTTTGTGGCCAAGCACGGCAATCGGTCGGTTTCGAGCAGCAGCGGTTCGGCCGACGTGCTGGAAGCCGCCGGCATTCGCCTCAATCTCGCGCCCACGCAAATCGCCGACTCCATTCGCGAGACCGGATTCGGCTTCATGTTTGCGCAGGCGCATCACAACGCCACCCGGCATGCCGCCGCGCCGCGCCGGGAGCTGGGGATTCGCACGCTCTTTAATGCGCTCGGGCCGCTGACCAATCCGGCCGGCGCCCCGCTGCAACTCGTGGGCCTGTTCCAGCGCGAATGGGTCGATAAGGTCGCCGCCGTGCTCGCGCGCCTCGGGACGCAGCGGGCGATGGTCGTCCACGCCGCCGACGGTCTGGACGAACTCAGCATCGGCGCGCCCACCACGGTGGCCGAGTTAAATCACGGCGAGGTAACGCATTACGAGTTTGATCCGGCCACGCTGGGGATCACGCCGGCCCCGCTCAGCGCGCTCACGGTAGCCAATGCAGGCGAGAGTCTGGCGGTCATCCAGCGCGTGTTTGGCGGCGAAGCGGGCCCGGCGCGCGACATCGTGGCGCTGAACGCCGGCGCGGCGCTGTATCTTTGCGGGATAGCCGAAGACCTGCGCGAGGGCTATCTTCTCGCCGGCAAGCTCATCGCCAGCGGCGCGGCTCGCGACCAATTTCACCACTGCATCCGCTATTCCCAGTCGCTGGAGAGCTTGCCGGCATGAGCAACGAAACCACCACCCTTGCCCCCGGCCACGACATCCTGGCCGAAATCATGAGCTACAAGCTTGGCGAGGTCAGCGCTCGTAGCGGGCACCGATCGCTGGCCGATCTGGAGGCGCTGGCCGCCGCGCAAAGCCCGCCCAGAGGCTTCGAGGCCGCGCTCCGGCGCAATATCGCGCAAGGCTTGCCGGCGGTGATCGCCGAGTGCAAAAAAGCCTCGCCCTCCAAGGGCGTGATGCGCGAGCACTACGTGCCGGCCGAGATTGCCAAGTCCTATGCGGCCGGCGGCGCGGCGTGTTTGTCGGTCATCACCGACGAGCATTTTTTTCAGGGTTCGGATGAGCACCTCATCGCGGCCCGCGCGGCCTGCGCGCTGCCGGTCATCCGCAAGGATTTCATGGTCGACCCCTACCAGATCGTGGAATCGCGCGCGCTGGGCGCGGACTGCGTGCTGCTGATTGTGGCCGGCCTCTCTGACCTGCAGCTGCAGGAACTGGCCGACGCCGCCCGGCGGATGGATCTGGATGTGCTGCTGGAAGTGCATAACCGCGAAGAACTCGAACGCGCGCTGCGCCTGCGGCTGCCGCTCATCGGGATCAATAATCGCGACCTCAAACGTTTCGTCACCGATATTGAAACCACGCTGGGCCTGCTGCGGGATATTCCGGCAGACCGTCTGGTCATCAGCGAATCCGGCATTAACAGCCGCGAACAGGTGGAGCGTCTGCGCCAACGGGAAGTGAACGCATTTCTGGTGGGCGAAGCCTTTATGCGCGACCCGGACCCGGGCGAGAAACTGCGCGGCCTATTTTTCTGAGCGGGCCGGCTCGCGGCTGGCGGTGAAACCGAGGCGATTGCCGCCCGGATCTTCAATCGAGAAATAGGCGCATTCCTCGGGCGTGCCGCGCGCGGTGAAACTGGGCGGCGCGGCATAGCGCACCCCGATGTAGTTCAGATGGTCGACCGCCCGGTGCCAGTCTTCCCAGCCGGTATCAAGGCCAAATTCCGCAATGCCGGTGTGTATGCCCTGCGCCGCCGGGCCCGCGCCACGCTGCACGTGCAGCTTGCCGCCGAAAAACTCGAACGTAATCGCCTCTTCGCCCACGCTGGCCAGACGGCAACCCAGCGTGTCCTCGTAGAACAGGCGAGCCGCCGCCAGATCCGGGCAATACACCACGATCCGCATCGCCGGACGGCGCGTGAACTCGTCTAACGGACCGCTAGGTTTTTTGTTGGCCATAGCTGGAAAACATCGCAATTGCCTCGTCGATTTCGGAGGCCGACAGCAGCACCAGATGGCCGGTCTGCTCGGCCAGCAAATACTGCCGCGCGAGTTCTTCGACTTCCACCGCCGTGCGCCGCGCCCGCTCCAGATCGGCCCCCAGCGCAATCAGCCCGTGATTGGCCAACAGGCAGGCGCGGCGGTCGATGAGCGCGGCCACCGCGTGGTCCGACAGCGCCTGGGTGCCGAACGTGGCGTAGGGCGCGCAGCGAACGTTCGCCCCACCGGCCGCGGCGATCATGTAATGGAACGGCGGAATGTCGCGCCGGGTGCAGGCCAGCGCCGTGGCGTACGGGGAATGGACGTGAACGATCGCGTTGATTTCCGGCCGCGAGAGATAGATATCGCGATGGAAGCGCCACTCGCTGGAGGGCTTCCAGAATTGATCCAGCGTCTCGCCGGCGAGCGACATCTCTACCATCGTGGGTGGCGCCAGCAGGCTCGGCACCACGCCGGTCGGCGTGATGAGCATGCCGCGCTCCGTGCGCACGCTCGCATTGCCCGCCGCAGCGCGGTTGAGGCCATCGGCCTCCAGACGCTGCATGACCGTGACCAGCGCTTCGCGTAGCGCCGGGCTCGCCGGTTTAGCGGAGGAAGAGGTCGTAGGCGACATTGTTGGCTTCCTCCACGTAGTCCATCTGCAGTTGCGCCAGAAATTCGCGGAACTCGGGGTCACGCGCCGCCGGCACCTGCATCCCGATCAGTACTCTGCCGTAAGCCGCGCCGTGGTTGCGGTAGTGGAACAGACTGATATTCCAGCGGTCGCCCACCTGATTGAGGAAATGCATTAACGCGCCCGGACGCTCGGGAAACTCCACGCGCAGCAGGCGTTCGTCGCCCAGCAGCCCGCCGTGGCCACCGACCATATGCCGGAGATGGATCTTGGCGAGTTCATTGTCGGACATATCGAGCGCCGCGAAGCCTTTGTCCTTGAGGCTCGCCAGCAACTCGGCGCGGTCGCGATTGCCGCTGCGCAACTGGACGCCTGCAAACACTGTGGCCTGCTCGCGGTCCGCATAGCGGTAATTGAATTCGGTAATCGCGCGCGGCCCCAGCGCATGACAGAACTGCCGGAAGCTGCCGGGCCGCTCGGGGATGGTGGCGCCGATAAGCATCTCGCGCTGCTCGCCGAGTTCTGCCAGTTCGGCAATATGGCGAAGCCGGTCAAAGTTCACGTTGGCGCCGGAGAGAATCGCCACCAGCGACTTATCAGTCAGGCCTTCGCGCGCCACGTACTGTTTCATCCCGGCCAGCGCCAGCGCGCCGGCGGGCTCGGCAATGGAGCGGGTGTCTTCAAAGATGTCTTTCACCGCCGCGCAGATTTCATCGATGCTCACCGTCAACACGGCGTCCACATGTTCGCGGGCGATCCGGAACGGCTCGGCGCCCACCTGCTTCACCGCCGCGCCGTCGGCGAAGGTGCCGATGCGCGCCAAGACCACGCGCTCACCGGCTTCCAGCGCGCGGGCCATACAGGCGGATTCATCGGCCTCAACGCCGATGATGAGCACCTCCGGCGTGAGCGCCTTCACATAGGCCGCGATACCGGCAATCAGGCCACCGCCGCCCACCGGGACAAAAATCGCGTGGAGAGGCGCCGTATGCTGACGCATGATTTCCATGCCCACGGTGCCCTGGCCGGCAATCACCAGCGGATGGTCGTAGGGCGAGACGTAGGTCAGGCCGCGGGTGGCGGCGAGTTCATGGGCATGCTCGGCGGCTTCGTCATAGGTGTTGCCGTGAAGCACGATGTCGGCTTCCAGCCTCCGCACGGCGGAGATTTTGATTTCCGGCGTGGTTTTAGGCATCACGATCAGCGCTTTCATGCCGAGCTTGCGGGCGGCGAGCGCCACGCCTTGCGCATGATTACCGGCTGAGGCGGTGATGACCCCACGGGCCCGCTCGTCAGCTGAGAGCGCGGCCATCAGCGTATAGGCGCCCCGCAGCTTGTACGAAAACACGGGCTGCATGTCTTCGCGTTTCAGCAACACGGTGTTCCCCAGACGCTGACTCATCAGCGGCAAAGGGTCGAGTGGCGTTTCACGCGCCACGTCGTACACGGGCGCGCGGAGAATCATCTTCAGGTACTGGTCGAGCATGGCCATAAGATACCATTGAAGTCAGAAACCGGCGGCGCGCTGGTCCCTGAGAGCGATATGAATCAAGACGAAAAGAAACGTCGCGTGGCGCAGGCCGCGCTCGAATTTGTGCCTGACGATTGCATCGTCGGCGTCGGCACCGGCAGCACGGCCAACTTTTTCATCGACGCGCTGGGGGAACGTCGTGAGCGACTGCGCGGCGCAGTGGCGAGTTCCGAGGCCAGTGCCGCCCGACTGCGGGCGGTAGGCATTCCTCTCATTGACCTCAACGACGCCGGCGAACTGCCGGTTTATGTTGATGGCGCCGACGAAACCACCCGTGAACGCTGCCTGATCAAAGGCGGTGGCGGCGCGCTGACCCGCGAGAAAATCGTGGCCGCGGCCAGCAAAGTCTTTGTCTGCGTCGTCGACGACAGCAAGCTGGTGGCCCAGTTGGGGCGCTTCCCTTTGCCGATTGAGGTAATTCCGCTGGCCCGCGCCCAAGTGGCCCGTGCGCTTGAAGCCCTGGGCGGCCGCCCGGTGCTCCGCGAAGGTTTCATGACGGACAACGGCAACCAGATTCTGGACGTGCACGACTTGAAGATTGAGGCACCGGCCGAGCTGGAAAGCGCCCTCAATCAGCTCACCGGCGTAGTGACGAATGGCCTGTTTGCCCGGCGCCCGGCCGACATCGTCCTGATGGCGAGCGATGCCGGCGTTACGCGCCTGTAGGCGATTACGCCTTCTCTGCGGAAGATTCTGACGCTGGTAGCGCGGCCAGCGCGGCGGCCTGAATCTCGTCTTCTTCGTCTTCTTCGTCCTCTTCTTCAATAAACCATTTGCAGAAGAGGAGGCCGATTTCCCACAGCGCGCACATCGGCACCGCCATCAGCGTTTGGGAGACCGGGTCGGGCGGCGTCAGGATCGCCGCAAGCACAAACACGCCCACCACCACATAGGGCCGCTTCGCCACCAGATCCTGGCGCGTCGCGACCCCTGTTTTGACCAGCATGAAGGTGGCCACCGGGATCTCAAAAGCCAGACCGAACGCAAAGAACATCACGATGACGAAATCGAGATATTTGGAGATGTCGGTCATCACGGTCACCCCCTCAGGGGCGGCGGTGGTCAGAAAGCCGAAGATGACGGGAAACACCGCGAAGTAGGCAAACGCGGCGCCCAGATAAAAGAGCCCGACGGTGGACGCCAGCAGCGGCAAGGCCAGATGGCGCTCGTGGCGATAGAGCCCCGGCGAGACGAAGGCCCAGAGCTGATAAAAGAGGTAGGGGACGCTGATCATGACCGCCATGAAGCAGGCGAATTTGAACGGCGCGAGGAAAGGTGAGGCGACTTCGGTGGCGATCATCTGGGCACCGACCTCCGACATCTGCGCGATCATCGGCGCGGCCACCCACTCGTAGAGCGAATTGGCGATCGGCATTAGCACCAGAATGACGATCAACAGACACAGCACGCAACGAATCAGGCGGTCACGCAGTTCCTTGAGATGCGAGATGAAACTTTGTTCGCGCTCGTCGAAATCCGGCGGCGGCGCAGGTTCCTGATGGCGGCTCATTCAGGGCAGTCAGGCGGCGCCCGGCCCTTTGGGTTCTATCGGTGGGGCGCTGATGGTAGAGGTATCCACCACGATGCGTTCGGAAGTGGTATTGCGCACTTCCTGCTGGAACCGGTTGAGTTCTTCGCGGCCGATGTCGCGGTCAAGCTCGGCGCGGAGTTCACGCGTGATGCGCTGGGCCCGGCCAATCCAGCGCCCCGTGGTGCGCACGAGTTCAGGCAGACGTTCCGGCCCAACGACGAGCAAGGCCACGAGGCCTATCATCAGAATCTCGGTGAAACCGACTTCAAACACGGAAGCGGCCTATCAGGAATGTTTCTGATCGCCCGGCGCGACCGTTTCACCCTCAATCACAGGTTTATTGGCGACGGTATTGTTGGCTACCGTTTCGCTGTCGCCATCTTTGATGGCTTTCTTGAAGTCCCGGATCCAGCCGCCGACGTCAGATCCAAAGCCTTTAATTTTCTTCGTGCCGAACACCAACATCACAATGACGAGGATGACGATGAGTTCCTTGATACCGATGCCCATGGTGCTTCTCCTGAGCAGCGCCCGCGCGGCGCCGTCAATTGGATGGTTGAGAGCTTATTGTCCCCGACGGGAGGCTTTCTCCTCAATGCCCGAGACTCCGAAACGACGCCCCAGTTCCGCCAACACCGCCTCATGCCCCAGATTGCGGGCCGACAGCGCCACCAACGAATGGAACCAGAGGTCGGCAACTTCGTGGATGAGTGCTGCATCATCCTCGTTACCGGCGGCGATTACGACCTCGGTCGCCTCTTCGCCAATTTTCTTGCGAATCAGGTCCATCCCGCCGGCGTAAAGCTTGGCCACATACGAGGATCCCGGGTCGGCGCTCTTGCGTTGTTCCAGAATGGCGGCCAGCTGATGGAGAACGTCTACTTCCATGGGATTGCCTCGGGCAGCCTCAGCTGCGGTAAATCTCTTCTGGCGCTTTTAACACCGGGTCTACAGTCTCCCACTGCTCGCCCGTATGCCGGCGATAAAAACAGCTGGCGCGACCGGTATGGCAGGCAATGCCGCCAATCTGCTCCACGAGCATGACGATGGCGTCGCCGTCGCAGTCCAGCCGGAGCTCATGCAAGCGCTGCACGTGGCCAGACTCCTCGCCCTTGCGCCACAGCTTCTGCCGCGAGCGTGACCAGTACACCGCCCGGTTCTCAGTGACCGTGACGGCGAGCGCTTCGCGATTCATCCAGGCCACCGTGAGCACCCGGCCGGTGCTCGCGTCCTGCGCCACCGCGGCGATGAGGCCCTGCGCGTCCCACTTCACTTCGTCCAGCCAGCTCATTGCCGAATCTCGATCCCGGCGGCGGCCAGATGGCGCTTGGCCTCACCCACGGTATGTTCGCCGAAATGGAAGATGCTCGCGGCCAGCACCGCGTCGGCGTGGCCTTCGGTGACGCCGGCCGCCAGATGGTCGAGCGTGCCGACCCCACCCGACGCAATCACCGGAATGGGGACCGCGTCGGCCACGGCACGGGTGAGCGCCAGATCAAAGCCGTCGCGAGTGCCGTCTCGATCCATGCTGGTCAGCAGGATCTCGCCCGCGCCGTACGCCGCCATTTTCGCGGCCCAGGCCACGGCATCAATGCCGGTCGTTTTGCGTCCGCCGTGGGTAAAGACTTCCCACTGATGCTCGCCGACCCGGCGGGCGTCGATGGCAACCACGATGCACTGCGAACCGTATTTGTTGGCGGCTTCGCGGACGAAGTCCGGGTTGAACACCGCCGCCGTGTTGATACCGACCTTGTCGGCCCCCGCCAGCAACATGCGCTGGACATCCGCGAGCGTGCGGATCCCGCCGCCCACCGTCAGCGGAATGAAGACCTGCGAGGCCACCTGCTCGACGACATCGACCATGGTCTGGCGCTCGTCGCTGCTGGCGGTGATATCGAGGAAAGTGATTTCGTCGGCGCCCTGCTCGTCGTAGCGGCGGGCAATTTCGACCGGATCGCCAGCGTCGCGAATGTTCAGGAAGCGCACGCCCTTGACCACGCGACCCGCGTCAACGTCAAGGCAGGGGATGATTCGTCTGGCAAGACCCATAACGGCAAATCGGGGGGGCGGGAGCGGGAGAAACGGGCGCGGCTTAGCGGGCGCTCAGTTGATCCGCCAGCGCCTGCGCGGCGCGGAGATCGAGCGAACCCTCATAGATTGCGCGGCCGGTGACGGTGCCGCAGATGCCTTCTGATTCCACCGCGCACAGCGCGCGGATGTCATCGAGATTGGTCACGCCGCCGGAGGCAATGACCGGAATGGTGAGCTCGCGCGCGAAGGCCACAGTCGCATCCAGATTGAGCCCGTTCATCATGCCGTCGCGATGGATGTCGGTGAAGATGATGGCGTCGACGCCGTTGTCTTCGAACTGTTTGGCCAAGTCGAGCGCGTCGTGACGCGCGAGCTTGGACCAGCCTTCAATGGCCACTTTGCCGTCTCGCACGTCGAGGCCCACCATGATGTGGCCCGGAAACTCGAGGCACACGTCCTGCACGAAATGCGGCGTGGTCACCGCCTTGGTGCCGATGATGACGTAGCGCACGCCGGCATCGAGATAGCGCTGGATGGTGTCCTCATCGCGGATCCCGCCGCCCACTTCGATGGGCACCTGCGGAAAGGCCTGCGCGATTTCGCGAATCACCGCGAAATTGATCGGCGAACCCACCGTAGCGCCATTCAAGTCGACCAGATGGAGACGTCGCGCGCCGTCGGCAACCCAGCGCGCCGCCATGGCGACCGGATCGTCGGAGTAGACGGTGTCGTCGGACATCACGCCCTGACGGAGACGGACGCACTTGCCGTCCTTGATATCGATGGCGGGGATGATCAGCATGCGGAAAACTCAGCCTGCAGCGATCTGTGGAGCGCTGCTATTGGGGTGGTGGACGGTTCGATTTTCAATTTAATGCGACAAGCCACTGGCCGCAAGGCTCAGTGGGCTTCATCCCAGTTCATGCCGTCGCGGACATCCACTTCCAGCCGCACCTCGAGTGCGGCCGCAGCGCTCATGCGCTCGCGCAAGCCCGCCTTCACGTGTTCGACGGCGGCGTCTTCCACTTCCAGCACCAGTTCGTCGTGGACCTGCATGATGATCTCCGCCGGCACCTTGTCCGTCAGCAACCAGTCGTCGACGGCGATCATGGCGAGCTTGATGATATCGGCCGCCGTCCCCTGCATCGGCGCGTTGATCGCCGTGCGTTCGGCATATTGCCGACGCTGCACGTTGCGGGAATTGATCTCGGGAAGGTAGAGACGTCGACCGAAGACGGTTTCCACATAGCCCTGCTCATGGGCCTGTGCGCGAATATCATCCATGTAGCGCTTAACGCCCGGATAACGCTCAAAGTAGAGATTGACGTAGCGCTGCGCCGCGCCGCGTTCGATGCCGAGCTGGCGAGCGAGACCAAACGCCGACATCCCGTAAATAAGCCCAAAGTTAATCGCCTTGGCGGAACGCCGCTGGTCGGCGGTCACGGCGGCGGGTTCCACGCCAAAGACTTCGGCGGCGGTGGCGCGATGCACGTCCTGCCCGAGCCCGAACGCGTCCAGCAGGCGTTCGTCGCGGGAAAGATGCGCCATGATTCGCAACTCGATCTGCGAATAGTCCGCCGCCACCAGGCGCTTGCCCGGCGGGGCAATGAAAGCCTGACGAATACGGCGGCCCTCGGCCGTGCGCACGGGAATGTTCTGCAGGTTGGGATCTGAAGACGACAGTCGCCCGGTGGCGGCGACCGCCTGATGGTAGCTGGTGTGCACGCGGCCGCTGTCGGGGTCGATGTCCTGCGGCAACCGGTCGGTATAGGTGGATTTCAGCTTAGAGAGCCCGCGGTGTTCGAGAATCAGCCGCGGCAGCGGGAATTGCTCCGCCAACTCCTGCAGCGCCGATTCTGCCGTTGAGGGCTGCCCGGTGGGCGTTTTCTCGGTGACGGGCAGGCCCAGACGGTCAAACAGAATGTGCTGGATTTGCTTGGGCGAGCCCATGTTGAAAGGCTCGCCGGCCTCCTTGATCGCTTCCTGCTCCACCTCGTGCATGCGCGCCAGCAGCGCCGTGCCCTGCTCGCGCAGCATCGCGGCATCCACCAGCACGCCTTTGCGCTCGATTCGCGAGAGCACCGGTACCAGTCGCATTTCAACGTCTTCCAGCAGGGATTTGAGCGCGGGCTCGGGCGCAATCGCCGCCCATAATTTTTGATGCAGTCGCAGGCAGACGTCGGCGTCTTCCGCCGCATAGGGGCCGGCTTGCTCGAGCGGCACCTGATTGAACGTGAGTTGTTTCGCGCCCTTGCCGGCGACGTCCTCGAAATGAATCGTGCTACGGCCCAGCTGCTGCATGGCAACCGAGTCCAGATCGTGGCGACTCGCCGTGCTGTTCAGCACGTAGGACTCCAGCATGGTGTCGTAGCGAATGCCCCGAAGTTCAATGTCGTGATTGACCAGGACGTTGCGGTCGTATTTGGCGTGATGCCCGACTTTGCCGAGCAAAGGATTTTCCAGCAGCGGCTTCAGCGCACCGAGCACTTGCGCTTCGGTCAGTTGCGTTGGGGCGCCAATGTAGTCGTGACCGAAGGGCACGTAGGCGGCCTTGCCCGGCTCCACGCAGAACGACACCCCCACCACGCGCGCCTGCATGTAGTTCAGGCTGGTGGTTTCGGTATCGAAGGCAAAGAGCTCGGCTTGCGCCAGAATCTCCAGCCACTCCGCGAAACGCGCTTCATCCAGCACGGTTTCGTAATGTTCGCGAGCGCTGGCCATGTCCGGCGGCGGTGGGGCGTCGGCCTGCAGCTCAACGGCCTGTTGTTCCAGCAAGCGCAGCGAGGTTTTCAGGCCCAGATTGCGATAGAGCTCGGCGAGCTGTTCGCGTTCTGGCGGGCGCACGACCAGTGCGTCGAGGGTCCACGGCAGGTCCAGCGCATCCATGATGGTCACCAGTTTGCGCGACAGCGGCAGGCGCGGCAGCGCCTCACGCAAATTCTGCCCCACCACGCCGGCGATGCTTTCGGCGCGCCGTTCGATTTCATCCAGCGAACCGTATTCGGCCAACCATTTGACGGCGGTTTTGGGACCCACTTTGGGCACGCCCGGGATGTTGTCGGAGGTGTCGCCGATGAGCGTGAGGTAATCGATGATTTGCGCCGGCTCGACCCCAAACTTGGCCTTTACCCCGGCGATATCCATGACGCTGTTTTCCTTGTCCATGGTGTTCACGAGGATGATGTTCTCGTTCACCAGCTGGGCGAGGTCCTTGTCGCTGGTGCAGATAATGACGTCACATCCCGCGCTCGCTCCGCGCCGGGCAAGGGTGCCGATGACATCGTCTGCTTCCACGCCATCAAGCACCAAGCGAGGCAAACCCTGCGCATCGATGATTTGGTTGATCAAGGGCACCTGGGAGGCGAGCTCCTCGGGCATCGAGGGGCGCGTGGCCTTGTAGTCAGCGAACCATTCATCGCGCTGGGTTTTGCCGCGCGGATCAAACACCACCGCGAAATACTCGGAGGGGTAATCCACTCGCAGGCGCGCGAGCATCGAGAGAATGCCGTGAATGGCGCCAGTGGCCTGACCGCTTGCATTGGTAAGCCCCGGCATGGCGTGAAAAGCCCGGTAGAGAAAGGACGATCCGTCTACCAGCACCAGTCTTGATTTAGTCATATCGCCAAGGCTTCCCGTCGTTTACCAAGCTCATGATCATTGCCCGTTTCGCTGACGAAAACGCAGCCCATCACACCGCGAGCTGATGCTATGCTACGGGCATCTAATCCACCATCGCACGCGATCGGGAAAGCTCAAATGCGAACGACAAAACCGCTACTTCTGATTGCAGGGCTTCTGGTTGGCGGTCTCGCACAGGCGGCCCAACCCGACAACCTCGAACAAATTCCGGAAGCGGCCCCGGCCCCGCTAGGCCCGATGGAAGACGGCAAGGCCATCGAGCCAGAAATCACCATCGTCCAACGCAAGGATGCCACGGTGCAGGAATACCGCGCTGGCGGTCGCGTCTACATGGTGAAGGTCAAGCCCTTCATCGGACCCGCCTACTATCTGGTCGACAACGACGGCGACGGCAGGCTGGAAACGCGAGTGGGCAATTTGAACGAGAGCCCGGTCGTTCCGCAGTGGGTGATCTTCAGCTGGTAATTTGAGCTTGCCCGCCTCGCCGCTGACCCATGGCGGTCTACACCAATCCCACCGCGGATGAGCTAGCGGGCTTCCTCAAACCCTACGCGCTCGGCGAGGTGATGCACTTCGCCGGCATCCGCGACGGCATCGAAAACTCCAACTTCTATCTCACGACCACGCAAAGAGGCGTGGTCGTAGAGCACGTGCTTACCGTTTTTGAAACCATGCCGACGGCAGCGCTGGGCTGGTATCTCGCCCTGATGGCGTTTCTCTCTGCACAAGGTATCCCGTGCCCAGCCCCGCGCCTGACCCGCCACGGCGAGGCGCTGGGTGAATTGCGCGGTAAGCCCGCCGCCGTCTTTCAACGGCTGGCCGGTCAGAGCCTCACGCACCCTAATCCAGAGGCCTGCGCGGCGGTTGGCACCCTGCTGGCGCGCATGCATGTCGCTGGCGCTCGCTTTGAAGGACATCAAGCCGATCCGCGCGGCGCGCGCTGGCGCGACGAGACCGCGCGCTGCCTGCTCCCGACCCTCGACGAGCCGGGCGCTACGCTACTCGTTGAAGAACTTGCCCTGCAGAACACCGCTCCGTTGGGCGCGCTCCCTCATGGCGTCATTCACGCTGACTTGTTTCGCGACAACGTGCTGTTTGATGGGAATCGGCTGTGCGGCGCGATCGATTTTTACTACGCCTGCCACGGCGCCCTGCTGTACGACCTCGCCATCACCGTGATCGATTGGTGCTTCATGGACAGGCCCGAACTGGATGTCCCGGCGGCCCGTGCGCTGGTCATGGCTTACGAGCAAGTCAGGCCGCTTACAGCGGCCGAGCGTCTGGCATGGCCTGGCGCCTGGCGCGCCGCCGGGCTGCGCTTCTGGCTGTCGCGCTTGAAAGACGCCCAACAACCCCGGGCAGGCGTCCTGACCTGGCAAAAAAATCCGGAAGCCTTCCGGCAGGTGATCTGCTTCGCGCGCTCAGCGCCATCGCAGTTACTGAGCTTGCTCACCGAAAAATAAGCGCCAGAAAAAGAAAAAGCCCTCCGAAGAGGGCTTTTCCAGATGGCCGTGAGGCGCTCGAACTTAGTTCGCGCTCACCATCAGATCAACGCGACGGTTTTGAGCGCGGCCTTCGGCCGTGTCATTGGTCGCAATCGGCTTGGTCTTACCGAAGCCAACTGGCGTCAGGCGCGCACCATCAACCCCTTTGCTGACCAGATAGGCCACCACGGCGTTCGCGCGGCGCTCGGACAGGGCCTGGTTGTAAGAGGCGGAGCCCACGGCGTCGGTGTGACCTTCAACGCTCAGCTTCACGGTGGGTTCGGCACCCAGCGTCGTGGCGGCGGCGTCAAGCTTGGCCTGGCCTTCGGCGGTGATATCAGCCTTGTTGAAGGCAAAGTGGGTGCCTTCGAGGCTGACGAGCTTGGTGCCAACGGCGGGCGGGGCCGGCGGCGGCGGCGGTGGGGTCACTTTGGCAACCGGGGCCGGCGGCGGGGTCGGCGCCGGAGCCGGGGCAACCGGTTTTTCATTTTCGTGGCAGATCAGGTAGCCGACAGCGGCGCCGAGCACCGCACCACCGGCCAGCGCGCCGGTTTCGTCGGTATCAGCACCGGCAGCCACAACACCAGCGCCAGCAGCGGCGCCAACGAGCGGGCACAGCACGTCGCCCGGCTTGATTTTTTGACCACCGCAGCCCGCCATCGCGAGGCCGAGGCACAGTAAGAGTCCAGACTTGATATGGCGGTTCATTGGTGAACGTTCCTCAGGGTTGTTTCGAAAGGCCAAACCTATTTGTCGCGCGGACGCAACGCATTTAGGCTTTGTCGCGGCGAGCATACGGCTTTTGACTGACAAGGCCAACACTTTCACGCCAAGAAACTTGAGTTAAACCCGAAAAACAGCGGTTCCAGCCAAACATCGCGTTTGATTAGCACCACAACTCAAACGAGTGAGGCCAGCAAGTCACGGTAGCGGGTGATATCAGTGCTACGAAGTGCCTTGCCGACCAGACGCTTTACGGGCGCGATTTCGGTCTCGGCAATGACCTGCTTCACCTCCAGCAGCAGCGAGGGATGAACGCTGAACGCGCGCAACCCGAGCCCCAGCAGTAAACGGGTGTATCTCACGTCACCGGCCATTTCCCCGCACATCGCAATGGGACAGGCCGCGCCGTCGGCATACCTGATCGCCATTTCAATCAGCCGTAGCACGCCGGGATTGAGCGGGTCGTAGAGATAACTCACCTCCTCGTTCACCCGGTCGATGGCCACCGCGTACTGAATGAGGTCGTTAGTGCCGATGGACAGAAAATCGAGCGTGCGGGCGAAACCATCGGCAAAGGCGACGGCCGCCGGCACTTCCAACATGCCCCCTATCGGCATGGCCGGATCGTAGGGGATGTTCTGGCGGTCGAAATCCCGCTGAATCTCGCGGATCAGCAGCATCACCTGCGCCACTTCGTCCACATGCGACAGCATCGGGATCATCAGCCGCACCTGTCCCAGCGCGGAGGCCCGGATAATCGCGCGCATTTGCGGCACGAGCAGGTCGGGCTCCTTCAAGCCCAGACGCACCGCGCGCATCCCCAGGGCAGGATTCACCGCATTCAGTCTGGACGACACACTGGCGCTGACATGTTTGTCGGCGCCGATATCCATCGTCCGAATGGTGACCGGTTGCTGTCGGAATGCTTCCGTCAGGCGCTTGTAGACCGCGAAGTGCTCGTCTTCGCTCGGCGCATCGATACGGTTCATGTACAGGAATTCGGTGCGGTAAAGGCCCACGCCCCGCGCCCCGGAGCTTTTCGCGAGCTCGAAGTCGCTTTCCAGATCGACATTCGCCAGCAACTCGACCGGCACTCCGTCGGCAGTAACGGTCAGCGCGCGCTTGAGGCGGGCTAGCCGGCTGATTCGCTTTTGCCGCTCATCACGACGCGCCAGGTAGTGCTCGATGATGCGCTGATCGGCTTCGCCAAGGACCAGCCCTTCGTCGCCATCAACAATCAGCGGTTCGCCCTCGCGCAGATAGCGACGGGCATGAGGTACGCCAACCACCCCTGGCAAGCCCAGGCTGCGGGCAATGATTGCGGTATGCGAAGTGGGGCCGCCGTACTCCGTAATAAAGCCGACGATCCCGTGCTGCTGCATCAGCAGCGCATCCGCCGGAGAGAGGTCGTCCGCAATCAGAATGAGGCCTTCGAGATTGCTGTCCGCCGCCTCATGGCGGGCCGGCGCCTGATTCAACAAGATCCGCAAAACGCGGTTAATGACGTGATCGACGTCGTCGCGGCGCGCGCGCAGATAGGCGTCGTCCATGCCGTCGAACACCTGCACGATGGAGTCGCGCTGAAGTTTGAGCGCCCACTCCGCGTTACAGCCGCGCTGGCGCATCAGCCGCTTGGGCTCTTCGGTCAACGACGGGTCATCGAGCATCAGCAGATGCGTATCAATGAATGAGGCGATATCGGCGGGCGTGTGGGCCGGAATGCGCTCGCGCATGGCGCGCAGACTTTGTTTCGCCTCCTCGACTGCGGCACTCAGTCGCTCAAGTTCTGCCGGCAAGTCGCCTTCGGCAATCGGGTATTCCAGCACTTCCAGAGAATCGCGCTGGATGATGTGGGCCGTGCCAAGCGCAATTCCGCGCGAAATGCCTTTGCCATGCAGTGCGATCGTCATTCGGGCTCGCCGAAGCGTCCTTCTATGAGTTCTACCAGCGCGTTCATTGCTGGCGTTTCGTCTTCTCCGCTGGTGCTCAACTCCAGCTCCGCGCCCTGGGCGGCGGCGAGCATCATCAGGCCCATAATGCTTTTGCCGTTGACCCGGTTGGACGCTTTCTGCAGCGTGATGTCGCAGGCGAACTTGCCGGCGGTCTGCACGAACTTGGCGGCGGCCCGAGCGTGCAGGCCCAGCCGATTGACGATGAGGACATTGCGCACAGGCATAGGGGGCTCTCAACTATCGCGATGCGTGGCGACGACGTGTCGCAGCGCACGAAAATGCGTGGCCAGTTTCTCGGCCACATAAACAGAACGGTGGCGACCGCCGGTACAACCGATCGCAATGGTGAGATAGCTCCGGTTATCCGCCTCGAAGCGCGGGATCCATTTCTCCAGAAAGGCGGTCAGGTAGGCCACCATTTCGCGGGCGTAGTCGCTGGTTTCCAGAAATTGGCAAACGGCATCATCGCGACCGGTCAGGTGGCGCAGCTCGGGATCCCAATGCGGGTTCGGCAAGCAGCGCACGTCGAACACAAAATCGGCGTCGGGCGGCACGCCGTTCTTGTAGCCAAAGGAACAGAACTGAAGCGCCAGCACATTGGTTTCGCGCCGCGTGATCCGTTCAATTAACTGGGTGCGGAAGCGGTGAATATGCGAGTGGGTGGTATCGATCCGCAGATCGGCTCGAGAGCTGATGGGCTCCAGCAACGCGCGCTCCTGCGCGATGGCTTCGCGCAGGGGCAGACGGGTACCCGACAAGGGGTGACGCCGACGGGTTTCACTAAACCGTTTGAGGAGCGACTCGTCAGAGGCCTCAATGAATACCAATTCCACCGCGAGGGCCGCGCTACGGAGCTGGTCGAGGATATCGGGCAGCTGGATCAAATCTGCTTCGCGGTTACGGGCATCAATACCCACCGCCACTTGCCGGTAGTGAGGTAAATCGCCCTCGCCAATAAACTGCGCGAACTCGGCCAGAAAACCGGCGGGGAGATTGTCGACACAATAAAAACCCGCGTCTTCGAGCGCGTGGAGCGCGGTCGTTTTGCCCGCGCCCGACATGCCTGAAATCAGCACAAAGCGGCGCGCGTTCACGGTGTGGCTCCAGTGAATCGCGCCGCCGGCAGACTCGACACCTTCATCGGCTGAGCATCCGCTAGCGTCAGACGCGCTGGCTCAGGACTGGCTGCGTACCGCAGCGGCTTCGCGCACGTGGGGATCGGTCAGTTTTTCCTTGTGCTTGCGCACCTGACGATCGAGTTTATCGACCAGCAAATCGATGGCGGCATACATGTCGTCGTGCTCGCTCTCCGCATGCAGATTGGCACCGGCCACATGCAGGTTCGCTTCCGCCTTCTGGAGTTGGCGCTCGGTGCCGAGCACCACATGGATATCCATCACCTGATCGAAGTGGCGCACGATTCGCTGCATCTTGTTTTTGATGTAGTCCTGAAGCGCCGCAGAGAGTTCAACGTGGTGGCCGGAAATAGTGATTTGCATGACTAGGCTTCCTTCAGGGATGGGTAGAACAAAAGCACCGGCGTAATTCCCGGCGATTTCAGTATGGGCCTGCGCTCCTCATCCAAGTCGCTTGCGCTCGTTAGACGGCGGGATGTGCATAGCTTCACGGTACTTGGCAACGGTTCTGCGCGCCACATTAATTCCCTGCTCACCCAGGATTTCAGCCAGTCGGCTGTCGCTTAAGGGTTTGTCGGGCGCCTCGGCTGCAATCAGCTTCTTGATGACCGCGCGAATCGCCGTTGACGACGCCTCGCCGCCGAGGTTGGTGCTGACGTGGCTGGAGAAGAAATACTTGAGCTCATAGACCCCGCGCGGGGTATGCATGTATTTGCGGCTGGTCACGCGGGAAATGGTGGACTCGTGCAATTCGAGTACTTCGGCAATGTCGTGCAACACCAAGGGCTTCATCGCTTCATCGCCCAAATCGAGAAAGGCCTTCTGCCGTTCGACGATCGCGGCCGCCACCCGCAGCAAGGTTTCGCTGCGACTCTGCAGGCTCTTGATGAACCATTTGGCTTCCTGCAGATGCGTTTTGAGAGAGTTGTTGGTGGCGCTGTTATCCGCCCGCCGAATCATGCTGGCGTAATACGGATTCACCCGGATGTGAGGCACCGAGTCGGGGTTGAGTTCAACCTTCCAGCGGCCGCGCAGCTTGCGCACATAGACGTCCGGAATGAGGTATTCAGGGGGTTGCTCGCTGAAGCGCGAGCCGGGGCGTGGGTTGAGCGATTGAATCAGCGCCATCACTTCGCGCAGCTCGTCCTGCGTCAGCTTCATGCGCCGCATGACCTGGTTGAACTCGCGATTCCCCATCGCATCGAGATGGTGTTCGCAGACCCGCTGGGCTTCTTCGAGCCAATGGGTATCCGGCGCGAGTTCCCGGAGCTGGAGCAGCAGGCACTCGCTTAACGAGCGCGCCGCGACGCCCGGCGGGTCGAAGGCCTGCACCTGTTTGAGCATGGCTTCGATTTCATCTTCGTCGGCGTCAGCGCCACCGGCCTTGATGACTTCCAGAATGTCTTCAACGCTGACCTCGAGATAACCCGTATCGCCCAAGGCGTCGATGATGGCGGTCGCAATGAGCGTATCGAGGGGCGACAGCGGCAGGAGATTGAGCTGCCACAGCAGGTGGTCGCGCAGCGAGCCCGAGACGCCCCGGATGTTTTCGAATTCGCCGGGGCCATCTTCGCCGGAAGACCCCGGGCCCGTGGCCGACAGCGTGTTATCGAAAATCTCGTCCCACTCGGTATCCACCGGCAGGTCTTGCGGGATGTCGTCGGTGGTGGAGGGTGCGGCGTAGTCTTCCGCGCCGCTATCGCCCTCATCGCCGCCGAAGTCTCCGCCCTCGTCGCCGCCGACGGTCACAGTGCTGGCGGCTTCGCCCATAAAGTCCGGCACGTCGGTATCTTCTTCGTCGACCTCCAACATCATGTTGGAATCGAGCACCTGCTGGATCTCGAGCTCAAGCTCCATCGACGACAGTTGCAGAAGCCGGATGGCCTGCTGCAACTGGGGCGTCATGGTCAGTTGCTGACCAAGCTTGAGCTGCAGGGATTGCTTCATGGACAGGGGCTTTGACCTTTACAGCGTAGATTCGAGGTTCGTGAAATTCAGTCTAACGGATTATCCGCAAAGTCCCTCGTGCAGGTGCAGCAACTGCCACTACATCGTGAAATCTTCACCCAGATACACGGCACGCACGTGTTCATCATCGAGGATACGCTCCGGCTCGCCTTCCGCGATGATCCGACCATCGTTCACGATGTAGGCGCGGTCGCAAATGCCCAGCGTTTCGCGCACGTTGTGGTCGGTAATGAGCACGCCAATCCCGAGCTTGCTCAGATGCTTGATGATGCGCCGGATGTCGCCAACCGAAATGGGGTCGACGCCGGCGAAGGGTTCATCCAGCAACACAAAGCGGGGCTCGGACGCCAGCGCACGGGCAATCTCGGTTCGGCGCCGCTCGCCGCCCGAGAGTGACATCCCGAGATTCTTGCGGATATGCGCGAGGTGAAATTCCTTCAGCAATTCTTCGAGCCGGCGTTGACGTTGCTCAGTGTTCATCTCGGCCATCGTCTCGAGCACGGCCGCAATGTTTTCTTCGACGGTCAATTTGCGGAAGACAGACGCTTCCTGCGGCAAATAACCCAGGCCCCGCCGCGCGCGTTGGTCCATGGGGAGATTGGAGAGGTCTTCCTTGTCCAGATGCACGCTGCCGCCTTCTTGCGGCACGAGTCCGATGATCATGTAGAAACTGGTCGTCTTGCCGGCGCCATTCGGCCCCAGCAGGCCCACCACCTCGCCCCCCGACACCGTCAGGCTGACGTCCTTCACGACCTGTCGGGACTTATAGGCCTTGAAGAGATGGCGAACGGCGAGCGTACTCATGGGGCAGGTTTGCTCTTGGGCGGAATGATGACCTTCACCCGCCCTTTTGGCTTGCCATCCGAGGGCTTGCCCTGATTCGTGAGCGGGTCGCCGCGTCCGGTGATCACGCTACGCGCCGTGTCGTAGTTAATGCGATACCCCTCAAACAAGCGATCGCCCTGATTGAGATGCGCTTCCTTGATCAGCACGAGCTGGTTTTTCTTGGCGTAATACTCAACGCGCAGCGCCTGCCCCTCGATGTCTTCCTTGTTACCGTCGGGCGTCTGCCGGAAGTAGGCCGGTCGCCCATCCACCACCGCGACTTCCAGATTGCGGCTGTCGTCGAACGTGGCGCGCAGTTTGTCACCCGTCATGCGGATAGAGCCCTGCGTGACTATCACATTGCCGATGTAGTCGGTGGTGCCAGAGATATCGTCCATCTCGGCGAAATCTGCCTGAATCTCGACCGGCTGGTCCTTGTCTGAGGACAGCGCCGAGACGTGGGGGGCCAGCGCCATCAGCATGAGGAACAGGCCGATGCTTAGGGAATTAATGGCGTTCAATGTGGCTTCTTACCCGTTCGCGTAGTTCAAGGCGATGGTGCCCGAAATTGGCGCGGAACCCTTTGGTTTTGGTCACGCTGTTAAAACTCCGGATGGTGGCTGCGTTGTCAGTCTCAGCGTACTCCACGTTGGGGAAGACGCGCAGTTCCGAAGTAATGATTTCAAATTCTCGTTGGCCCGCGTCATCCAGCCGCCAAATTTCCACCCGCCCGTGCAACACCACCAAATCGGTATTGGCCTTGAGAGTGCCGCGTTCCGCGACCACTTCCCACGGGTTCTGCTCCTCATTATAAATTTCCATCCGGGGCCGCGTTAGCTCGGTGGAGTTGTCATCGGGGTAGTGATAGACCTCGTCGGCCATCAGCACGTTCTGCAGGTCGCCGTTGCGGTCCATGGTGTGGCGAACCATATCGATGATGTAGTAGTCCGGCGTATGCCGACGCGCGCTGGGGAGATTGGGCGCTTCGCGGGTAAAGACGTGCCAGAGCCAGAAGGTCGCCGCGCTCAGCAACAGCGCCAGCAGCATGATGCCGCCGGCCCGCCCCATATCGAGGCTGATCCGGTTCATTCGAGACGGCCGCCGTAGCGGGCGTATTCGGCGGCCAGCAATCCTTGTGATTTCAGAATGAACTCGCAGAGTTCGCGCACAGCGCCCGCGCCACCGGGCGCCCGGCTGCACCACCGGGCGGCGGCAAGACACAGCGGGTGCGCATCCGCGACCGTTGCGGGCAGGCCGACCCGTTGGAGTACCGGCAGGTCGGGCAAGTCGTCACCGACATAGCAAATCTCATCCGGCGTAACGCCCAGTTTCTGGCAGAGGTCGTCGAGCGCAACGAGTTTGTCGCGTTGGCCCTGATACACAAACTCAATCCCGAGTTCTGCCATCCGCGCCGCCACTACCGCCGATTGGCGCCCGGTGATGACCGCGACCGCCAGACCGCTCTGGCGCAGCATCACCAAACCGTGGCCATCCCGCACATGAAAAACCTTCAGCTCTTCGCCGGCGGGACCCAGAATCAACTGTCCGTTGGTCATCACGCCATCAACGTCAAACACGACCAAGCGCACTTTTGCGGCCAAGGCTTCGAGGCTCACATGACCCTCGCTTTCAGCAGATCGTGCATATTCAGCACGCCTTCAAGCGCCCCGTCTTCATTGGTCACCAGCAAGGCGTTGATTTTGTTTTCCTGCATCACTCGCAGCGCCTCGGCGGCCAGCGTGTCGGCCGGGATGGTCTTGCTGTGCCGGGTCATGAACGCGCCGACGGGCTCGCGCAGCGCGTCCGCTCCGCCCTGATCCAGCACCCGTCGCAAATCGCCGTCCGTGAATATGCCCAGCACGCGGTCGTGCTCATCGACAATCGCGGTCAAACCCAGGCCCTTGCGGGTCATTTCAAGCAGGGCGTCGCGCAGCGGTGTATCAGTGCCCACGCGCGGACGCCGCTCGCCCTGATGCATGAGGTCTGAAATTTTGAGCAACAGGCGGCGGCCTAGCGCGCCCCCCGGATGAGAACGGGCAAAGTCTTCCTGGGTAAAGCCGCGCGCTTCTAACAGCGCCACCGCCAACGCGTCGCCCATGGCCAAGGCTGCGGTGGTACTGGAGGTCGGCGCAAGTCCAAGCGGGCACGCCTCCTGCGCCACGCCAACGTTAATGTGCACGGTGGCAGCTTCGGCGAGCGTGGAGGTCGGATTGCCCGTGAAGGCGATCAGCGGCACCCCAAGCCGACGTAGCAGCGGCACCAGCACAATCAGTTCGTCCGTCTCGCCTGAATTCGACAGCGCCAGCACCACGTCTTCGGGTTTCACCATGCCCATGTCGCCGTGACTGGCTTCACCCGGGTGAACAAAAAACGCCGGCGTGCCGGTGCTGGCAAGGGTGGCGGCGATCTTGCCGCCGATATGCCCGGATTTTCCCATCCCCAACACGACCACCCGCCCACGGCAACGCAGGATGTGGTCGGCGGCGGTGACGAATGAGGCGTCAATTCTGGGGATGAGATCGGTCACGGCCTTCGCCTCGATTTCGAGCACGGCCTGAGCGAGCTTCCGGAGCTTTTCGATGTCTGTGGGATCCACGTCTGTTGGAACCTGTTAGCGCGAGTGGCGAGGGCTGGGATTACGCAACCTGCGCGTGGATACCAAGTCGTCGGCGCGGGTAACACCCTTACGGGCGATTACTACGCGTCGGTATTGGAAGGGATTAGATTATCTTCTGCAAGTCACGGGCCACCGCCCGTTAAAAACAAAACGCGCCCCAGCCCTTGAGGTGCAGTGGAACCCACGCATGAAAGCAATGCTACTGGCGGCGGGTCGCGGCGAGCGACTGCGGCCATTGACCGACCACACCCCCAAACCGCTTCTGAAAGTCGGCGGTCAGGCGCTGATTGTCTGGCAGCTCGAAAAGCTGAAACGCGCCGGCATTAGCGAGGTGGTGATTAATCTTGCTTATCTCGGCGAGCAGATAGAGACCTATCTGGGGAATGGCAGCGCCTGGGGGCTGACCATTGAATATTCCCACGAGCCACCCGGTGCGCTGGAAACGGCGGGAGGCATCCGGCAGGCCCTTGATGCGCTTGGCAACGCGCCCTTTGTGCTGGCGAACGCCGATGTCTGGACCGATTTCGACTTTGCGCTGCTGCCCCCGCACTGCCAATCGCTTGCGCACCTTGTGCTGGTGGAAAACCGGCCGCATCACCCGCAGGGGGATTTTGGCTTGCTTGACGGGCAAGTCACGCCGTCGGGCGAGCCAAACCGGACCTATGCCGGCATCGGCATTTACGCACCGGGCCTCTTTCAATCACTTGCCCGTGGCGTCCGTGCGCCATTGGCGCCGCTGCTACGTGCTGCGATCGCCGACGGTGCCGTGACGGGCCAACTGTGGACAGGGCAATGGATCGATGTGGGGACTGTGGAACGGCTGGAAGAGGCCGATCTCGCGCTAAGGCTGGCGGCTAGAGACCAGAGGCTTTAGGGCTGATTTCCTTATAAACAATGACTTGAGTGTCAAAAGCCAAATTTTTGTTTATGAATCCGGCCTAAGGCATTAATCTTCCGCCCCATGACGGACTTTTTTCACATTTCGCTGCGCCTGCGCAATTGCGCATGAGGCTCTTCCGGCGGTAAATAGCCGCTCCCGACGATCAGGAACGACGCTCTCAGGCTCTTATGTTTCGCGGAAATCCCCCTCACCTGGGCTATGCCCAGTGCGCGTTTGCGCTCCTCCTGACGCTCGGTCTCGGGCTCGGTCAGGACGTCATGGCGCTGGAATCGCGGCCGCCGCCGCTGCGGGTCGTGGTCTTGCCGAATGCCCCTTCATCGCTCCAAACCTCACAAGCGGCCCGCATGATCACCGACTTCGCCAGCAGTGAAGGGCGCAAAGTGGAATGGTCGATCGCCACCCACCCTGCCGAATTGTTTGCGCGCCTCACCACTAATCGCTCGGATCTTGTGGTGGGGTCTTTGCCCGCTGACCTTGCGTCTAACCCAAGCCTGATCGCCACCAGCGTGGTCGCTACCGAGCGCTACGTTGCCGTCGGCCGCCGCTATAACCCGGCGACCAGCCCACTGGACCTGCGGGATACCCGCATCGCGATGTCGCGCAACGCGCCGCTCTGGGACTACTTCAAGGCGCTCAAGGAAATCGTGCCCGGACTTCGATTCGAAATGCCTCGCTCTTCCCTGACCCGCAAAGCTTCCCTGCAACTCGTATCGGAGGGCGTTGCCGACGTGGCGGTGGTGGCGATCGGCAGCGATGCGGACTGGCTACAGACCCATCCCGACCTGCGGGTGCTCTTTGATCTCACCGGCGACGAACCGGTCAACTGGTATCTACGCCGGGAAGACAACCCGCTGTGCCAGCGCCTGAACGCCTTCATCGAGCGTTTCCATACCGCCTATCTCGAACCTACTGCCGCGCCACGCGACTTCGCCACCATCCTGCGGAGCGGGGTATTGCGGGTGATCACGCGAGTTGAGCAGCCCAATTACTACATCGCCAACGGCAAACCTTCCGGCTTCGAGTTCGAGATGGCGCGAGCCTTTGCCGACCTGCACGGCCTACGGCTGGAAGTGCTCGTTGCGCGGGATGAAGACCAGATGCGGGACTGGCTACGCGAAGGCATGGGCGACCTCATCACCGCGCGGATGATTGGAGGTAAAGCGGAAGACGAGTCGCTCTTCAGCGCATCGCGCCAGTATCACTACACCGCGTACGCCGCCGTCAGCCGGGTGGCTTTGCCTACGGCGCAGAGCCTCGCCGGACATCAGATCGTGACCGTACAAGGCTCGCCAGAATGGCGGGCCGCGCGCTCGGTAGACGAGTCGCAACCGCATCCCAATCTGGTCGGGGTCGATGCGGCAGTGCCCAGCGAAACCGTGCTCGAGCAGGTTGCGGCGGGCTTGTTGGACTCAACCCTGATCGCCGGCGATGACGCGATCAGAGTGCTCTCCCGCTACCCGCAGCTGAAAGTTGGCGCCTCCATCCCGCATCAGTACCACCATCGGTGGCTGACCCGGCGCAACGATCCCTTGCTGCTCGACGCCAGCAACCGGTTTCTCGACGCCGCTCAAAGCAATGGGCTCGAGACCATGCTCTCAGCCCGCTACTTCGACAATCCGGTACCTGGTCGTCGCGGGCGCGGTCAGGACGATCGGCTTTCGCCTTTCGACCCGCTCCTGCAGCGCTATGCGGAGCGCTACGGCTTTGATTGGCGACTGATTGCCGCGCAGATGTATCAGGAGAGCCAGTTTGATCCCGCGGCGATGTCACGGAGCGGCGCGGTAGGACTCATGCAACTCCTGCCGAGCACCGCCGAAGCGATCGGGCTCGGCAATGTCGCCAGACCCGAGATCGCCATCCACGCCGGCATCAAGTACCTCTACACCTTGCGCAATGAGTTCGATGAGCAGGTGCCGGTGGGCGAACGGACCTGGTTTGCGCTCGCGGCGTATAACCTTGGCGCCCAGCGGGTTGCAAAGGCACGGGAAATGGCCAGCCAACTGGGACTAGACCCTAACCGCTGGTCGGGCAATGTCGAAAAGGCGATGACCGAGCTTGCCCGCAGCGCGGCCAACGGCGGCGATTCTCGCTACGGGCAGGCGCTGATTTACGTGCGATCGATTCAGTTGCTCTATGGCAGCTACCGCAATCTGCTGGCGTTCTCCGGCCTCATCCCCAAGCGGGTCGGCGCGCCTTCGGCCTGAGGGCTTAAGCCCCGTAGCGGGTGGGATCGGGTACGCCCGCCTGTCTGAAGCCCGCCTCGCGCAAGCGGCAAGAATCGCAGCGCCCGCAGGCGGCGCCGTCCTCGGTGGCCTGATAGCAAGACACCGTCATCGCGTAATCAACGCCCAAGCGGTGACCGAGCTGGATGATTTCCGCTTTCGAACTGTGCATCAGCGGCGTGATCAGGCGTATCGGCTGGCCGCCGACCGCCCGCTTGGTGGCCAGATTCGCCATCGCCTCAAAGGCTGCGATAAACGCCGGGCGGCAGTCCGGATAACCCGAATAATCCACTGCGTTAACGCCCAGATGGATTTCGTCTGCATCAAGCACTTCGGCCCAGGCCAGCGCGAGCGACAACATCACCGTATTGCGCGCCGGGACATAGGTGATCGGGATCTCGGTAGTGGGCGATTCGGGAACAGCAATGGAGAGATCGGTCAGCGCGGACCCGCCAAACTGGCCCAAATCGACGCTGGCACAGCGGTGTTCCCGCACCCCTAAGGCGCGAGCAATGCGGGCGGCAGCGGCAATTTCGGCGCTGTGGCGCTGGCCGTATTGCACGGTGAGCGCGAAACATTCGCGCCCCTCGGCCAAGGCCGCGGCCAGCACGGTGCTGGAATCAAGCCCGCCCGACAGCAACACCACCGCACGCGGCGCACTCACGGCGGCGCTCACCGAAGCGGCCTAACGGGGCTTCCCGCTTTTGATTTGCGCCAGCCGCTCCTGGCCCAAGCGGGCGGCGGCGGAGCCGGGATACTGCTGCACCAGCGCTTTCAGGGTCGCGTTGGCCTCGGCGGTCTTGCCGAGCTTGTCATAGCTATAGCCGGTCTTCAGCAGGGCATGCGAGAGCTTTTTGCTGGCCGGATATTGGCTCTGCATTTTCTGATATTCAGCGATGGCCTGCGCGTACTGCGCCTTGGCGTAGTAGGCCTCGGCCAGCCAGTACTGCGCATTGTCACCGTACTGGCTCTGCGGAAATTGCGCCTGAAACGCGGTAAAGGAGGCGATGGCCCGGTCGTAATCCCCCGCTCGCAACAAGGCGAAGGCGTCGCGGTAAGCCGCTTCGGAGGTGGCGTCGTCGCCCGCCACAGGCGGTGGTGAGACAGGGTTGGTCGCTAGGGGATCCGCCGGGGCGGCGCTGTTGGCGTCATCGGCCGGCGCCGTGGCGCCGTCATCACTTGATTGAGCGTCCGCCTCTATCGGCGGCGAGCCGGCCGTTTCGACCTGCAGCGAGGATTCCGGCGCGGGCGTGCCAGCCACGCCTTCTACCGCCGGCGGGCTCAGCGTTGGCAGCGCTGGGGCCGCGCCGTTCGCGGATTGGCTGTCATGCAGACGTCGATCCAGATCGGCGTAGCGGTCGTTCTGCTGCTTCTGTAACTGCTCCAGCGCATAGCCCTGGTCTTCAAGCTGCCCGCGCAAGCTCTGCACCTCACGCTTGAGGGCATCGACTTCACGGGAAAGTTGGAGCACGCCGGCGCTGGCCTGAGTGGCAGCCGCTGCCGCCGGCGCCGTCGCAGTCGCCTTCAAGCCCGTGCGTCCGGCGCTGGTATCGACGGCTTGCGCCGCGGCGAGGCTCGAAATCCCGAGGGCGCCGCTCACAGCGGCGGCGATAAGCAAACTTTTCATGGGTGCTTGGTCTCCGCCGCAAGTGGGCTGCTGGACTTACTGCTGATAGATGATTTCAGCGCGCCGGTTCTGACTGTAGGACTGCTCGTCGTGACCTTCGGCCACCGGGCGCTCCTCACCGTAGCTCACGGTCTTGATCTGACCGGCGGTGGCACCCAGCAGCACCAGCTGGCGGCGCACCGTCAACGCACGTCGCTCACCGAGCGCCAGGTTGTACTCGCGGGAGCCGCTTTCGTCGGTGTGACCTTCCAGCGTGATGGTGGTCTGCGGGTGGCCGCTCAGATATTTCGCGTGGGCCTGCACGATGCTCTGGAAATCCGCCCGAATGTCGCTGCTGTCGTAATCGAAGTAGATCACGCGCACCGACAGCGGGCTACTGGGGTCGTTCAGCTCAGCGGCGCCGGCGCCGGAACCATCGCCCATACCCTTGCTACGCGCGGCATCGATGTCGCTCATTTCGCCATTGGAGAGCCCACGATTTTCGATCGAGGCGCCACCGGCCGGCTTCTTGTTCAGGCTGGAGCACCCCGTCGAAATGAGCACCGCCGCCAGCAGCAGGGTGGTTTTCAGGATGGCTCTTGTCATGTCTGTCTCCTATTTCTTCTGATTGCCGAATGAAATGCGAGCGGCGATGGGCCGCAAATGTCAGTGCGTTATTGACGGATCGGGCCCCACGCGGGTTCCCGTACTTCGCCCTGTTGGAGCGCGAGGCGCTGCTTGATCGATCCATCTATCGAGACGGCGGCAAGCTCGGTGCCGCGCCCGGCCATTGTGGCATAGATGATCATGCTGCCGTTCGGCGCGAAGCTGGGAGATTCATCCAGATTTGAACCCGTGAGCATGCGACTGCTGCCCGATTTCAAATCGAGCAGCGCGATGCGGTAGCCCGAGCCGCCGTTCACCATCACCAGCGATCTCCCGTCCGGTGAGTAACTGGCGCGTGCGTTGTAGTTCCCCATGTTGAACGTGACGCGACGCGCTTCGCCGCCGCCCGGCGCCACTTTATAAATTTGCGGGCCGCCGCTGCGGTCGGAGGTGAACACGATCGCGCTGCCGTCCGGTGCCCAGGAGGCTTCCGTGTCGATCGCCTCATGCGTGGTAATGCGGGTTTGCTGGCCAGACGCGATATCCACCACGTAGATGTCTGGGTTGCCCTCCACCGAGCGCGTTACCGCCAGGCGCCGGCCATCGGGTGCAAACGCCGGCGCGCTGTTGATCCCGGCGCCGGACACCACCTTCTGGCGCTGCCCGCTACGCACGTCCTGCACGTAGATCGCTGAGTTTTTGTTTTCAAACGACACATAGGCCAGGCGATTGCCGTCCGGCGACCAGGCCGGCGACATCAGCGGCTGCGGGGACTCGAGAATGGTCTTCGCGTCGTAGCCGTCGGCATCCGCAATCTGCAGGCGATAGGTGCTGTTCTTGGCGTCGCGGCGGGCCACCGTCACGTAGGCCACGCGGGTGGCGAACGCGCCCGGCACGTTGAGCAGGGTCTTGTAGATGATGTCGCTGATCTGGTGCGCGGTCAGGCGGAGCGCGCCGGCTTGCGTCGGAATCTGGAAGCCTGCCAACTGCTTGCCGGTAAACACATCCAGCAAGCGGAATTCCACCAGATACCCACCGTCGCCGCTGGCCGTAATCCGGCCAATGACGAGGTTATCCATCCCTACCGCGCGCCATTCTTTAAAGTTGACCTGCGTGGGATCGGAAGGCTGCGAGGGCAGATCGGCGCGCGGCATCGGCTTGAAGCGGCCGCTGCGCGTGAGGTCGTTGGAAATCACCTGCGCAATGTCGTGCGGCATTGGCGAGCCCGCCCATTCGAACGGCGCGATGGCGATGGGCAGCGCGCCCTCTACGCCCTGGGTGATGCGAATGACCAGCGGACCGCCGCCCACGCCTTGAGCGTTCGCGGTGAGGCAGGTCAAACAGAGGAAAGCCGTTGCAAACCACTTCATTAGTTAACTTCCGAGGGGTCGAATTCGAACTGGATATCTTTCATCTGCTGGAACAGACGGGCCTCGTCGGGCACCGGCAATGGTGAGGCCTTACGCACGGCAAGTTCAGCCTGCCGATCGAACGTGGCGTTGCCGCTCGATTTGATCACGCGCGCGTCCACGACTTCGCCGCCGGGGATCATGCGGATGAGCAGCGTGCACTTCAATCCGCTCTTGATGTCGGGCGCGACAAAATTGCTTGAGACCTGCCGCAGAATCGCCGCCGTGTAGCGCGCGAGTTCTGATTGGTCCGCCTTGGACTGATTGGCCGAGGCCATTTCGGCTTCTTCGGCCGCGAGCTCGTCGGCCAGCGCCTTCGCCTCGGCGGCCTTGCGCTTGGCGTCGGCCTGCTTCTTCGCGTCGTCGGCTTTTTTCTTGTCTTCCGCGGCTTTCTTTTTCTCGTCGGCTTTTTTCTGGGCTTCGTCAGCGGCCTTCTTTTTGGCCTCTTCCTCAGCTTTCTTCTTCGCCTCTTCCTCAGCCTTCTTTTTGGCCTCTTCGTCGGCCTTTTTCTTCTGCTGCGCGACCTTCTTTTGCTCTTCGACTTTCTTTTGTTCGTCGAGCTTTTTCTTCTCGGCCAGCGCCTGCTGCTTTTCCTGCTCGGCCTGCTGCTTTTCCTTGACGACCTGTTCTTTCTCTTGCTGGAGGCGCTGCTTCTCTTCTTCCAGCTTGCGACTCTCGACCTCTTTTTCGCGCTTGAGGTTTTCCTTCTCCGCCTTCAGTTTCTCCAGCGCCAGTTCTTCCTTTTCACGGCGCTGCTCGGCTTCCTTCACCTTGCGGTCGGCTTCGCGCTGCTTGGCCTGTTCGGCGGTTTTCAGTTTCTGGACTTCGCGCGCCACCGCGTTGGGGTCGACGGCGGTCACGTTCATCACCTTGCCTTCGCCCGGCGGGGTCGGCGCCGGTGTGCTGGTGCTGAGGTCGATGCCCACCACAAATACCAGCACCAGCGCCGTGTGCAGCAGCAATGAGTAATAGAACCCACGCCCCCGGCCGCTGCGGGTTTTTTGGTGGCGTTTCTCGCGCGGGACGTTTTTCACAGTGCTGCTTAAGCGCGCCTATTTTTTCGCCGGCGGGTCGGTCATCAGACCTACGTTCGATAAGCCGGCGGCCTGCATCATCGCAAAGACCTCGACCACCCGGCCGTAGTTCACGCCGGCATCACCTCGCACCAGAAACTGGTTACCCGGTTTGTATTTGTTAACGCTGATTAGCTTGGTTTTCAGCGCGCTTTCCTCGATCGGCTCCCCGGGGTCGTCGTTCAGGTCGCAGAAAATTTGACCCTTGGCGTCGATGGTGACGATCACCGGCTCCTTGTCGCTGGTATCCACCACCTTCGACGCTGCCTGCGGCAGCTCCACGTTCACGCTCTGCGTCACCAGCGGCGCGGTAACCATGAAAATGATGAGCAGGACGAGCGTGACGTCGATGTAAGGCACCACGTTCATCTCGGCCATCAGACGTTTACCGCGGCGGCCGCCGCGTGGCGTGACGCTCGCCATGGCTTACACGTGCACCTGACGTTGCAGAATCGCCGAGAACTCTTCGAGGAAGATTTCGTAGCGACTGGACAGGCGGTCAATCTCGCTGGAAAAGCGGTTGTAGAAAATTACCGCCGGAATCGCGGCAAAGAGGCCCATCGCGGTGGCGACCAAGGCTTCCGAGATACCCGGCGCGACCATCGCCAGCGTGGCTTGATGGGCGCTGGAAAGACCACGGAACGAATTCATGATGCCCCACACGGTGCCGAACAGGCCGATGTAGGGACTGACCGAGCCGACGGTGGCGAGCATCGGCAGATTGCCTTCCAGCGCTTCGAGTTCGCGGCTCAGCGCGATGCGCATGGCGCGCTGCGAACCTTCCAGCACCATCTCCGGCGGCAGGCCTTCTTTCTTGCGCAGACGGGCAAATTCCTTGAAGCCGGCCTCGAACATGCGCTGCGTGCCGTCGGCCGGCGCGCGCTGGTTGGAGACGCGGTTAAACAGCGCGGTGAGGTCTTCTGAAGACCAGAACTGGTCTTCAAACTGCTGCGCGGCGCGCTTGGCCTGCATTAAGTCGCGGCGCTTGCCAAAGACCAGCGCCCACGAGGCCATCGAAGCCCCCAGCAACACCAACATCACGAGTTTCACCAGCAGGCTTGCGCCCAGGATGAGACTCGCAATCGACATATCACCTTCCATTACTGATCCCCTGATAAATCGCTTCGGGCATGCGCTGTGGCTGCATGCGATGAAAATTCACGCTGCCCACCCGGATGTCTCCGGTGGAGAGCAGCGTGCCGTGTTCGTCGATCACCGTCTGTCGAAACTCGACGCTGGCCCAACCGAGGCGTTGGAGCGCGCAGGTGGCAAAAAGTTGATCGTTAAACCGCGCCGGCCGCAGAAATTCCACGTTGGCACTGCGCACCACAAAGGCGATGCCGTGTTCGCGGGCAATGGCGCGCTGGTCAAAGCCGAGCGCGCGCAGCCACTCGGTGCGGGCGCGCTCCATAAACTTGATGTAGTTCGCGTGATAGACGATGCCGGCGGCGTCGGTGTCTTCGTAATACACGCGGATGGGAAAGCGAAACTCAGGCGGACTCATCGCAGCGTGCCCTCATCGAACAAATCCTGCGGCTGCATGGCGGTCTGCGGTGGCGTGAGGCCAAAGTGAATCCAGGCCGAGCGCGTCGCCATGCGGCCGCGCGCGGTACGCAGCATGTAGCCCTGCTGAATCAGAAACGGCTCGACCACGTCTTCAATCGTGCCGCGCTCTTCACCAATCGCAGCGGCGAGGCTGTCGACACCCACCGGCCCGCCGTCGAACTTCTGCATGATGGTGAGCAGCAGGCGCCGGTCCATGGTGTCGAAACCGTTGGCGTCGACCGCGAGTAAATCGAGCGCGCGGGCCGCGACCTCACCGGTGAGGCGACCGTCGGCCTTCACTTCGGCGAAATCTCGCGCCCGGCGCAACAGGCGATTGGCAATACGCGGCGTGCCGCGAGCGCGGGTCGCGATTTCGCGCGCGCCTTCCGGGTCGATGGCGACGCCCAGAATGCCGGCGGCGCGGCCCACGATATGGGCGAGGTCTTCCACCGAATAAAACTCAAGCCGCTGCACGATGCCGAATCGATCGCGCAGCGGCGAGGTCAGGAGTCCGGCGCGAGTGGTCGCGCCCACCAGCGTAAACGGCGGCAAATCGAGCTTGATCGCCCGCGCCGCCGGACCTTCGCCAATCATGATGTCGAGCTGAAAGTCTTCCATCGCCGGATAGAGAATTTCTTCCACCACCGGACTCAGGCGATGGATTTCATCGATGAAGAGCACGTCGCGCGGCTCGAGGTTGGTGAGCAGCGCGGCCAGATCGCCGGGACGCTCGAGCACCGGACCGGAGGTTTGGCGCAGGTTCACCTGCATTTCATTGGCGAGGATGTTGGCGAGGGTGGTTTTGCCCAAGCCCGGCGGCCCGAAGATCAGCACGTGGTCCAGGGCTTCGGCGCGTTTGCGGGCGGCGCCGATGAAAATCTCCATCTGCTCGCGCACCACCGGCTGACCGACGTAATCCGCCAGCCGGCGCGGACGGATCTGACCGTCGAGCGCAACTTCATCAGCGCTGGGCGTGGCGGAAATCAGGCGAGTGTTGCTCATATCAGCTAGAGGCCGCCATTGTGCAACAGCAGCATGAATCTGTAATGAACCGCGACATCAAGATCGCGCCAAGCCGCGCAAGACTTCGCGAATGATGGCGTCGGTGGTTTTGTTCTCGGTGTCGATGGCGTGCACCAGACGGCTCGCTTCCTGCGGCTTGTAGCCGAGCGCGATAAGGCCGCTGACCGCGTCCGCCACGGCATCGGTCGGCGGCGGCGCGCCGGGCAAAGTGCTGATGCTCACGCCACCCACCGGCGCCCAGTCGCTCACGCGGTCGCGCATTTCCACAATCAGGCGCTCGGCGGTTTTTTTGCCGATGCCAGGCAAGGCGGTGAGGCGGGTGGCGTCGCCGCGCTGCACGCTGCTCACAAATTCGTCCACCTGCATGCCGGACAGTACCGCCAGCGCCATCTTGGCGCCCACGCCGCTCACCTTCAGCAGGCTTTGAAACAGTTCGCGCTCGGCCAGCGTGGCGAAGCCGTAAAGGCTCTGCGCGTCTTCGCGCACCACCAGATGCGTATGCAGGATGACCTCGGTGTTGAGGTCGGGCAGCGCCCACACGGTGGTCATGGGCGCGTCCACTTCGTAGCCCACACCGTGGCATTCCACCAACAGTCGCGGCGGGCGCTTCTCGATCAAAAGACCGCGTAGGCGGCCGATCACAGCCAGCGCCCCGCCCGAGCGCCGCGCGCGCCGCTGGCGGCGATAGCGGTGAGGCTTTGACGCGTATGACCGTGGCAGAGCGCCACCCCGAGCGCATCCGCGGCGTCGGCGCGCAAGGTCCCCTGCATCGACAACAAGACTTTCACCATGTGCTGCACCTGATCCTTGGTGGCGTGGCCGCGGCCGACCACCGCCTGTTTGATTTCATTCGGCGAGTATTCGTGCACCGGCAGCTCGCACATCGCCGCCGCCACAATCGCCGCGCCGCGCGCCTGACCGAGCTTGATGGCGGAATCGGCGTTGCGGTTCATGAAGATTTTCTCGATCGCTACTTCATCTGGCCGATGTTCGCGAATCACCGCGGTCAGCCCGATAAAAATCTCGCGCAGCCGCTCCGCCAGCGGCAGATCCGCCATGTCCACGCAGCCGCTCGCCACGTGCACGCTTTTGTTTTTCTCCATCGCCACCACGCCGTAACCCGTCACGCGCGAGCCGGGGTCGATGCCGAGGATCAGCGTCATCGGGCGGCGACGCTGCGCGCGAGCGGCTCAAGCATCGTTATTCCCGAAAACCTGTTGCTTCTGGGCGGCGGAAAAATCGAGCAGGCGCTTGATGGGCAACACCGCGCGGGCCGCGAGCTCGGCCGAGACCTGAGTCTCGTTGCCACCGGTGCGCAGCGTCTGCGCCAGTTTGCGCAGGCCGTTCATCGCCATCCACGGGCAGTGGGCGCAGCTGCGACAGGTGGCGCTATAGCCGGCGGTCGGCGCTTCGAGCAGGGTTTTGCCCGGTGCGGCCTGCTGCATCTTGTAGAAAATGCCGCGATCGGTGGCGACGATGAAGGTCTGCGCGGGCAAGGTTTTCACCGCCGTAATGAGCTGCGAGGTGGAGCCCACCACGTCGGCCAGCGCAATCACCGACGGCGGAGATTCCGGATGCACCAGCACTTTGGCTTGCGGGTGAGTGGCGATTAGGTCTGCCAGCTCCTGGCCTTTGAACTCCTCGTGGACGATGCAGGCGCCGTTCCACAGCAACATGTCGGCGCCGGTATTCACGCGGATGTAGTCGCCCAGATAGCGATCGGGCGCCCACAAAATCTTTTTGCCTTCCGCGTGCAAATGACGCACCACGTCGAGCGCGCTGCCGGAAGTCACCATCCAGTCGGCGCGCGCCTTCACCGCCGCGCTGGTGTTGGCGTAGACCACCACGGTGCGGTCTGGATGCTGGTCGCAGAAGGCCGCGAACTGATCTGCCGGGCAGCCCAGATCGAGCGAGCACTCGGCGCCCAGATCCGGCATCAGCACGCGTTTTTCGGGATTGAGAATCTTGGCCGTCTCGCCCATGAAGCGCACGCCCGCCACCACCAGGGTTTGCGCCGGGTGTTCGTGGCCGAAGCGCGCCATATCAAGAGAGTCGGAAACGTAACCGCCGGTGGCTTCGGCCAGTGCCTGCAGATCGGGATTGGTGTAGTAGTGCGCCACCAGCACCGCGTTCTCACGTGCCAGCAGCGTGCGAATTTCGGCGGTGAGCGCTTCGCGCTCGGCGTCATCAAGGCGCTCGTTCAGGGTGGGCGGCACATGGAACGCCGGCAGGGGCAGGTTGACGGTGTGGGCGATAGTGTCGGGATTCATTTGGCGGACCTCGGCGGGTGGGCGCTCACAGCGCGCGAATCGTTCGCGGCCTTCAGGCCGCTCCCACAAAAGCGCGGAACACGCGTTCCGCTCCCCCGCCACGTTGTGGCGCGCGGCCCACCGGCGGCGGGGCGCGCGTGCCCGAAGGGGCTCCGCAAGGTGGCGGCAGTGCTCAACTCTGCGCGGGCGGCGCTCCCTCGGCGCGCCGCAAGCGGATCCCCAGCTCGCGCATCTGCAACTCCCCAACCGGCGTGGGTGCGGCGGTAAGCGGGCAGCTGGCGGTTTGGGTTTTCGGGAAAGCGATGACTTCGCGAATCGAGCGCTCGCCGGACATCAACATCACCAGGCGGTCGAGGCCGAAGGCAATGCCGCCGTGGGGCGGCGCGCCGAACTGCAGCGCGTCCAGCAAAAAGCCAAACTTCTCGCGGGCTTCTTCTTCGCCAATCCCCAGCAGGCCAAACACCTTGGACTGCATGTGCTGGTGATGAATACGAATCGAGCCGCCGCCAATTTCGCTGCCGTTCAGCACCATGTCGTAGGCGCGGGACAAGGCCGCGCCAGGATTGGCCACCACGGCATCGGCATCTTCGTGTGGCGCGGTAAAGGGATGATGGAGCGCGACCCAGCGCTTGCTGTCGGCGTCCCAGTCGAACATCGGGAAATCCACCACCCAGATCGGACGCCAGGCGTTCGCCACGAGGCCCAAATCCGCCGCCACCTTGTCGCGCAGCGCGCCCAGCGCGGCATTCACCACGCGAGTGTCGTCGGCGCCAAAGAAAATGAGGTCGCCGGTGACCGCGCCGGTGCGGGTCATGATGGCTTCCACCACGTTATCCGGCAGGAATTTGAGGATGGGCGACTGCAGCCCGTCGCGGCCGGCAGCGGCGTCGTTCACCTTGATGTAGGCCAGACCCTTGGCGCCATAAATGCCAACGAACTCGGTATAGGCGTCGATCTGGCTGCGCGAGAGTGCGTTACCCCCCGGCGCCTTGAGGGCGGCGATGCGGCAGTTGGGATTGTTGGCGGCGGCGGCGAAGACCTTGAACTCGATGTCGCGCATGACATCCGCCAGTTCCACCAGCTCCAGCGGGTTGCGCATATCCGGGCGGTCGCTGCCAAAACGATGCATGGCTTCGGCGTAGGTGATGCGCGGGAAAGGATTCGGCAGGTCCACGCCCTGCGCTTCTTTAAACAGTTCGCGAATCATGCGCTCCATCAGCGCGGTGACCGCCTGTTCGTCCACGAAGGACATTTCGATATCGAGCTGGGTGAATTCGGGCTGGCGATCGGCGCGCAGGTCTTCGTCGCGGAAGCAGCGAACAATCTGATAGTAGCGATCGAAACCCGCCACCATCAGCAGCTGCTTGAAGAGCTGCGGCGACTGCGGCAGGGCGAAGAACTTGCCGTTGTGCACGCGGCTCGGCACCAGATAGTCGCGCGCGCCTTCGGGCGTGGCCTTGGTCAGCACCGGGGTTTCGATGTCGAGAAAGCCGGCGTCGTCGAGAAAGCGCCGGAAGTAGCGCGCCACCTTCGCCCGCAACAGCATGTTGTCGCGCATGCGGGTGGTGCGGAGATCCATGTAGCGATAGCGCAGGCGGGTTTCTTCCTGCACGTTCGGGTCGTCGAGCTGGAAGGGCGGCGTGTTGGCCGTGTTGAGAATTTCCAGCTCACGCACCAGCGCTTCCACCTTGCCGGTGCCGAGATTGGGATTGATGGTGCCCGCCGGACGGTGGCGCACCTTGGCGCGCGCCAGCAGCACATATTCGCTGCGCGCCCGCTCCGCCAGCGCGAAAGCTGCCGGGGTATCGGGGTCGATCACAATTTGCAGCACGCCCGCGCGATCGCGGAGGTCGATAAAAATCACGCCGCCATGGTCGCGGCGGTGATGCACCCAGCCGCAAACGGTGACTTCCTGATCGATAAGGTCTTCGGTGACGTCACCGCAATAATGACTACGCATGGGCTTTACGGCTTTTGGCTACTGGGGAATTGGGGAAGGGCGGGCGCGAGCGTTCGGGAGTGCCGCCCCGGATCGTCCCGCATGATACGGGCCCGCTCCTAGGTGCTGCAACGCGAGAGGTTGGCGTGGGCCGCGCGCTCAGCTCGCGTCACCGCCGCTGCTGGCGGGTTTGGTTTCCGCCGGGGCCGGCGCGGGCGTGGCGGCGGTTTCGGTCTTGGTGGTGCTGCTGGTGGTATCGCTGGACTCGGCCTTCGGGGCCGTCTTGCCCTTGTCCCGGAAGTCCGTCACGTACCAGCCCGAACCCTTCAGGGCGAAACCGACGGCGGAGATCTGTCGGGCCAGATCGGGCTTGCCGCAGTTCGGGCAGTCCTTCAGCGCGTCTTCGGACATCTTCTGCACGGCATCTAGCCGGTGCCCGCAGGCACCACAAAGATAGGAATACGTAGGCATGTGGCTCTCTTTGGCAAATCTGAATCAGGAAACTGCGACCGAAGATAAGGTCGCGACCGGGATTTTCAAGGCAGAACAGGATTAGCGCCAGCGTTGCCGCTCGCCACGATGCAGCGCTGCCGCATTCTTGCTTGGTCTACCGGGGATGATTCGCTATCATCCGCCCTCCCAGCGCCGGCCCTCGTTGGCTGGCCACTCCGCACGCGCCGTTAGCTCAGCTGGTAGAGCACCGGACTTTTAATCCGAGGGTCGTAGGTTCGAATCCTACACGGCGCACCATTTGAAGCTGGAAGAGCACGCTTCCGCTCGGTTACTCGCCATTGACGCATTCGGGTCTTCGGCCGGGGAGTCCCCGGATTGTCGAATCAGCGCTCAGTCCCTCTCACATCAGTCCCTGCCAAACCCCAAGCGATTGACGCAAACCCAACCCAACGCACGCCATGTGCCGGCGCGACAGATTAAAACTGGGCGCTCAGGAGTCTAGTGCCGTGGTGGTCTGGCTCCAGCAACATCCGACTATCGGATACGGAGCAAGGCCAGCATGCCAGAGACTCTTTTCGATCGGCTCGGCCAATGGTCGCAGGCCAGTCTGCAGATCAGCGGCGACGACGCGCTCAACGCCGTCGTTGACGCCTTCTACAGCAAAGTGCTCGAAGACCCCCGTCTGGCGCCGTTTTTTGAAGGCGCGGACATCGCGGCGCTCAAGCGGCATCAGTTTAATTTCATGCGCTTTGCGTTCAGCGAGGGCAGGGTCGGCAGCTATTCGGGACGGAATATGCGTCAGGCGCACGAGCGCCTGATGCGCGAGAAAGGGCTCACCGGCACGCATTTCGACTACGTCGCAGAGGATCTGGTGGGCACGCTGCAGCAGTTCAAGGTCCCGCAGGACATCATCGATGGCGTGGTGGCGGCGGTTAGCCCGCTCCGCGTGCACTTCGAACCTGCCGACTAAAGCGCAACGCCTGCCCGGCGCACCTCACACCACCTTCACCGGCACACACAGCTGATACCCCGTGGTGCGGAGCGCGCGGAGGATTACCCCCTCAAAGCCCACCGCCTTGAAGCTCTGGCGTAGCCGCACCATGCGCACTTCGAGCGCGGCCTTGGTGTAGGTGTCGGGGTCTTCACGCATGGCTTCGATGAGCTGCCAATTCTCCAGCCGATTGCCCGGCGCCAGCGCCAAAGCGCTCAGCATGAGCGCGGGCCGCTCGCCAATGGCGACCTCGCCGGCGGGTCCGTGGAGGGTCAGGGTGCGCTGATTGAGCGTGGCAAGGGTGCTGCTGGAGGCGCTGGACGAGGACGGCGATGGCGGCACCCGGCGCCGAATCACGGCATTAATGACGGCGAGCAGTTCGTCGGGATGCGTAGGCTTGGAGACAAAGGCGTCGGCGCCGGCGCGATAGCAGGCCAGGCGGTCGGCCACCTGATCGCGCGAGCTCACCACCACGATGGTGAGATGCGGACAGGCTTCCCGATATCGCCCCAGCAGGCTCACGCCGTCTTCGCCGGGCAGATTGAGGTCAACCATCAGCACATCGATGAGCGGGTCCAGAGCCTCGTCGCTGAGCGCTTCGGCAGAGGAAACACCCACCGCGTGATGCCCATGCTGCTGCAACAACTCCACCGTGACGGCGCACAGGCTTTCGTTGTCTTCCACAACGGTAATGCGCAGGCTTTGCGGCATGTCGGCGATCTGATTCATTGGATTCAAAGCCTAGCGATGCGGAGACTCTTTTCCCTACCCAAGCCTACGAACCGGTCGGTGAAAGGACTTCACTCTGGCAGGCGGAGTACAAACACCGCGTGCTCCGGGCCAGCTTCGTAGCTCAACTCCCCCCCTAGCCGGCGCGCCAGCAGGCGGGACAAATGCAAGCCCAGCCCCGTACCGCTCACCCGCCGCGCGGTCTCCGAGCGGTAGTACTTCTGGAACAGGAGCTGGGGGTCGGGCGCGTCGTTGTTGAACAGTTCGTTGCGCACCCGCACCCGCTGGCAGACCCCTGCTTCGCGAGAGAGTTCCAGCACCACCCGCGAGCCGGCCGGCGAATAGCGCAGGGCGTTCTCAAGCAGATTGTTCACAATCACCGCGAGCATTCGCGGGTCCACCAGAATGCTCGGCAAATCCGCGCCGCCCACAATCTCAATCCGGGCCGGCTCGGTAGCGCCGTCCTGTAGCTGGCGCACTTCGGCCAGCAAGGCGCAGGCGCGCGGCACGAGGGGCACGTCCGGATCGTCCATGCGAACGGCCTGCGCGCAGTGATCGATTACCCGCCCCATCGCCTCCAGGGCATTGCGCGCATGCCCCTGCATTTGCGGACTGGCGTTGGGGCTGCCAAACACCAGCCCCAGCGTAGACAGGGGCGCTTTGAGCTCGTGGGTGAGCATCATCATGAATTCCTGTTGGCGCTCGCGCTCGCCGCGCTCCATGGTCAGAGCCTGCGCGGTGAGTTCGGCCTGCCGGCGATCGGCCTGCCGCTACGCGCGGACTTCGCCCAGCCGTTGCCAGGTGGCCACCAGGAGCACGCCGCTGGCAATCGCCGCGATCGCCAGCAGCAAACTGAGCGAGAAAGGCTCGTGCCGAAAGACATTGCCACCGGGGAAGGCCGCGAACCAGGCAAAGGGCAGCATTAACGCCAGGCCCAACCACCTCGCCACCGCTTGCAGCCGGGCAGCACGCGACTGGGAGACAGGCCGGGGGATCGGTAGCAACAGCGCCGCGACCGGCATCAGCACAAAGCCGACAAACACGAGCAGGACGAACAGATTGCGCGCCAAATCGAGATACCCCAGCACAAACAGCAGCGCGGCGACACAAGAGCACCCGATGTGGGCCCTCAGCATGCGTTGCGCCAACGGCGGGGCAGAAAACAGGGTAATGATCACCAGGCAGTACCACATCGAGGCAATGGGGTTCACGAAGCGCAGCGCGTTCGCGCCCCAGGCCAGCAAAGAGGCGTGGGCGGCTTGTTCCGTCAACCATGGGGTCAACGAAGAGGAATTGACCAACATCACGCCCGTATTGCAGACCTGACGAAACATCCACACGCGAGTGAGCAGAGCGTTGTCGGCCCAGACCGCAGCGACGCTGAGGATGAGGAAGGCCACCAACATGCCGAAGGTCACGCCGGCGCTGAAGTGCTCCTGGCGTTCGCTCTCATTGGCCGCCTCCGCGCTCAAGAGCGAGAAGCCGAACAGCAGCGGGCCGGTGGAGCGCAAGCGCAGCCACACCTCGCGGGGGGCCGTGGTGTCGGGAATTGAAAAACGCCAGGTCTGATTAGCCCGCACCGTCGACCAATTGTTCCGCACGAGGGGCAGGACCGGGCCGCCCGACAGCGACGGGTCGTAAAGCGTGACCTCGTCTCCCCACATCCCGCTGGCGCAGAGCGCCAGCAGTTCTGGCGCGTGTGACGCCGCGTTCGAACGCCCCTCATCCGGCACGATGCGCAGCCGCACCCAGAACACATCGCCGGCAAAAAACCGGCTGAGGTAGCCGTCGAAAGGCGTCAGCGGCTGCTTTTGCACCTCGTCTAAAGGCATCTGGCCGGTCGCGTCATGCACATAAGCCCACGCCTCCAGATGGCTTCCTGCGGCCCAGCCGGCGGCGGCCCAGCCGGCGGCGCTCCAGCCCAGGCAGAGCACGGTCGTCCAGATCACAAGTGCGAGCGAGCGAAGCCTCATCCAGCGGGCAAGCATGGCGTTTCCCTGTTGTTCGAATAGCGCGCCTTGGCGCGTGCCGGAGACCTATCGTAACAGCCGCCAGCACCGCCACGGATTGGGGTCACCAAGCGTAGGCTGGCGTAGGGAATGCGCGGGCCAAGCGCCTATCCTGCCGCCGAAAACTCACCAAACCCAAGGTAGAGCGCTGCTT
>CAMCQE010000006.1 GCA_945876945.1 Klebsiella pneumoniae
TTGATCGAGGTTATTCAGAACACGCCGTGCTCAACATCGGCGGCATCGCGAACCTGACGCTGTTCACTTCGATTGGAGAGACTTTCGGCTTCGACACCGGACCTGGAAACACCTTGATGGACCTATGGATTCAAACCCATTCAGGCAAATCCTACGACACGGATGGCGCGTGGGCGCGGTCAGGTAACGTCTGCCCCGCTCTGCTCGAATTATTGTTAAGCGATCAGTATTTCTCGCTAGCTGGCCCCAAGTCCTCAGGTCGGGACTATTTCAATCTCGAATGGCTCGCACGCTACCAAGATAAAACATTGGGAATGCCGATATCTCCCGCCGACATACAAGCGACGCTCGCAGAATTAACGGCTTGCTCGGTCACTCGCTCACTCAAGAGCGCGCTACCTCACTGCAAGCAGTTAGCGATATGCGGCGGTGGCGTGAAGAACAGTTATCTGCTCGACAGAATTCGCACCCAACTATCGGGAATCGAAATCGTATGCACGGAACAGTTGGGGATTCCGGCATCTGCGGTAGAAGCTTGCGCGTTTGCCTGGTTGGCAGCGCGCCGGCTGAGCGATGAGCCGGGCAACCTCCCGTCTGTGACGGGGGCTGCCCGCAGTCTCGTGCTGGGCGGCATTCACCACCCGAACTGAAAAATGACAGCTAAGGCTTAGACAGAAAAGGACGAGCCGCAACCGCAGGTTGTGGTGGCGTTAGGGTTTCGAATCACAAATTGCGCCCCTTCAAGCCCTTCGCTGTAGTCAATTTCGGCACCACTCAAATACTGAATACTCATAGGGTCAATCAGAAGCTTAACGCCCTGATTTTCAACCACTGTATCGCCGTCTCCTTCGGCCTGATCAAAAGTGAAGCCATACTGGAAACCAGAGCAACCGCCACCGGAAATAAACACTCTCAGCATTAAAGACTCGTCGCCCTCTTCATCAATTAGTTCTTTGACCTTCAGGGCGGCAGCATCAGAAAAATTAAGTGCTGGAGGAATTTGCTCGAAAGAATTCATGGATTGTTTCCTCGCCGTAACTTGATACGGGCTGTTATTCGGGATTATTCCCGCTGTCCTCAGAACTGTTATGCGTCAACGCCAAGGGCGGTCGATCAGGATCGGTGATTCTGACCAATTTGCCGTTTACCTCAGCACCCATCGCCATTTCAATCAATCGGTAATGGACGTCACCGTGGACTCTGGCGTTCGCGGCCAATTCAATGTGCTCGCTCGCGAACACGTCTCCCGTCACTACGCCGTCCAGAATGACCCGCGGCACATTCACGTTTCCTTTGATGGAGCCTTTTACACTAACGGTGAGGACGGCGTTCGCCTTTTCAAGGCAAGACACGGCGCCAACGATAGTTCCGTTGACATGCAACCCTCCTGAAAAAACGAGATCTCCGTTGATGGTTGTCTGTTGGCCAATCAAGGATTCAATACGTGCGGCATGCTTTTTTCGGCCACCGAACAGTCCTGAAATGCCAAACAACTGTGCCATGTTTTTAACCGGAGATTTGATATTCGACAAAGGGGTGAGGCAGTAGGCCAGCGCGAGAGGCTACCTGCGCCGGGATTCAGTATAGTTCCTGCTCATAGCTACTGGAACGTTGTCCATCATGTATCTCTGGCTGAAATCCCTGCACATCATCAGCATGGTCACGTGGTTTGCCGGTTTGTTCTACCTGCCTAGACTCTTTGTCTACCACGCGCAAAGCAGCGATCAACTCAGCATTGAGCGCTTCAAGATCATGGAGCGCAAGCTCTATCGGGGTATCACAACCCCGGGAGGCGTGCTTACGCTGATATTTGGCGCATCAATGATCTGGATGCTTGGCTATGAAAACTTCTGCGCGGCTCGCTGGCTGCACTACAAGCTATTGTTGGTTGCCGTGCTGGTGGTCTATCACGCCTATCTCGGGCGATTGGTCGGCGTTTTCGCCCGAGACGCAAACTCGCGAAGCCATGTGTTTTATCGTTGGCTTAATGAGTTCCCGGTGCTGATTCTGGTCGGCGCGGTCGTACTGGCGGTCATCAAACCCTGAGCAAGCGCTTATTCAGTCAGGAGCTCAAAATCTTCCTTGCGCGCCTTACAGTCCGGACAAGTCCAATTCATCGGCAGCGACTCAAACGGTGTGCCGGGGGGAATTCCCTCGTCCGGCAGACCGAGCGCCTCGTCGTAGATGAAGCCGCAAATCAGACAGAAATAGCGTTTCGTAGCACTCATTTCATGTGGACTCCCTCAAACTTCTCACTGCGGAGAGCGCTGAGTTGGAAGATTTAATTCAGCCTCAAATCTTACGGCGCCCCACGGTGCTCGTCATTGCCGGACACGACCCTGCCGGCGCCGGCATTCAAGCAGATATTGAAACTGCCGCGTCGCTGGGTTGTTACGCGGCGACTCTCGTCACCTGCCTTACAACGCAAAACAGCCGCGGCGTGCAGGCCATTCTGCCAACGCCTGCGGCAGCGCTGCTGGCACAAGCCACATGCCTGCTCGAAGACATCACGGCGCCGGTCGTCTGCAAGCTAGGGCTCATCCCCGATCAGGAGACGCTTGAGGTCGTTTTGGAGATCATCAATCGCCTCCTGCCCGCTGGTACTCGCGTTGTCGTCGACCCTGTTCTTGGCGCAACTGCCGGGGGCCCGCTCTCCAGACCAGAAATGGCTGCGGCGATTGCCACGAGGCTGTTGCCTGTCTGTACGGTGGCGACGCCAAACAAGCGGGAATTCTCCCGGCTCGAGCAAGCTGCCTGCGAACTTGGCGGTGCGACGAGCACGGCTGCCTGGACGCTGATTACCGGCGCGGACGAACCCGCCAATATCATCCGGCACGAATTGCAGCAGGGCCGGCGCCGGTATGCGGACTATGACTGGCCGAGAATAGACGGCATCTTCCATGGTTCGGGTTGCACGCTCGCAACTGCCGTGGCGGCGTTTCTGGCGCATGGCATGAGCGTGCCGGTGGCGGTTGGGCAGGCCCTGAATTACACATGGAATACGCTTTTGAGACCGACCGCGCCAGGCGGCTCGCAATATCTGCCCGGCAGATCTTGAGGACAAAACGAGCATGAAAAGACGGCTACCGGCGCGCGGGCTCTACGCCATTACTTCAGATCACGAGCAGTACTCGCGGGCGCTGTTGGCTAGCGCGGATGCGGCGCTGCGGGCCGGGGCTGAAATAATCCAGTACCGCCGCAAAAACCTCCCGCCAGCAAGCGCGCAGCGAGAAGCGGCGGCCTTGGCCTCGCTCTGCGAGCAGTACGGCGCCTTGCTGATCGTCAACGACAATATCGAACTAGCCCTTGAAGCAGGGGCCCACGGCGTTCACCTGGGACGCGAGGACGGGGATCTCCAAAACCTTCCCGAGGCGGTCAAGGCGCGATTGTTGATTGGGATTTCCTGCTACAACTCGCTAACACTCGCCGAAATCGCAGCCGAAGGTGGCGCCGATTATCTGGCCTTCGGGAGCGTCTTCGTCTCCGGCACCAAACCCGCCGCAGTCCATTGTCCGCTGTCAGTGCTCAGCGAAGCCAAAGCAAGATTCGGCTTGCCCGTCGTTGCGATAGGCGGCATCACGCCGGACAATGGCGCGGCAGTCATTCAGGCTGGCGCAGATTTTCTCGCCGCAATAGGCGGTGTTTTCGAACAAGCCGACGTTCATGCCAGCGCTGTGCGCTATGTCCAGCTTTTCCAAACTTCAGAGTTTTTATAAATGTTTGAGCGATCCCAAGCACTTTTCAATGAGGCAAAAGACTGTATCCCCGGCGGCGTTAACTCGCCGGTCCGCGCCTTTAATGGCGTCGGGGGCACCCCCATATTCATGGAACGAGCAGAAGGCCCATGGTTGTTTGATGCCGATGGCAATCGCTACATCGACTATATCTGCAGTTGGGGACCCGCCATCGCAGGCCACGCCCATCCCGCAGTGCTTGATGCCATCCGCGAGCAATTGGCGCTGGGGCTTGGCTTTGGGACGCCAACCGCAATCGAATCGGTGCTGGCACGCAAAGTCCGCGAACTCATGCCCATGGCTGAGCAGGTGCGCATGGTCAGTTCCGGCACCGAGGCAGCGATGAGTGCCATTAGGCTTGCCCGGGGGTTTACCGGGCGGGATGTCATCATCAAATTTGAGGGGTGTTATCACGGTCACGCCGACTCACTGCTCGTGAAGGCTGGCTCTGGCGCGTTGACGCTTGGGGTGCCCACTTCACCCGGCGTGCCGGCTGAACTGGCAAAACTTACCCTCACGCTGGACTACAACGATATCGACCAGGTGGCCTCGGTGATGTCGACCCACGGCGCTCAGGTTGCCGCGATCATCGTTGAACCGATTGCAGGGAACATGAACTGCATTCTGCCCCGCCCCGGATTTTTGGAAGGGCTCCGCGAACTCTGTACACGCTATGGCAGCGTGCTGATTCTCGATGAAGTCATGACCGGCTTTCGCGTGAATGCCGGTGGCGCGCAGAGCCTATACGGCGTGACGCCTGATTTGACGGTGCTGGGCAAAATTATCGGCGGGGGCTTACCCGTTGGGGCGTTCGCTGGCGGGGCGGAAATCATGTCGCATATCGCGCCCAGCGGCCCTATCTACCAGGCAGGCACTTTGTCCGGTAGCCCTTTGGCCATGGCCAGCGGCCTTGCCACCTTGGAACTGGTGTCAGCGCCCGGATTCCATGCCGAACTCGGTCGGCGCACCCACCAGTTGACCGAAGGGCTGAGCGCCATTGCGAGTCGTTGCGGCATCCCGTTCACCACCAATGAGGTGCCCGGCATGTTCGGCTTCTTTTTTACCGAACAATCCCGCGTTGAGACCTTCAAGGATGTTGCGGCCTGCGACATTGCGCGCTTCAAGGCCTTCTTTCACGCCATGCTGGAAGCCGGCGTGTATCTCGCGCCCTCTGCGTTTGAGGCGGGCTTTCTGTCCTCGGCCCATTCAGAGGCCGTCATCAATGCGACGCTGGAAGCGGCCGAAGTGGCTTTCAAGCGACTCCGGGGCGGCTGATAGCCTCAGATTTCGGTGAACAAGCCGACGCGCAGATTGGAACCGGCATAAATTTTCTCGCCGTCCACTTCCATCACCGCGTCGGCAATCCCCATCACCAAGCCCCGCTGCACCACGCGCTTGAGATCAATGCGATAGGTCACGAGTTTTTTATCCGGGGTTACCTGACCTGAAAACTGGATTTCGGAGCCGCCGAGGGCGCGCCCGCGTCCCAATCCGCCTTTCCAGGCCAGAAAAAAGCCGATGAGCTGCCACATGGCATCCAATCCGAGGCATCCCGGCATTACCGGATCCCCCTGAAAATGGCACTGGAAAAACCAGAGCGCGGGGTCGATGTCCAGTTCTGCCACGATTTCGCCTTTACCGTAGCGGCCCCCAACGTCGTCAATTTTCATGATGCGGTCGAACATCAGCATCGGCGGTTGGGGAAGCTGGGCGTTGCCCGCCCCGAACAACTCGCCGCGACCGCAGGCAAGCAATTCATCATTTGAGTAGGCGTGCTTGCGCAGTCCGTTAGCGATGACTGGCGCGGTGGCGTTGATAGGGTCGGATGGAGGCATTGGCGTCACTCTAGAGGGGAGGCGAGTATAACAGTTGAAAACAGGGCTGCCCGTCTGGGCGTTAATCGAATTCGAAGACCACAGTGATAAGGGTATTGCCCGGCGCCGAATTGATTCTGATAGTGCCCCCGTAGCCGCCTTCAACCACGTCCCGCACAACCGAGAGGCCGATCCCCTGCCCCTCCGCCGACTCATCAAGCCGCAAGCCTCGGCGCAAGACTTCCGAGGCCAGCGCGGCGGGCATCCCCGGACCATCATCGTGCACGCTGACCTCCAGCGCCGGCCGGTTTTGACCCGGCCGGCGGGGTAATGGGCGCACCGAGATGGCCACCGCTGAGCGCGCCCACTTGCAGGCGTTGTCAGCAAGATTCCCCACCACTTCCATCAAGTCGCCCTGATCGCCATAGAACAGCGCATCGGCTTCCGCCGTGGTGGTGATATCGAGCGCCCGTGCGTGGTAGACCTTCCTCAGCGAACCCGCAATTCGTTCAAGCACGGGCGAGGCCTCCAGCGGCGGCGCGAAGGCATGCCGCCCGACGGTGGCCGCCCGTTGCAACTGGTAGCGCACGGTATCGTCAATTTGGGCCACCTGATCTTGCACCGTCTTGCGCGCTTCGCCTCCAAGTTCAACGTCTTCAAGCTGGGATCGAATAACTGCCAGCGGCGTTTTGAGACTGTGCGCAAGGTCGCCCAAAGCATTGCGGTAGCGTTGAACATGAAAATCACGCGCCTTGATAAGCGCATTCAGGTTGCGGGTCAGCGCCCGGAGTTCACGCGGATAGGCACCGGTGATTTCACTCTGGCGACCCGCCTCGATCGCCCGCACCTCAACCGCCACCTGACGCAGCGGGCGTAGGCCCCAGCGCAAGATCAAGGTCTGCACGAGCAGCATCAGGGCCGTTAGCCCGCCAAACCATCCCCATAAACTGCGACGAAAGCGCTGGATCTGCTGGTCATAGGCTTTACGCGCTTCGCAGACCTGAAATTCGTAGGTGGTGGGCTCAGCTTTGCCACGGGTTTCCCACTCCACGGCATAGCTCAGACAAAACAAAGGCTCCGCGGCAGAGCTGATCGGGGCCTGAAAACTAAACTCACCCACTTTGGTCGTTGGCGGTTGCTGCACGCCGAGCCCGAGCATGGAGCGCGAACGCCAGACAGGATCGCCGGCGGCAGAAAATATCTGCGCGTATTGCCCGGAATCTGGTACTGCCAGTGAGGGATTGGGCAGGGTGTCGGGTAGCGGGTGGACCGCCGGCTCGTCCAGATTGGCCAGACTGAGCAGCATAAAAATCTGGGCCTTGAGTCGGTCCTGAACGGAAGCCATCGCGGTTTCGCGAAAGACATGGTCAATCGCGAAGCCGGCCACTCCGAGGAACACCACCAGCATAGCGCCGGCGGCTGACAGAACCCGGGCATTAAGCGAGCGCGGCATCACCGTCATGCCCGCACGCGCAACTGCTTAGCCGTCGTTTTGTTGATTGGGCGCGAATCGGAAGCGATAACCCTGGCCACGTGCCGTTTCCACCGGATTCAAGGTCCGCGAAGGATCTAGCTTACGGCGCAGGCGTCCGATGATGACTTCCAGCACGTTACTGTCGCGGTCGGCGTCTTCCTCATAGAGATGCTCGGACAACTCCCCTTTGGAAACGACCTTGCCCGCATGCAGCATGAGGTATTCAAGAACCTTGTATTCGAAGGCAGTAATTTCGATTTCGACGTCTTCCGCGAACAGCGTTTTCGCGGAGGTATCCAGCGTAAATGGCCCGCAGCGCAGTCGCGGGTCAGACCATCCAGCCGCCCGACGCAACAGCGCGCGCACCCTCGCCAGTAACTCCTCGGTGTGGAACGGCTTGACCAGATAATCGTCGGCGCCGAGTTCGAGGCCAGCGACCTTGTCTTCCCAACTGCTCCTCGCAGTGAGGATGAGAATCGGGAAGCTGCGGTCGGCGGCTCGCCACCGCTTGATCAGTTCGGTGCCTGGAATATCCGGCAGACCGAGATCAACGATGGCGAGATCGATGGGATATTCAGAACCCGCAAATAAACCGTCACGCCCGTTGCCCGCCGCGTCGACGGCGTAGCCTTCGGAGCGCAATCGGGTGGCGAGCGTGTCGAGCAAATTCGGTTCGTCCTCGACGATCAACACGCGCACTGGGCACTCCTGATTAATTAACGTAATTCGCCGGAACTGCTGTCGACGACCACCGTCCGTACGCGGCCCGGGTCGACCAGCAGGCGCACGGCATAACTCCGGGGGCTTTCATCCGCCATCAGGCGCACATCCAGCACACGACCTCCAGTGTTTTCGCGCGCGATCGCCGCCGCGCGGTCCGCTTCGGGTGGCGCGATCGCCGTAGCGTCGCTCTTTTGTTCTTTCCCTTGCACAGCCTCACTACCATTCAAGACAGCCAGCAGGCCGAGCGTGCAAAAAGCAATTGACCGTTTGCGCATTCGTAAATGTCCAGATTCCTTGCTGGACCGTATGCTCGCGAATCGGGCCTTAACGGGTACTGAACTCTCTCATCAGCGGGCGATCGTGTTGGAGCGACGGCACCATCTGTCGCGCCTCGGCCACTTTCGCGGTGTCCACTTCCGCAATCACATAGCCTTCGTCGTCGCCGGCATCGGCCAGCACCTGCCCCCATGGGTCAACAATCAGGGAATGGCCGTAGGTGCGTCGTCCCCAATGACGGCGTCCGGATTGTCCCGCCGCGAACACAAAACAACCGTTTTCAATGGCGCGCGCCCGCACCAGCACGTGCCAGTGGGCTTCGCCCGTGGTCGCTGTAAACGCCGCAGGAATGGCCAGAAAGTCGGCGCCGCGTTGGGCTAATTCGCGATAGAGATGAGGAAAGCGGACGTCGTAACAAATGCTCAATCCAAGCTTGCCCCAGGGGAGTTCAGCAGCCGCGAGGGTCTCGCCAGGCGCAACGGTATTGGATTCCCGATACATCTCGCCCTGACGCAAGGCCACGTCGAAAAGGTGAACCTTGTTGTAGGTGGCAAGGCAGGCGCCGTTCGCATCAAACACGTAACTGCGGTTACTCACCCGTCCGTCTCCGCGCTGGATGGTCAACGACCCAAGGGAGAGCACAACGCCTAATTCACGCGCCAATTCAGGGAAGACCGTGAGCGCCGGATGCGTCTCCTCCGTATAGCCACGGGTGAGATAGTCGGTGTCTTTCGGTTCGAGACAGGCAAAATTCTCTGGCAAGCAGATGAGCTCGGCGCCATCGGCCGCGGCGGCACGCGACAGCGCGATCGCACGCTCGATGTTCTCCAGCACCCGCTCTTCGGCGCAATTCTGAACACAGGCCACTTTGAATTTTGCAGGCATGGACTAGCCCAACTGGTGGTCGGCGATCGCGATGCCGTCGCCATCGGCGTAAAGATAGTCACCCGGTGAGACGGTAACTTCGGCGAACCGCAGCGTGACATCACGCGCGCCCTCGCCTTTTTTGACGCTCTTTCTCGGATTGGACGCAATCGCCTTAACGCCGATGGGGAGCCCGGAGAGGGCGCCGCTGTCCCGAATGCACCCGTAGACGATGATCCCGGTCCAGCCGTTTTTGACCCCCAACTCGGCCAGTTGATCGCCGACCAGCGCGCAGCGCAGGGAGCCGCCGCCATCGACCACTAACACACGATTGAGCCCGGGTTCTTCCAGCAGGCCGCGGACCAGACTGTTGTCCTCAAATACCTTGACGGTAACGACTTCGCCTTCGAATACGAGCTTCCCCCCGAAATCTCGAAAAATCGGGGCGGGAATTCGGAGCGCCTCGCCGTGTGCATCGTAAAGGTCCGCGGTTGCCTGACTCATGGTGTTCACTCCAAGTTGCGGGGGACTCTCGCTTGGCGGTAAGTCCGGAATGTCGCCACCAAACCGCGCGGGGTCAGGCGTCTGACTTTGGTTTGGCTGGGCGCTTCCAGCCGCTGATAGTTTTCTGGCGAACCCGGCTAATGACCAGTCGGTCGGGCTCGACATTTTCGGTCACCGTGGTGCCTGCACCGATAGTGACGCCTCGACCTATCGTCACGGGCGCCACTAGCTGGGAATCGGAACCAATGAACACATCGTCTTCAATCACCGTTTTGTGTTTGAACGCGCCGTCGTAATTGCAGGTGATCGTGCCGGCGCCCACATTAACGTTATTGCCGATATCCGCGTCGCCCAGATAGGCGAGATGATTCGCCTTTGAATGCTTGCCTAGGCGCGATTTCTTGACCTCAACGAAGTTGCCCACATGCACGCCCTCAGCGAGCTCGGTCTCAGGCCGAATGCGCGCAAACGGCCCGATTCGGGCGCCGGCGCCGATGCGGGCCCCATCAATGACCGAATTCGCCAGGACCTCCACATTATCGCCAAGGGACGCGTTCGAAATCACGCAGTTCGGGCCGATGCGCACGTTGCAGCCCAGCGTCACCTGCCCTTCAAAGACCACGTTAACGTCGATGGTGGTGTCGGTGCCTGAAACCAGCTCTCCCCGCACATCGACCCGCGCAGGGTCCATCAGCGTTACACCGCCCGCCATGAGTGACTGGGCCAATCGACGTTGATGCACGCGCTCAAGCGCCGCCAGTTGGTTGCGATCGTTAACGCCCGCAATTTCCATTTCGTCGTTGGTCGTAACCCCTTGAACGACGATCCCTTCGCTCACCGCGCGCAACACGCAGTCGGTCAGGTAGTACTCGCCCTGCGCGTTGTTATTGGCGAGCGTCGGCAGCCAGCGGTGGAGGTATTCCCCCTTCACCACCATGATGCCGCTGTTAATTTCGCTAATCAGGCGTTCATCCGGGGCCGCATCTTTTTGCTCCACGATGCGAGCGATCTGTCCGGCGGCGTCGCGCACGATTCGGCCATAGCCGACCGGGTCTGACACCTTGGCCGTCAGCAAGGAGAAGCCACTCGTGCGAGACGCCTCGAGTAACTGTTCGAGAGTTCCGCGCCGAATGAGCGGCACATCCCCGTAGAGAATCAGCACCAGGTTGTCGGCCGGAAGCAAAGGTAGGGCTTGCGCGACTGCGTGGCCGGTCCCCAATTGTTCGCGCTGTTCTACCCAGTCGATAGGCCTGCTCGCCAGCGCTTGCTGTAGCTGCGATCCACCGTGACCGAACACCACAACGGGCCGAGTTGGCGTGATGGCGCTCGTCGTGTCGAGTACGTGGGAAACCAGCGGCTTGCCGGCGATCTGGTGCAGAACCTTGGGAGTCGCCGAGCGCATGCGCTGGCCTTTGCCAGCGGCAAGGATGCAGAGAGAAATAGTCATGCGGCCGAGCGGCCAGATGCGATATCGCAAGAGTGTGTCATCTTAACCACCCTCCTGTGCTTGGCCCCATGGCGGGGCCTCCAGCGAACGGGGCGACTGAGCGCCCCGCCCCATTTCCCGTTAACCGCCGCGGCGACGAAGCCGCTGGATGGTCTGGAGCTGCGCCGCAAGTTCGGCGAGTTCGGCATGAGCCTTCGTGAAATCCACCTTGTCGGAGCGATTCGCGAGCGCCTCCTCGGCTTCCTGCTTGGCCTTCATCACGGCCGCTTCGTCGAGGTCGTGGGCCCGGATCGCAGTGTCCGACAACACGGTAACGACTTTGGGCTGAACCTCGAGCATGCCGCCAGACACGTAAAAGGCCTGTTGTTCACCCCCTACCATCTGGACCCGGACCTCGCCCGGGCGCAACGGCGTAAGCATGGCGGCGTGGCCCGGCAGGATGCCGACCTCACCCAGCCGCGCGGGCGCGAACACTATCTCGACGTCACCGGAGAAGATTTCGCGCTCTGCGCTGACGATCTCAACATGAATGGTGGACATGGGCGCTGGCTGCCTCGATTAGAGCGACTTGGCTTTCTCGACCGCGTCTTCGATCGTGCCGACCATGTAGAACGCCTGCTCTGGCAGGTGGTCGTACTCGCCGGCAACAATCGCCTTGAACCCGCGAATCGTCTCTTTCAGCGGCACATAACGACCTTTGGCACCGGTGAAGACTTCGGCCACGAAGTATGGCTGCGACAGGAAGCGCTGGATTTTACGGGCGCGAGACACGGTGAGCTTGTCTTCCTCAGACAATTCGTCCATGCCCAGAATCGCGATGATGTCGCGGAGTTCCTTATAGCGCTGCAGCGTGCCCTGCACCAGTCGAGCGGTGTCGTAGTGGTCTTGGCCCACGACGAGCGGATCCAGCTGGCGGCTGGTGGAGTCAAGCGGGTCAACCGCCGGGTAAATACCCAGTTCCGCGATTTGGCGGGATAACACGACGGTCGCGTCCAAGTGCGCAAAGGTGGTCGCCGGCGACGGGTCGGTCAAGTCGTCCGCAGGCACGTATACCGCCTGAATGGAGGTGATAGAGCCAGTGCGGGTGGAGGTGATGCGTTCCTGCAGCTTGCCCATTTCTTCGGCCAGCGTTGGCTGATAGCCCACCGCGGAAGGCATACGGCCCAGAAGCGCGGACACTTCGGTACCGGCCAAGGTAAAGCGATAGATGTTGTCGACGAACAGCAACACGTCGCGGCCTTCGTCGCGGAACTTCTCGGCCAGGGTCAGGCCAGTCAGCGCGACGCGCAGGCGGTTGCCCGGGGGCTCGTTCATCTGGCCATAGACCAGCGACACCTTGTCGAGCACGTTCGAGTCTTTCATCTCGTGATAGAAGTCGTTCCCTTCGCGGGTACGCTCGCCAACGCCGGCGAACACCGAGAAGCCGCTGTGCTCAATCGCGATGTTTCGGATGAGTTCCATCATGTTCACGGTCTTGCCCACACCGGCACCGCCGAACAGACCGACTTTACCGCCCTTGGCGAACGGGCAGATAAGGTCGATGACCTTGATGCCGGTTTCCAGCAGCTCGGTCGCTGGCGAGAGGTCGGTGAACTTGGGGGCCTCGCGGTGAATCGACATCGTCTCTGTCGTGTCGATGGGGCCCGCTTCGTCGATGGGCTCGCCCAACACGTTCATAATGCGACCCAGCGTTTTCTGCCCAACCGGCACGGTAATTGGCGCGCCAGTGTTGGTCACGACCATATTACGGCGCAAACCGTCGGTAGAACCGAGCGCGATCGTGCGAACTACCCCGTCGCCCAGCTGCTGCTGCACTTCGAGCGTCGTCGGCACGTCCTGCAACTTCAGGGCGTCATAGATTTTGGGCACTTCAGCAGCGGGAAACTTAACGTCGATAACCGCGCCAATAATTTGCGAGATGGAGCCACTCATGCTTTGGTTCCTCGGGGAAGTCTTGATTCGTGTCGGGTCAGGCTTAAACCGCAGCCGCGCCGCTGACGATTTCAGCGAGCTCCTGGGTAATCGCCGCCTGGCGAGCCTTGTTGTAAATCAGCTGAAGCTCCTTAATGAGCTTGCCAGCGTTATCCGAAGCGCTCTTCATCGCCACCATGCGGGCCGCCTGCTCACAGGCAATGTTTTCGACCACACGCTGGTAGGCCAGAGATTCAACATAGCGGACCATTAGTTGGTCCAGCACTTCCTGTGCTTCGGGTTCGTAGATGTAATCCCAATGCTGCGTGAGATCGGAATCGGCTTCGGCTTTCAACGGCACCAGCTGTTCCAGATCCGGCTTCTGAGTCATTGAATTCACAAAATCATTCGACGCGATGAAGATTTGATCGACGCGTCCTTCGAGGTACGCATCGATCATAATTTTGACCGGCCCGAGCAGTTGCTCCAAATGCGGCGCGTCGCCCACTTTGCTCACCTGACCTGCCACTTTGCCGCCAACACGCTGGAAGAACTGCAGCGCTTTACGGCCTATCGTGCAAACCTCGAACTCGACATTGGCAGCCTGCCAACGCTTCATGTGCTGCACCAGCATGCGGAAAAGATTGGAGTTCAGGCCGCCGCAAAGTCCGCGGTCGGTGGAAACCACGATGATTCCCACCCGTTTGACCTCACGGCTCACCAGGAACGGATGCCGATACTCTGAATTGGCCGCTGCGACATGCGCAATGACATTCCGCATCCGGTCGGCGTACGGGCGCGCGGCCCGCATACGCTCCTGCGCCTTGCGCATTTTGCTGGTCGCCACCATTTCCATGGCGCGCGTGATCTTTTGCGTGTTTTGCACGCTTGCGATCTTGACTCGAATTTCTTTACCGACGGCCATGGCGGAGGTTTCCTGCGACTACCAGGTCTGGGTCTGCTTGAACGTCCCGATAGCGGTCTTCAGTTCGGCCTCAATGGCATCGCTGAAATCACCGGTGTCGTTAATCGTCTGCAGCAGTTGGGCATGGGCGGACTTCATGTACCCGTGGAGCGCGCTTTCGAAGGCGCCAACCTTCTTCACTTCGACATCGTCGATGTAGCCGCGGTCGACTGCGAAGAGAGACACCGCCATGTCCGCGACGGACAGCGGCGAATACTGCTTCTGCTTCATGAGCTCCATTACACGCTGACCACGGTCGAGCTGCTTACGGGTCGCCTCGTCAAGGTCGGAGGCAAACTGCGCGAAGGCCGCGAGTTCGCGGTACTGCGCGAGGGCAAGACGGACACCGCCGCCGAGCTTCTTGATGATCTTGGTCTGGGCGGCGCCACCGACTCGTGACACCGACAGACCGGCGTTGATCGCAGGACGGAAGCCAGAGTTGAACAGGTTCGTTTCCAGATAAATCTGACCGTCGGTAATCGAAATCACGTTGGTCGGCACGAATGCAGACACGTCACCCGCTTGGGTTTCGATGATTGGCAACGCGGTGAGCGAACCGGTCTTGCCGGTCACCCGGCCGTCGGTTTCTTTCGCCACCCAATCCGGGTTCACGCGCGCGGCGCGTTCCAGCAGACGGGAGTGCAGATAGAACACGTCGCCAGGATAGGCTTCGCGACCCGGCGGGCGGCGGAGCAGCAGCGATACCTGACGGTAGGCCCAGGCCTGCTTGGTCAAGTCGTCATAAATAATGAGCGCGTCTTCGCCGATGTCGCGGAAGTACTCGCCCATGGCGCAACCGGAATAGGGCGCGATGTACTGCATGGCGGCAGACTCGGAGGCGGTCGCGGCAACCACAATGGTGTGGTCCATCGCGCCGTGCTCTTCGAGCTTGCGAATCACGGTGTTGATTGACGACGCCTTCTGACCAATCGCGACGTAGATGCACTTAATGCCAGTGCCCTTTTGATTGATGATGGTGTCGATTGCAACCGCGGTTTTACCCGTTTGACGGTCGCCGATGATGAGTTCGCGCTGACCGCGGCCCACGGGCACCATCGCGTCGATGGACTTCAGACCGGTTTGCACCGGCTGCGAGACTGACTGACGCCAAATAACGCCCGGCGCGATCTTTTCGATCGGCGAAGTAAGCGTGGTGTTCAGGTCACCTTTGCCGTCGATCGGCTGGCCCAGTGCGTTAACCACGCGACCGAGCAAGGCTTCACCGACCGGCACTTCCAGAATGCGCTTGGTGCAACGGACCGTGTCGCCTTCCTTGATGTGCTGATATTCACCCATGATCACCGCGCCGACCGAGTCCTGCTCGAGGTTCAGCGCCAGACCGAAGGTGTTGCCGGGGAATTCGATCATTTCGCCGGACATCACATCGGAAAGGCCGTGGAGACGGGCGATACCGTCGGTCAAGCTGACCACCGTACCTTCAGTACGGCCCTCGGTCGCAATGTCGAACTCCTGAATCTTCTTCTTGATGAGTTCGCTGATTTCAGTCGCGCTGATTTGCATGGGTCATCCTCGTCTGTTCAAGCATCGGGTCACGTGAGTGCCGGCGATACTCGGAGGTCACTTGATATTGAATACGTTGGCCAACTGGCTGAGACCGCCCCGGAGTGAGGCGTCAAACACCATGTCACCGACCTTTACTTTGGCTCCGCCGATAAGCGAGCTGTCGATCGTCTGAGAGATGCGCACCGCTTTGCCGAGCCGGGTTTGCATCGCACTCGCAATTCGGCTTTCGGTGGCAGCATCTAGCGGGAAAGCCGTCAGTACCTGTACCTGAGCCACGTTATCCAGCGTCGCACGGTGCGCGGCGAACGCCGTGGCAATTTCTGGGGCTATTTGCAGTCGTCCGGCGTCGAGCAGGACTCACACAAAGTTTCGAACCTTTGGCAGCAGGCTGTCTCCGGCGATAGCGGAAATAAGCTCAAGCAAGCGGCCTTTGCTCACCGCCGGGTCGGTGATGACCCGACGCATGTCGGCATCGTTCACCACGAGCGCCAGAAAGCTCAGAGACTGATCCCAGTCGCCGACGGCGCCATCCGCCTGAGCCACCTCGAATGCGGCTTGGGCGTAGGGACGCGCGATAGTGAGGTTTTCTTGCATCGTTGTAGCGCCGGGTTACAGCTGGGTGCTCAGCTTGTCGAGCACTTCCTGATGTTTGGCCGCGTCGATTTCTCGCATCAGAATTTTTTCTGCACCCGCCATCGCTAGCGCTGCAACCTGCCCGCGGAGTTCTTCGCGGGCCTGCTGGATTTCTTGCTCGATGCTGGCCCGGGCGGCTGCCAACTGGCGCTCGCCTTCGGTCTGAGCGGCCGACTTGGCCGCCTCGACCATTTCGTCGGCGCGCTTTTGGGCGTTGGCGAGGAGGTCCTGACTTTGGCGCTTGGCGCCGTTAATCAGGTCGTCCACCCGGTCCTTGGCGCTGACAAGCTCCATCTGACCCTTTTCGGCGGCCGCCAGCCCGTCGGCGATTTTCTTCTGACGTTCGTCGATCGCACGCATCAGCGGCGGCCAAACGAAACGGGAAGTGAACCAGACGAAGGCAAAGAACCAAACGAACTGGGCAACTAGCGTGAGGTTGATATTCATCTTGAAACTTCCCGGTGGTCAGGCAAAGCGCCGATTAACTGCGCTTTATTGCTGAACGGCGGCGAGCAAGGGGTTGCCGAACGCGAACAGCATTGCCAAACCCACGCCGATAATGAACGAGGCGTCGATCAGGCCGAGGAGCAAGAAGACTTTGGCCTGCAGCTGCGGCATCAGCTCGGGCTGACGAGCGGCGCCTTCGAGGAAGCTTGAGCACATGATGGCCACGCCGACGCAGGCGCCAAGCGCGCCGAGGCCGATGATGAGGCCGATGCCAATGGCGGTGAAGGACTGGATTTGGGCGAGGGCCTGAAGGGTTTCCATGACAATTTCCTTTCTTGAGAGCTAGAAGAAATTAAGCGTAGTTACAAAGTGATCGGGTTAGTGGCTTTCGTGCGCCATGGCGACATAGACGATGGTCAGCATCATGAATATGTAGGCCTGTAGCGCGACGATCAAAATATGGAAGATGGCCCAGCCGGCAGACAGCAGCGCACCAAAGAAGGTACCTGCGAGGCCGGTGGCAGCCCATAAACCAAGCAATAGGAAGATGATTTCACCGGCGTACATATTGCCGTAGAGCCGCAGGCTGTGGGACAGCGGCTTGGAGATGTACTCGACCAGATTAAACAGGAAGTTCGGAATCCAGAGCACCGGGTGTCCGCCGAACGGCGAGCAGGTGAGCTCGTGGAACCAGCCACCGAGGCCTTTGGCCTTGATGCTGTAGTAGATCATCAGCACCCATACCGCAATCGACAGACCGAACGTGGTGTTGATGTCGGCGGTGGGGACCTGTCGCCATTTCTCCAGGCCGAACACATGCTCGTAGATGTAGGCGGAGATATCGACCGGCAGGAAGTCCATCGCGTTCATGAGGAACACCCAGACAAACACGGTTAGGGCGAGCGGCGCCACAAAGCTGATGTTGCCATGGAAGATGCTCTTCACCTGGTCGTTGACGAACTCAACGGCCAGCTCCACGAAAGCCTGTCTTTTGCCGGGCACCGCGGAGGTGGCACCGCGGACAACCAACCACATGAAGCCGCAGCCCAGAATACCGAGCAGGACCGACACCACCACTGAATCGACGTTGACGCTCATGAACGGCGTGTCGCCGACCGGGTGCGTCATGAAGGAAAGATGATGGCTGATGTAGCTGGTGGGCGTCAGCGCGTGTTCTGCGTGTTCGGCTGCCATGTGTGATGTCGTGTTTCGTTTCCGAAGGCTATGAAAAGCCGTTCTGAGCGCGTTAAAACTTGTCGATCTTCAACCGTGCCGTGTGAACCAGACCGTGAGCCACTGCGCGACCCACGCTCCTACGAGCCCCGCTAAAAAGCCGGGCCATTCCATTTGCGTTCCTAACCAGCGAATGCCGAGCACTAAAGCTGCAACGGTGAGCAGAAGCTTACCGCCCTCTGCCACCAACAGCGCCGCGATGCTTGGTGTTCTGCCCAGGCTGGTCCTTAGCCAGAGCGTGATGCCTGCAAACATGAAGGGGCCAACGACCGTTAGCGCCCCTGTGAGACAGGCAATTGCGTACGAGATACCGACGGTCAGCGCCAAGGCACCGGCGACGCTCCCTGCGATGACGACCTGCAACACCAGCGTGGTGAGGAGCAGCCCCGCCATTCCCCGTCGTGACGATTCAGTCTTCACGACGCCCGGTTTGCCCCGCAACGCAGCATCCCGAAAAAGCGGGCGGATTGTAGGAAGATTCGTCGGCGACAGTCAATTAAAAACTTGGTCTCGGTCATACAAATATCTGCGGCGTGTGCGCTCAACGGATGTGGGCGAGAATTCCGTCGAGTTCTTCCAGTGAGCCGTAGTTGATCACCACGGTGCCGCTGCCGGTGCGGCCGTGTTTGATACTGACCGAAGCGCCCAAGCGCTCGGACAACTGTCCCTCCAGTTGCGCGACGTTCGGATCCTGTCGCGGTGTTGGCGCCGGTGGCGGCGTCGGCTGGCTCAGGTTTTTGACCAGCTTTTCTGTCGCACGAACTGACAGCCCTTCGCTGGCGACGCGCGCGGCAAGCATTTCCTGTTGCTCTGCGGGCAGTGGCAATAGCGCCCGCGCATGTCCCATCTCGATGCTCCCAGCTTCAAGGAACCGCCGGGCGCCGGGGCTTAAATCAAGCAGGCGCAGGAGATTGCTCACCGCCGCCCGGGAGCGCCCGATCGCGTCGGCGACCAGCTGATGGGTCATCTCGAATTCGAGAATGAGCCGCTGAATCGCCAGCGCTTCTTCCACGGGATTCAGTTGCTCGCGCTGGATGTTTTCGATTAGCGCAATGCTCATCACGGTCTGATCGGGAATGCGCTTGATGACGGCCGGCACTTCATGCAGACCCGCCAGTTGCGCCGCCCGCCAACGCCGTTCGCCAGCAATTAATTCATAGCGCCCGGAATCCGCTATCGGGCGCACGACGACCGGTTGGACCAAGCCCTGTGCCCGAATCGAAGCTGCCAGTTCTTCCAGCGTTTCAGGCTTGATCTCAAGCCGGGGTTGATAACGACCGCGCTGAATGAGGTCCACTGGCAAGATGCGAAACTGGTCCCCGGCGGCATCGTCTATCGCTTCCGGCGCAGTCGCGCCGGCGCCCGCACCGAGCAGCGCGTCGAGTCCGCGTCCGAGGCCTCTTTTCTTGTTCATCGCAGATCCTTTCAGGCGCCGCTGGCGGCCTGTGCCGCGTCGTCCCGACGCAACATCTCGCCCGCCAGCGCCAGATAGGCCATCGCGCCGGCAGAAGATTTGTCGTACAGCAGTGCCGGGAGCCCGTGGCTCGGCGCTTCAGCGAGGCGCACGTTACGCGGGATAATTGTTTTGTAGACCTTGTCGCCAAAGTGCTGGAGCAGTTGCTGGGAGACCTGATTCGCGAGATTGTTCCGGGGGTCGTACATGGTTCGCAAAAATCCCTCGACTTTCAGCTGGGGATTGAGGAATTTGCGGATTTTCTCGATGGTCTGAAGCAACGCGGAAATGCCCTCCAGCGCGTAGTACTCGCACTGGGTGGGGACGATCACCGCGTCAGCGGCAACCAGTGCGTTGACTGTCAGCATGCTCAGTGCCGGCGGACAGTCGATGATGATGTGGGTGTACCGATCGCGGACTTCTTCGAGCGCTGTTTTGAGGCGCAGTTCGCGCCCGAACTCCTCCAGCAAACCCACTTCGGCACCGGTGAGGTCGCCGTTCGCTGGCAGCAGGTCATGGGACTGTTCGCCGGTCGGCACAATGGCCTGCGCCATCGTGGCATGGCCCATCAACACGTCGTAACTCGAGTGTTCCAGGGCGCTTTTATCGATGCCGCTGCCCATGGTGGCGTTGCCCTGCGGATCGAGGTCGATCAGCAACACCCGACGCCGCGTCGCGGCCAGAGAGGCCGCAAGGTTGACGCTGGTGGTGGTCTTGCCTACACCACCCTTCTGATTAGCGATTGCGAAAACTGTCGCCATGGGAATTGCCGCTGTTGTGGAGACACCGCGTGCAGCCGGTGAGCCGGTCGGGGTGGGCGGAGGATTATTGCATAAAGCTTCGGGCAGCCCGCAAATCAGTCCGCTCGACCCAAGCGACCGCAATCAATCACCACGACGTGGCGTTCCTGCCAACCGGGCACACAGAGCGGGCGCGGGTCGCAGGCGCCTGCGGCGGGCCCCAATTCTTGCAGTTCATCAACCGGCAAACGGCCTTTCAGCGCGAGAATTTGGGAGCTTGGGGTCTGCAAATGCGCGGTGAGCGAAAGAATCATCGCCAGACTGCCTACTGCCTGACAGACGATCGTGTCGGGCAGTACTTCGGGATACCAGTGTTCGATCCGCGATTGCACAACCTCAACATTCGGCAGCGCGAGCTCAATGCGAACCTGCTGTAGAAAGCGCGCCCGGCGCGCGCGGGCTTCAACCAGCGCAACCTGCCAATCCGGCCTGAGGATGGCGAGCACCAAGCCCGGCAGTCCCGAACCACTGCCCAGATCTGCCACTAAGGGGCCCTTTACATGGGCGGCAACGGCTAAAGCGTCCGCAATGAACTTGCCGGCGAATTCATCGGCCGCCTGCGCGCCCGTGAGATTGGCAAACCGGTTCCAGCGCTCCACCAGTTCAACATAGGCTACGAGTTTGGCGCTTTGCGCGGGCGCCAGCGGAATCCCCAGACTGCTCGCCGCAGCATCGATCAGCGTGTGGGCAGTCGCGCTCAAACCGCCTCCATCATCCCGCCTGCGCGGCCTTGTGACGTTTGAGGTAGACCAGCAAAAGGGACACTGCAGCCGGGGTCACCCCCGAAATGCGCGCCGCCTGGCCCAGCGTATGAGGGCGATGCAGAGTGAGTTTGTTAACGATTTCGTTGGATAGACCCGAGACCGTGCGGTAATCAAAGTTGGCCGGCAATTCCGCATCGGAGAAGCGGCGATTGCGCTCGATTTCATCCTGTTGGCGCGCCAGATAACCGCTGTAGCGGGCGTCGATTTCAAGTTGCTCGATCACTTCAGGGTCGGCTACGCCGGGCCCCACGCCGGGCAGGCGCATGAGGGTGGCGTAGTCCATTTCCGGGCGGCGCAGCAGGTCGGCAAGGTTCTGCTCCTTGCGTAAGGGCTGCCCCAGAATGTCGGTGGCGATGGTGCTATCCAGCCGGTCGGGAGAGAGCCAGTGCCCGGCCAAGCGCTTGCGTTCGCCCTCGAAGCTGCTTTGCTTCTGTTCAAAGGCGGCCCAGCGCGCGTCATCCACCAACCCGAGTTCGCGGCCGGCGGGCGTCAGGCGCAGGTCGGCGTTGTCCTCGCGCAGCAGCAAGCGATATTCGGCCCGACTGGTGAACATTCGATAGGGCTCGGTAGTGCCTCTTGTGACCAGGTCGTCGACCAGCACGCCGATGTAGCCTTCATCCCGCCGCGGATACCAGGGCGACTGCTCACGCACCCGCAGTGCGGCGTTGATGCCGGCGATGAGCCCTTGGGCCGCGGCTTCTTCATACCCCGTGGTGCCGTTGATTTGCCCGGCGAAAAATAGCCCCCCGATCTGTCGCACCTCCAGCCAGGGGTGCACGCCGCGCGGGTCGAAGTAGTCGTACTCAATGGCGTAACCGGGGCGCGTGATGCGCGCCGATTCAAAGCCTGCGATTGAACGCACGACCTCGTACTGCACATCAAAAGGCAGGCTGGTGGAAATACCGTTGGGATAGATTTCCGGCGTCGTCAGGCCTTCTGGCTCGATAAAAATCTGGTGCGCCGTGCGGTCGGCGAAGCGCATTACCTTGTCTTCAATAGACGGGCAATAGCGCGGGCCGGTGCTTTCGATCTGCCCGTTGTACATGGGCGAACGGTGAATCGCCTGCCGGATGATCTCGTGGGTGCGTTCGCTGGTGTGCGTGATATGGCAGACGGTCTGCGCGGGATGCTGGCTGGCGCTGCCCATGAAAGAAAACACCGGCACCGGGTCGTCTCCGGGCTGGCAATCCAGCTGTCGGTAATCAATGGTGCGGCCGTCGATGCGCGGCGGCGTGCCGGTTTTAAGGCGTCCAACGGGTAAATCGAGAGCCCGCAAGCTGGCCGACAGTCGATTGGCAGGGGGGTCACCGGCCCGCCCGGCCTGATATTGCGCTTCGCCCACGTGCACCAAGCCCGCGAGAAAAGTGCCTACCGTCAGTACCACCGAGCGCGCGCTAAAGCGCAAGCCGAGTTGGGTGACCACGCCCGTGACGCAGCAGTTCTCCACGATGAGGTCGTCAACGCCCTGTTGGAAGAGGTCAAGATTGGGCTGGGTTTCCAGCCGCTCGCGAATAAAGGCGCGATAAAGCGCCCGGTCGATTTGGGCACGCGTGGCGCGGACCGCCGGCCCTTTACTCGCGTTCAAGCGTCGAAAGTGAATCCCGCAATGATCGGCCGCCACCGCCATCACGCCGCCGAGCGCGTCGATTTCGCGCACCAGATGGCCCTTGCCGATGCCCCCGATGGCGGGATTACACGACATGGCGCCCAAGGTCTCGATGCTTTGCGTGAGCAGCAGCGTGCGCGCCCCCATCCGGGCGCTGGCCAACGCCGCCTCGGTGCCGGCGTGACCGCCGCCCACGACGATAACGTCATATTGCTGAATCAGGGACATGATTGCCTCGTTAGCGGTGCGCTGCAAAACGGGCGGGCAGAATAATCTGATTTCAGTCGCCGGCCCAAGCGCGGCCCGCGGAAAGCCTCGAAACTTTTAGTTTTGGCAGCGGTCTGTGCCAGCGTTGACGGGATCAGAGCCACTGTGGAACAGTGCCCGGCCGTCGGCGGACCAAGGCCGACCTCCTGATCTCCCATGCGTTGAAGCTTCAGGCACCGAGCCCAAGGCTGTCGGCGCGAGTGCAATCTTGTCTGAAGGAAATGCTTCATCTATGGAAAACCTGATCGAAGTCAGGGACCTGCACAAGCGATTCGGGTCGCTAACCGCCGTTGACGGTGTGTCGCTCAGCATCCCTCGGGGCGAAGTGCTGGGCTTCCTGGGCCCGAATGGCGCCGGCAAGTCCACCACCATGAAAATGATCACCGGCTTTATCGCGCCCACCAGCGGTTCGGTAGCCATCTGTGGTCACGACGTGGGAAGCGACGCGCTCGCGGCCAAACGCAAAATTGGCTATCTGCCCGAAGGGGCGCCGGCCTGGGGCGAAATGACCCCCGCCAGTTTTCTCGATTTCATCGCCGACATCCGCGGCTTGAGCGGCGCCCACAAGGCCAACCGCATTAAAGAGGTGGTGGCCAAAATCAATCTCGGCGGCGTGCTCAACCAGAGCATCGAAACGCTGTCGAAAGGCTTCAAACGGCGTGTGGGTTTGGCTCAGGCCATTCTGCACGACCCCGAAGTGCTCATCCTCGATGAACCCACCGATGGCCTGGATCCCAACCAGAAGCACGAGGTTCGGGCCCTGATAAAAGAGATGGCGCCGAACAAGGCCATCATTATTTCGACGCATATCCTTGAAGAAGTGGACGCGGTCTGTACCCGGGCCGCGATCATCGCCCGGGGTCGACTGTTGTTCTCCGGCACCCCGCACGAACTGCAGGCGAAATCCGCCAAGCACAATGCGGTCACGCTGACCGTCGCCTCCACCCACGCCGCGGAAATCGGATCCCGGCTGGGCGAACTGCCAGAAGTCCTGCGCGTTGAAAGCCTCGCGCAGGCCGAAGGTCGGACCCGCATCACCGCGCTGTCCCGCAATGGCGGCGTCATCTTTGAGGTCATCCAAACCGCCGTGCAACAGCACGGCTGGCCGGTCGCCGAACTCTTCGTCGAACCCGGCCATCTGGATGAAGTCTTCCGCACCATCACCATGGGCGCGCAGACGCCCGGCGAGGTACCGCACTCATGAGTCGCACACTCAGCATTTTCCGCCGCGAGTTCCAGGGCTATTTCGCCACGCCGGTGGCCTATGTGTTCATCGTGATTTTTCTGTTTCTCACGGGGCTCTTTACGTTTTACATCGGCGCCTTCTACGAGCGCGGGCAGGCGGATCTGGAGCCCTTCTTCCGCTATCACCCGTGGCTTTATATGTTGCTGATTCCGGCCATTTCGATGCGCTTATGGTCGGAAGAGCGCAAGAGCGGCACGCTGGAACTGCTGCTTACCTTGCCGATTTCGCTGGCCGAAGCGGTGGTGGGCAAGTTCCTCGCCGCGTGGGCGTTCACCGCCATCGCGCTGGCGCTGACTTTCCCCCTTTGGCTCACCGTCAACTATCTGGGAAACCCGGATAACACGGTCATCGCCGCCGGTTACCTCGGCAGCCTGCTGATGGCTGGCGGGTTTCTCGCCATTGGCTCCTGCATTTCCGCGCTGACGCGCAATCAGGTGGTGGCCTTCGTGATTAGTTTCGTTGTCTGCTTCGGGTTCAATCTCAGCGGCTTCCCGCTGGTGCTCGACTTCTTCAGCGGGTGGGCGCCGCAGGCGGTGGTGGATGCGGTGAGCTCTTTCAGCTTCCTGACCCACTTCAATTCGATTCAAAAAGGCGTCATCGACCTGCGTGACATCATCTTCTTCACTTCTCTCATTGCCGTGTGGCTCTACGCCAACATGCTGGCGATTGAGAGCGGGAAGGGCCACTAAGGGACGAGGAGAAGACCAACATGATCACCAGAACCCAAACCTTCGCCAGCTTGCTGGTGGCCGTGGTGTTGTTCCTCTGCGTCAACATCATCGCCAGCGGCACGCTCACCGCGCAGCGCCTCGATTTAACCCAGAATCGCCTCTACACCTTGTCGGATGGCAGCAAGCACATTCTGGGCAAACTCGACGAGCCGATTACCCTGCGCTTTTACTACTCGGCCAAGGCATTCGCCTCGGTTCCTGAATTCCAGAACTACGGCAAACGCGTTCGCGACCTGCTGCAGGAATACGTGAACGCCGCTCATGGCAAGCTGAAACTTCAGGTGATTGAGCCCGAACCGTTCTCCGAAGCCGAAGATCAGGCAGTGGGCTACGGCATTCAGCAGCTGCCTATCAACGCCACCGGCGAGGTGGGTTATCTGGGGCTCGTAGGCACCAATACGACCGATGACGAAGCGCCAATCGCGTTTCTGAATCCCGACCACGCCGACGCTCTCGAGTACGACATCACCAAACTCATCTACAACCTCGCCAACCCCAAAAAGCGCACTGTCGGGGTGATTTCCGATCTGCCGATTTTGGGCGGCGCACAGGATCCGCGGGGCGACGCGGCGCCCGCGTGGGCGAGCCTCAAGCAGCTGAAAGAGTTTTTCGACGTGAAATCACTGCCGAGAGATGTCGCGGTAATCGATGACTCGACGGACACCCTGCTCGTCGTTCACCCGAAGAATTTGCCCAAGAAAACGCTGTACGCGATCGATCAGTTCGTTCTGCGCGGCGGCAAGGCGCTGGTGTTTGTCGACCCGCTGGCCGAAGAAGATCGTCCCGAACCCGACCCGCGCAACCCGATGGTGATGCCGAAAACCGATTCCAGTCTCGAACCGCTGTTCAAAGCCTGGGGCGTCGAGTTTGCAACCGACAAAGTTGTCGGCGATGCCGAAGCGGCCGTGCGGGTGAACTTCAACAGCGAGCGCGGGCCCAGCGAAGTGCAGTACATCCCGTGGCTCATGCTCCACGGCGACCGCATCAACCACGAAGACTTCATCACCAATCATCTGCGAGGGGTAAATGTGGGGACCGCTGGCTTTCTCGAAGCCGCCAAAGGCGCCACCACCCAACTGATGCCCTTGCTGAGCACTGGCCCGCATAGCGGACTGCTGGAGCGCGAGTCCATCGTTATCGTGCGCGACCCCAACGCGTTGCTGGAAGGCTTCAAGGCCGACCGGAGCAAGCTCACCGTCGCGGCCCGATTGTCTGGCCCTGCCGCCACGGCGTTTCCCGATGGCCCGCCGGCGGCCGATCCGGCCGCCGATACCAGCACCGCAAATCCCGTGGAGTTACCCGAGCCCCTGAAAGCCGCCAAGAACGGCATCAACGTGATCGTCGTGGCCGACACCGACATTCTCGCCGACCGTTTCTGGGTGCGCATGGAGCGCTTTCTCGGCATGCAGGTACCGAATCCGTTTGCGAACAACGCCGACTTCCTCATCAATGCGGTCGATAATCTGGGCGGCAACGACGACCTGATCAGCCTGCGCAGCCGGGGCGAGTTCGCGCGCCCGTTTGAAGTCGTGGAACGCATCAAGCGCGAAGCCGAAGGCCAGTTCCGCGACCGCGAAAAAGCCTTGCAGGCCAAACTGCGGGAAACCGAGACCAAGCTCAAAAGCCTGCGACAAGGGCCCGACAGCAACGGTGAAGCCCTCCTTACGCCCGAGCAGCGCAAAGAAATGGAGCTGTTCCGTAAAGAGCAACTCGCCACCCGTAAAGAGCTCCGCACCGTCCAGCATGATTTGGGCCGCAACATCGAGCAGCTGGGCACGTGGCTGAAAGTCATCAACATTGGTCTGGTCCCGGCGCTCCTCGCGCTGCTCGCGCTGGGCGCCGGCCTGTTCAGTCAACGCCGCGCACGGTGAGGCGACGTCTATGAAAACGAAACCGCTGTTATTGATTGTGGCCACCGTGCTGGTCGTACTTGGCGCGTATCAAGTCACGCGCTCCAAAGCCCCGAGCACCAATATTGAATCCGCCCTCCTCTATCCCACGCTGCTGGAATCGCTTAACGATGCACAGAGCGTGGAAATTGCGAACAGCAAGGACCGCTTCCGGATCACGCGCGACGGCGAACGCTGGGTCATGGCGGATCGCGATGGCTTCCCGGTGGAGACCACCCTGGTGCGCAGCCTGCTGATGGAAGTTGCGGCGCTCAAAATCCGCGAAGAAAAAACCGCCAAAGCCGAGAACTACCCCACCATCGGTGTCGAAGACGTGAGCGCACCCAATGCGGGGGGAGTGGAATTGTCCGTGCAGGGTAAATCTGGCGCTTTGCTGAGCTTGATCGTGGGCAAGTCGCGTAAGCCCAAGGGCACTGAAGCAGGCGGACACTTCGTGCGGCGCGCGGGCGAGCCGACCGCGCTGCTGGTGGAAGGGGACATCAATATCAAGGCGAAGCGTAACGACTGGCTAGACATCTCGATTGTTACGCTGACGCCGGATCGGGTGCGCAAAGCGAGCATTCAGACGCCGGGACAAGACCCGGTGGTGGTGAGCAAAGCTTCAACGCGCGAACAACTTTTCGCCCTGCAAAACGTGCCGCAGGGCAAGGAGCCCAAATCCTCCGCGCTGGTCTCCAATGTTGGCGCGCTACTGCTGGATTTGCGGTTTGAAGACGTTGCGAGCGTCAAACAGGTGGCAGGGCTAACGCCCACCAATACCGCCCAACTGGAAACTTTTGATGGCCTGCTGGCCACTCTCAAGGCCTATGAAGTGGCGGGTCGCACCTTGATTGCGCTCGAATTCGAACACCAGCCGGAAGGGGCCGAGGCCCCTCCTGCGCCTCCCGGCAAGACCGAAGACGCGCCCAAGGCCCCGGATGTCGCGGCCGAGGTGGCAAAACTCAAAGCCCATACCGGGCCTTGGGTATATCAGATTGGGGATTACAAGCTCCGAACATTGCGTCGAAGCTTTGCGGAACTGGTGAAGGTCAAGGAAAAACCAATGGCACCCGCCACGGCTGACTGAGCCGGAGTCGCGGCGCCCGCCGCGACTTAATGCAGCGCGAAGGTAGCGCTGGCAGGCAATGCAGGAGTGAGCTGACGTAACACCTGCCAGCCGTGCACGCTGCCCGCTTCGCGCCACAGCTGATAGGCGTTGAGCCCGTCAAGGAATGGCCCTTTCTCGGTCACTTCGCGCATGGTCAGAAAGACATCCAGAATCCGCACGTAGTGCGTGGCCAATTCCCGATAGAGGTCGCGATCGGCGCCATCAATCCGTGCGGCATGATCGCGAAAGGCCTGCTGCCCGACCTGCACAAAATACGTCACCGGAATGCTTTGACGGATCGCATGCTCAGGGAACAGTCCGGCAAACAGCAAACAGTGGTCGCCCACCGAAACGAGATCCTGCGAATTGGCCTGAGTGCCGGCTACCAGCTGACGCGCAAAGCGCGCGGTGCGCATCCCGGTGCCATTCGCGGCACTGCCCAGACTGCGGAAGAGCAAAGCGACGACATACTCTTCCAGCGCCTCAGACAAAAATGTCTGCGCGCCCTGTTGGGCCTGCGTTAACAACGCACGCCATCCGGCAGTCTCGGCAAGTTGCAGTTCTATCCTCACCACTGTTTCCCCATAGGTCAGTGAAGCTCGTATCGACCAGCCTCCAGCACCCTTGAGCAGTGAGTTGTCGCGTAGGCAGTCCCAAGCCTAGTCGCTATACTCCGAAGCCCTCGATTACCCGCCGGCGACTGCAGAAAAACAGGCATGACCGACAAGCACGCGACGCCCGATACGTTTCAGGAACTCATCTTCAGACTGCAAACCTTCTGGGGGGCGCGTGGGTGTGTGATTGCTCAGCCCTACGACATGGAAATGGGCGCCGGGACCTTTCATCCGGCCACCTTCCTGCGGGCGATTGGGCCTGAGCCCTGGCGCGCAGCCTATGTGCAGCCCTCGCGCCGCCCCACCGACGGGCGGTATGGCGAAAACCCTAACCGGCTCCAGCACTACTACCAGTTTCAGGTCATCCTCAAACCCTCGCCGCCGGACTTGCAGGCGCTCTACCTCGAGTCGCTTTCGAGCCTCGGCATTAACCCGCACATCCACGACATTCGCTTCGTAGAAGACAACTGGGAATCGCCCACCTTGGGCGCCTGGGGGCTCGGCTGGGAGGTGTGGCTGAACGGCATGGAAGTGACCCAGTTCACCTATTTCCAACAGGTCGGCGGGCTCGACTGCCGCCCGGTCGCCGGTGAAATCACCTACGGTCTCGAGCGGATCGCGATGTACCTGCAGGGCGTGGATTCAGTCTACGACCTGGCTTGGGCCAAACATGATGGCCGCGTGGTGACCTATGGCGACGTCTACCACCAGAACGAAGTGGAAATGTCGACCTACAACTTCGAACAGGCGAACACCGAAATTCTTTTCGGCTGGTTTAATCACTGCGAAGCAGAAGCGATTCGCCTGATCGCCGCCAACCTGCCCTTGCCCGCCTACGAAATGATGGTCAAAGCCTCACACACGTTTAATTTGCTCGATGCCCGACGCGCCATCTCGGTGACCGAACGTCAGCGCTACATCTTGCGGGTCCGCGCGCTGGCGCGAAGCATTGCGGAGACCTATTACGCCGCCCGCGAAGCGCTGGGCTTCCCGCTGCTCGGCGACCAACGCGCTAACGCGGAGCAAGCGTCATGAGTGCGGCGGCCGATCTGCTCATTGAACTCGGTACCGAAGAATTACCGCCCAAAGCACTACTCGGACTCTCGACCCACTTCCATCAGGAAATCCTGCGCGGACTGGCCGATGCCGGCATCACGCACGGCGTAAGTCGGGCGTTCGCCACCCCCCGGCGGTTGGCGGTCCTGATTGACGCCGTGCCCGCGCGTCAGCCCGATCAAAAACTGGAACGCCGCGGGCCTGCGCTAGCCGCCGCCTACGACAAACAGGGCGCGCCCAGCGGCGCCGCCTTGGGTTTCGCGCGCTCCTGCGGCGTGGACTTCTCCGCGCTGGAACGACTCGAAACCGACAAGGGCGCCTGGCTGGTGTTTCGTTCGGAAGCCGCCGGCCAAACCATCGACACGCTCATTCCGGGCATTGTGGAGCGGGCGCTCGCGGCGCTCCCCATCCCCAAGCGCATGCGCTGGGGTAGCGCCGATCACGAATTCGTGCGGCCGGTGCACTGGCTGGTGCTGGTGCATGGCGAATCGACGATTCCGGCTTCGGTGTACGGGATCACGAGCGGCGCGGTCACCCGCGGCCACCGCTTTATGGGCTCGCAGTCCATTCAGATTACGCGTCCCGCCGACTACGCCGCCCAACTCGCCGGGGACGGCAAAGTGGTGGCGGACTTCGCCGAGCGCCGCGCCAAGGTGCTGGAAGCCGTCACGGCCGCGGCCACGGCGGCTGGCGGTCAGGCCATCATTGACCCCGCGTTGCTGGATGAAGTGACCGCGCTGGTGGAATGGCCGAGCGCCATCACCGGCAGTTTCGACGCGCACTTTCTGGAGGTGCCGCGCGAAGCGCTGATTGCCAGCATGCAGGGCCATCAAAAATATTTTCCGCTGGAAGACGCGCAAGGCGGCCTGCTCAACCAGTTCATCACGATTGCCAATATCGACAGTCCCGAGCCGGCCGTGATCCGCAACGGCAACGAGCGGGTCATTCGGCCACGCCTGAGCGATGCGGCGTTTTTCTGGAACAAGGATCGCGCCCAGCGCCTAGATGCCCGACTGCCCCGCCTCGGCGAGATGGTGTTCGAGCGCCGTCTGGGCACGCTGCTGGAGAAAAGCGAGCGGGTGGCCGCACTGGCGGGCCAGCTGGCGCCGCTGTTTCAGGCCGAGCCGACAGCCGCTGAGCGCGCCGGCCTGCTGTCGCGCTGCGATCTGGTGTCGGAGATGGTGGGCGAGTTCCCCGAGCTGCAAGGCACGATGGGTGCCTACTACGCGCGGCAAGATGGCGAAGGCGAGGCGGTGGCCAACGCGCTTGGGGAGTTCTACCAACCCCGCTTCGCCGGCGACGAGATTCCGGCCTCCGGCGCGGGCCGCTGCGTGGCGCTGGCGGACAAACTCGACACCCTCACCGGTATTTTTGGGGTGGGCGGTGCGCCGACCGGCGACAAAGACCCTTACGCGCTCCGCCGGGCGGCGCTGGGCTGCCTGCGGATTTGTATCGAAAGCGATTCGGCCATCGATCTCGCGCAGGCGCTGGAACAGGCCGCGAACGGCCACGGCGAGCGCATCACCCCCGCCACCGCTGCGGCGGTATTCGATTTCGTGCTGGAGCGCGCGCGCGGCTACTTCGTGGACCGCGGCAGTCGCGCCGATGTCGTCGAATCAGTGCTGGTAACCCGCCCCGGCGCGCCGCGCGAACTCGCGCGTCGGATCGCGGCGGTTGATGCGTTTCTGCAGTTGCCGGAAGCGGTGGCCCTGGCGGCCGCCAACAAACGCATTGGCAACATCCTGCGCAAAGCCACCGGCTTTACGCCCGGCGGCACCGATAACGCCCAACTGGTGGAAGCAGCCGAACTCGCGCTCGCCCGCGAACTGGAGGACGCGAGCCTGCAGACCGCAGGCTTCGCCGAGGCCGGTGACTATCAAGCCTATCTGGCCCGCCTCGCGCGCCTGCAGGCGCCGGTGAATGCCTTCTTCGACCAGGTGATGGTGATGGCCGAAGACCCCGTCTTGCGCAACGCTCGCCTGCAACTGCTATACGCCCTGCAGGCGCTCTTCCTGCGCGTGGCGGATATCAGCCTGATTGCCAGCTAAAGCCCCCGATGCGCCTGCTCATCGTTGACCGCGACGGGGTTATCAACGAGGAATCGGCAGAGTTCATCAAAACGCCCGAGGAGTGGCGGCCGCTGCCGGGCAGCATCGAAGCGCTGGCCGCCGCGAGCCAGATGGGCTTCCGGATTTTTATCGTCTCCAACCAGTCCGGGATTGCGCGCGGCCTGATCGAAATCAGCCAACTGCAACGCATCCATACCAAGTTAATTAACGAAGTTCAGCGGCTTGGCGGACGGATCGACGCCATCCTGTTCTGCCCGCACGGGCCAGACGAAGGCTGCCGTTGCCGCAAGCCGCGGCCGGGCATGCTGGAAAGCATTGCGCTCCGCACGGGCGCACCGCTGAACGAAGCCATCTTCGTAGGCGACCGCCTGAGCGATCTGGAAGCCGCGCGGGCGGTAGGCGCGCGCGCCGTGCTGGTTGAAACCGGCCACGGCATGCAAACCCTGGCCCGCCTGCCGGCGCGGGAGAGGCTGAACGTCTATCCCGATCTGGCGGCCGTGGTCAGACGACTTAAGTAAGGACTCCCCATGCTGGTGAAACTGCGGTCGGTGCTGTTCTATGTCGGCGTTATCCCCGTCACCATGTTTTTTGGCGTCGTGGGCATTCTCATCCTGCCGCTGCCCCGGCGCTGGCGGTACTTCGTGATTACGCGCTGGTCGGTGTTTGCGCTGTTCTGGCTGCGCGTGGCCTGCGGGCTTAAGTGGCGTGTGCGGGGCGCAGAGCATCTGCCCGACACCCCCTGCGTCATCCTCTGCAAGCATCAATCCGCCTGGGAGACGATCGCCCTGCAGATGATCTTTCCTGCGCAATGTCAGGTGCTGAAAAAGGAACTGCTGCGCCTGCCGTTTTTTGGCTGGGGGCTGGCGAGCCTCAACCCCATCGCCATCGATCGCAAAGCGGGCGCGCGCGCCTTGCGCCATATGCTGAGTGCCGGCAAGGAACGCATCCAGCAGGGTTGGTGGGTGCTCATTTTCCCGGAGGGTACCCGGGTGCCCCCGGGGCAGCGCGGGCGTTATTCCTCCGGCGGCGCGGCCGTCGCGGTGCAGGCCGGCTGCCCGATCGTGCCGGTCGCGCACAATGCCGGGGTGTTCTGGCCACGCAACGCCATGCGGAAGGAGCAAGGCACTATCGAGGTGATAGTGGGCGCGCCCATCGATTCCGCTGGCCGCACGGCGGGAGAGTTAACGACCCTCGTTGAGGCATGGATCGAGGCGCAATGCGCCGAACTCCCGCTAACCCCGGGTTAAGACCTGTTCCCTGTACGCGCTGTTTCTTTGACGGCGTGCTGACTATTTTGGTACCGCCCAGTCCTGACGGAGGCACACGATGAGCTCGAACCTGTTTCAGCAATACCCGAATTCTCGCCCGCGCCGCATGCGCGCCGAGGCTTTCTCCCGGCGGCTGATGCGCGAGTCCTCACTCACGGTAGACGACCTGATCTGCCCGATGTTTGTGACCGAGGGACAGGGCGTTCGCGAGCCCATCGGCAGCATGCCGGGCGTGGCCCGCTTGAGCATCGACTTACTGGTGAACGAGGCCCGCGCGCTTTACCAGCTCGGCGTGCCCGCCATCGCGCTCTTTCCGGTCACCCCGCATGCGATCAAAACAGAGGATGGCCGCGAAGCTTACAACCCGAACGGCCTGACCCAGCGCGCGGTCAAGACCATCAAGGATGCGCTGCCCGACTTAGGCGTGGTGACCGACGTGGCGCTGGACCCTTTCACCACCCACGGCCACGACGGCGTACTGGATGGTACCGGCTACGTGCTGAACGACCTGACCAAAGAAATTCTGGTGCGTCAGGCACTGTCGCAGGCCGAAGCCGGCGTGGATGTCGTGGCGCCTTCGGACATGATGGACGGGCGCATCGGTGCGATTCGGGAAGCGTTGGAGCAGGAAGGATTCGTCAATACGCGCATCCTGTCCTACGCCGCCAAATATGCCTCTGCCTTCTATGGCCCTTTCCGTGATGCGGTGGGTTCGGCGCCCAATCTCGGCAAAGGCGGCAAGCAGACTTATCAGATGGATCCCGGCAATTCGAATGAGGCCTTGCGGGAAGTGGCGATGGACATCGCCGAAGGCGCCGACATGGTGATGATTAAACCCGGCATGCCGTATCTGGACATCGTTCGACGGGTCAAAGACGAATTCAGCATGCCCACCTTTGTGTATCAGGTGAGCGGTGAGTACGCCATGCTGATGGCCGCCGCCGAGGCCGGCTGGCTGGATGAGCGGGCCGTCGCGCTTGAGTCCTTGCTGGCCTTCAAGCGCGCTGGCGCCGACGGCGTCCTCACCTACTTTGCGGGTCGCGTGGCCCGCTGGTTACAGGACGCCTGAGGCAACTCAGGGCTCCATCCCCAGTTCCTTGATTTTGCGGGTCAAGGTATTGCGGCCCCAGCCCAACAGGCGGGCGGCATCGTGGCGACGGCCCTGCGTCTTGGCCAGCGCCACGTTGATCATCAAACGCTCAAACCGGGGCACGGCCTCGTCGAGAATGGGCACCTGAGAGGTGCTCGCGTGATTGTCTGCCCAGCGCCGTAGCGCCACTTCCCAATCGCCGCTGTGGCTGATTTCAACCGGTGCTTCGGCGGTGAGCTCTTTCGGCAGGTCCGCCAGTTCGATGCTTTGCGATGGCGCCATGATGGTGACCCGACGGCAGACGTTCTCCAGTTGCCGCACATTGCCCGGCCAGCCGAAGGCGCGAAACACGTCCAGCGCCGGTGCCGACAGCCGCTTCGGCTCCATATCCAGCTCCTGCGCGGTGGTGCGCAGGAAATGCTCGGCAAGTTCGGGAATGTCTTCAACCCGATCGCGCAGCGGCGGGAGCTGGAGCCGGATCACGTTGAGACGGTGGAACAGATCTTCGCGGAACGAGCCCTCACGAACGCGCCGCTCAAGATCCTGATGGGTGGCGGCAATCACTCGCACATCGGCATGCACCGGATGGTGGCCACCGACGCGGTAGAAATCGCCTTCGGCGAGTACCCGCAGCAGACGGGTTTGGAGTTCCGCTGGCATGTCGCCAATTTCGTCCAGAAACAGGGTGCCGCCGTCGGCTTGTTCGAAACGCCCGACTCGCTGCCCGGTCGCGCCGGTAAACGAGCCCCGCTCGTGTCCGAAGAGTTCTGATTCAAGCAATTCCCGCGGAATCGCGGCGGTATTGAGCGCAATAAACGGCTTGCCGGAGCGTGGGGAATGGCGGTGCAGGGCGCGCGCCACCAGTTCCTTGCCCGAGCCGGATTCGCCGGTGAGCAAGACCGTCATATTGGATTTGGACAGCCGACCAATCGCCCTGAACACTTCCTGCATCGCCGGCGCGCCGCCTATAAGGTTGGTCGACAGCTTGGGCGCTTCAATGACTGGCGGCGGCGGGGCGCCGTCTTCGAGCACTTTGGCCAAGGCGCGGCGCACGATCGCCACGGCTTCATCCACGTCAAAAGGCTTGGGCAGATATTCGAAGGCACCGCCCTGAAACGCGGCAACGGCGCGGTCAAGGTCGGCGTAGGCCGTCATCACAATCACCGGCATCTGGGGATAGGTCGCCTGCACTTGCTCAAGAAAGGCGAGGCCGTCGGTACCGGGCATCCGGATGTCGGTGATGATGACCGCCGGCTTGTCGCGCTTGAGCCGCGCCAGCGCCTTGTCGGCGGTCTCAAAGGTATGCGCCAGCAACTGGGCCTGAGACAGCGCTTTTTCCAGAACCCATCGTATCGATCGATCGTCGTCGATCACCCAAATTTCGGGCTGCGTGCTCATTGCGCGCTCCTTATCGGTAGCCAAACAGTAAAGACGGTATTGCCCGGCACACTGGCGAAATCAATCAATCCGCCATGCCGGTTAATCAGCGATTGGGCGATCGGCAAGCCCAGACCAGAGCCTTCATCGCGGCCCGACACCATGGGAAAGAAAATGCTGTCCGCGATCTCAGCCGGCACGCCCGGACCGTCGTCAATCACCTCTAGCCTGAGCACCAGCCGATGCAGCACGGTGCCAATCGTGAACTTGCGCTGGGCGCGGCTCCGCAAGGTGACATTGCCACCGCGTTCCCGCACGGCCTGCACCGCGTTGCGGACGAGATTCAGCAGGGCCTGCACCAGCAAATCGCGGTCCGCGAAGACTTCCGGCAGGCTGGGGTCGTAATCGCGGTGAATCGCCACGCTCGGCGGCGCCTCGATCGCAACGACCTGGCGCACATGCTCCAGCACCTCGTGGATATTGAATTCGGCCGCGGTCATGTGCCCGCGCGGCCCCAGCATACGGTCCACGAGCTTCCGCAGCCGGTCGACTTCATGAATGATGATTTGGGTGAATTCACGCTGCTCTGGCGTGCTCAACTCGCGCTCCAGCAACTGAGCGGCGCCGCGAATGCCGCCTAGCGGGTTTTTCACCTCGTGTGCGAGGCCCCGCATCAGCGCGCTGCTGATCTGGTTCTGCACCAGTTTGTTTTCCTCAGCCTGAATACGCTGATGGCGTTCCGTGCTCGCGAGTTCGATGACCACCGTCTGCCCGGCGCCAAACAGGGCCGGACCCGGCGACACCGTGCAGTCAACGTGCAAGCGTTCGCGATTCGGTCGAGTGAGAGGCATGTCCCGCTCGGTAAACGAACGGAGATTGGCCGCAGCCTCGCGCACGGCCTGCACAAAGTTTTCGTTATCGGGGAACAGTCGATTAATCGACATGCCGCGCAGCTTGAACACGCTCATCGCAACCAGACTCTCGGCCGCAGAATTTGCCTCGAGGATGTTGAGAGACGGGTCCAGTTGAATCACCCCGGTGGCGATCTGATTCAGGACAGCGCGGGCATCTTGCTCTGTAAACATGCGTTCTCGAATCGTCATGCGCGAATATGGTGCAGTGTAGCCGGAGCAACACCCGCGTTGTTTTGTGGGAATCACGAAACTGGTTAACACCCAAGCGCTTATCCTGACGAGTGTCGGTCACCCTACAGCGCCTTGCCGGATCAGTTTCAGTCAGCGATGCCACTGCAAGAATTGGCCCAACAGAGCGGGACTACTTTTGGGGCTTGGGCTTGGGTTTCGGCCTGACCACAAACCGGCGAAGCAGATGGAAGCTCACGCTCGGGGAGGATTCGACTGTGCGCCCTGCCTGATCGAGCACCACCGCCTGCAGGCTGTGCGTGCCCCGATCGACGTTGTGCAGCTGGAAGACCGTGCTCACGCCGGGCGCGGTTGCTGCTTGCCCATCCAGGGTCACCACCAATCGGTGACCTTGTTCAACCTGCAGGAACGGCAGGATTTCAACGCTCACGCTCACCAAGCCTGTGTTGTCCCGCAGGGCGCCGTCATCTGGTGGTTCAGTAATTTTCAGCGAGGAATAAGTTGGCTCCAAGGGGCTCAAGGGAATCGCAGGGCGAGTGCTAGACAGTCTGGCGGCGTCACCCCCCGGCATCGTGGAGGGCGCAGGCACAGTAATCTTTTCGGCCTGCGGAGTCGCGCGGTCGGAAAACTCAACGCCGTTACCCTGATCGGCCTGCCGATAGACGTCGCGCGCGGACGCCAGGCACGGGCCAATCAACAGGAGAAGAACAAGCGCTCGCATGACATGAGGGTAGAGAACGCGAACCCGGCCCACAACCGACGGGGCGCAAGCTTGCCCAAAAAAAACCCCCGCTGATGCGGGGGTTCTTCCAGGCTCAACGCCAGCGCTTAGACGCTGTAGTACATCTCGAACTCGAGCGGGTGCGGGGTCATCCGGAAACGGGTGACTTCCTGCATCTTCAGTTCAATGTAGGCGTCGATGGTGTCGTCCGTGAACACGCCACCGGCCTTCAGGAACTCGCGATCCGCATCCAGATTTTCCAGCGCCTGTTCGAGCGCATGGCAAACCGTCGGGATGTGCTTGGCTTCTTCCGGCTCCAGATCGTAGAGGTCCTTGTCCGCCGGCGCGCCGGGGTCGATCTTGTTTTTGATGCCGTCGAGGCCAGCCATCATCATCGCCGTGAAGGCGAAGTACGGATTGGCAGTGGAGTCCGGGAAGCGCACTTCGATGCGGCGACCCTTCGGGCTGGAAACCCACGGTATACGAATCGAGGCAGACCGGTTACGCGCCGAGTAGGCCAGCATGATCGGGGCTTCGAAGCCTGGCACCAGACGCTTGTAGCTGTTCGTGCTGGCGTTGGTGAAGGCGTTCAGGGCGCGCGCATGCTTGATGATGCCGCCGATATAGTGAAGCGCCGTTTCGGACAGACCGCCGTAGCCGTCGCCCGCAAACAGGTTCACGCCACCTTTGGCCAGCGACTGATGCACGTGCATCCCGTTGCCGTTGTCGCCCACCAGCGGCTTCGGCATGAAGGTCGCCGTCTTGCCGAAGCTGTGCGCCACGTTGTGCACCACGTATTTCAGGATCTGGAGGGAGTCAGCGCGCTTCACAAGAGTGTCGAACCGGGTGCCGATTTCGCACTGGCCGGCGGTCGCCACTTCGTGGTGATGCACTTCGACGGGCAGGCCCATCTGCTCAAGCACGTTGCACATGGCGGAACGCAGGTCCTGCAGGGAATCGACCGGCGGCACGGGGAAGTAACCACCCTTGATGCCCGGACGGTGACCCGGATTACCGCCTTCCATCTTCTTGCTGGAGCTCCAGTAGCCTTCGTCGGAATCGATTTCGTAGAAGCCGCCGCGCATTTCCTGCGAGTAGCGAACGTCGTCGAAAACAAAGAATTCGGGTTCGGGACCGAAGAAAGCGGTGTCGGCAATGCCGGACGCCTTCAGGTAAGCCTCAGCGCGCTTGGCGATCGAACGCGGGTCGCGCTCGTAGCCCTGACCGGTGGCGGGTTCGATGATGTCGCACCGGATGATCATCGTTTTGTCGTCGAAGAACGGATCCAGCACCGCGGTGGTGGCGTCCGGCATCAGGATCATGTCGGACTCCTGAATGCCCTTCCAGCCGGCGATCGAAGAGCCATCGAACATTTTGCCGTCTTCGAAGGTCTCGGCTTCGACCTGATGATAGGGCACGGTCACGTGCTGCTCTTTACCGCGCGTATCAGTGAATCGGAAGTCAACGTATTTGACGTCCTCATCCTTGATAGTCTTCAGAATACTGTCTACGGACATGATTTCCTCCAGGCCATGGCTTGCTGAGTTTCGGCCCCTGCTAGTGGATAGACGCGTGCACTCAGGGCTGTTCAGTGCACGCTTCGGTGTCGCTACAAAAAAGAGCGGCGATTCTTGGCGGGTGGCCAGGAGAACCGTCGGCATAAGGCCGGCGGGTTCCAGTCAGCACAAGCTGTGCCACCACTAACTTATTGTTTTGCTTCGAGTGCAAGCTTAATCCGCGGCCTCGCCGTCCCAATCTAGCGCATGAACTCGATTAGCGCGGATTATTTTGGATCATCCGGCAACAGACGCTCAGTGGCAAACAGGTCTTCAATGCGTTCTCTCGGACGCGCCAGATGGACCGCTGTGCCATCCACCAGAACTTCCGGTGGACGGGGACGCGCATTGTAGTTGGAGGCCATCGCGTAGCCATAGGCACCCGCACACATGATGGCAAGCAGACCGCCCTCCTGTAATCGGAGAGGACGGTCCGAGGCAAGAAAATCACCGCTCTCGCAAACCGGCCCCACAATCTCATAACGATGCTCGGGCTGCTGGGCCGCTTCCGCACTTACAGTTTGCACATCGTGCCAGGCCTCATAGAGCGCGGGGCGAATCAGTTCCGTCATCGCCGCATCGCAGATCGCGAAGCGCCGCGCGGGCGTCGTTTTCAGGTATTCGACCGTGCTTAGCAGCACGCCGGCCGCACCACAAATGGAGCGCCCTGGCTCAATACAGATTTCGTAGGTGTCCGGAATTGTCCGGCATAAGACCGCCACATAATCCTCGATCGAAGGCGGTGTTTCGTCCTTGTAACGAATCCCCAAGCCACCGCCGGCATCGATATGCGAGAGCGTAATCCCGTCGGCCGCGAGGGCTCTCACGAGGGCCATTACCCGAGTCATTGCGTCCTCAAACGGCGCAAGGTCGGTCAATTGCGACCCGATATGGCAAGCCACACCGGTCACTTCGAGATTGGGCAAACTTGCGGCGCGACGATACAGCGCCAGGGCCTCGGACATCGGCACGCCAAACTTGTTTTCGTTTAGACCCGTGGAGATGTACGGATGCGTATGCGCATCCACATCGGGATTCACCCGAATCGCAACCCGGGCGCGCAGGCCAAGCCCGCCCGCCACCTGATTCAGTCGCTCCATTTCGTCTGGCGATTCAAGATTGAACACACCAATCCCGGCGCGAAGCGCGGCGTCGAGTTCGGCCGCCGACTTGCCCACTCCCGAGAAGACGATCTTTCGGGCTTCGCCACCTGCCGCCAGCACGCGGGCAAGTTCTCCACCAGAGACAATATCGAAGCCACTGCCGAGGCGCGCCAGCGTGTTCAAGACAGCCAGATTGCCGTTGGCCTTTACCGCGTAATGCACCTGATGACGGCGCTGACCAAAAGCTTGGTCATAGCGCAGCCAGACCGAATCAAGTGCGGCCCGTGAATACACATAGCACGGCGTGCCAAACGACTTGGCGATAGCGCTGAGCGGCACTTTCTCAATGAAGAGCTCGCCCTCCACGCGGTGAAAAAACTCGGTCGAGTGGGTCATGTTTGTCTCTGGTCGGGATATCAGGAAGAGCGGGTCATTTGGCCGGCGTTGCTGGTTTGGCATCCGGCAGATAGAGATCACCCTTCTGGCCACAGGCCGTTTGAGTGAGGCTTACCAAGGTCAGCAGGGCGATGAGTGCCAGCGCACTACGCTTGCTTTCGCGCCGACGTTCGTTCAACAATCCGGACGAATATTCAACGGAGAATCGGTGGTTCATGAGCAGCCCTAATATTGTTTACGTGAGTGACAGCTCATTCGAACAGGATGTCCTTAATGCGAGCAAGCCCGTACTAGTCGATTACTGGGCGGAGTGGTGTGGCCCGTGCCGCATGATTGCCCCCATTCTAGACGAGGTCTCGACCGAGTATAACGACCGCCTCACGGTGGCCAAACTTGATGTCGACGCTAACCAAAGCACCTCGGTGAAATACGGCATCCGTGGCGTTCCGACGCTGATGTTGTTCAAAGACGGCAACGTGGTCGCCACCCATGTTGGCGCGCTGACCAAATCACAACTCACGGCGTTCATCGACAGCAATACCTGAGCGGTGCGGTGCAGTGGCTCCGTCCCTGTGGCGATCAAGCAGGGACGGAAAATCGCCTAGACGACTCCACTGCACCGTGATATTTTTCGACCGCATCACCTGAGTCGCCGTTCCAGGCAACTCGAATTACCCGGCCACTCCTTCCCCTCGCGCACCATCCTCTGGTCGCGCCATCAACTTGTAATCCAAACATCAATGAATCTGACCGAACTGAAGCAGAAACCCGCCGCTGAGATCATTTCCATCGCTGATGAACTGGGCATCGAAAACGTCGCCCGCTCACGCAAGCAAGACGTGATTTTCAGCATTCTCAAAGCACAGGCCAAAAAAGGCGAAGACATTTCCGGCGACGGCGTCCTTGAAATTCTCCAGGACGGCTTTGGATTTCTCCGCTCGGGCGATGGTTCCTATCTCGCTGGCCCCGACGACATCTACGTCTCACCAAGCCAGATTCGCCGCTTCAATCTGCGGACTGGCGACACCATCTCCGGCAAGATTCGCCCGCCCAAAGATGGCGAACGTTATTTCGCGCTGCTCAAAGTCAGCGACATCAACTTCGAACCGCCCGAGAACGCCAAGAATAAGGTGCTGTTCGAAAACCTCACGCCGCTGTTCGCCAACAAGCGACTGAATCTGGAACTCGGCAACGGCAGCACCGAAGACCTTACGCCGCGCGTCATTGACCTCGTGGCGCCAATCGGCAAAGGCCAGCGCGGACTGATCATCTCGCCGCCGAAAGCCGGTAAAACCATGATGCTCCAGAGCATCGCCCACTCGGTGGCGGCCAATCACCCCGAGTGCTATCTCATTGTGTTGCTCATCGACGAACGTCCGGAAGAAGTGACCGAAATGCAGCGCTCCGTGCGCGGCGAAGTGATCGCGAGCACCTTCGACGAACCCGCCAGCCGCCACGTGCAGGTGGCCGAAATGGTGATCGACAAGGCGAAGCGCCTCGTCGAGCACAAGCGCGACGTGGTGATTCTGCTCGACTCCATCACCCGTCTGGCACGCGCCTACAACACCGTGGTCCCGGCCTCGGGCAAGGTGTTGACCGGTGGTGTGGACGCCAACGCCCTACAGCGTCCCAAGCGCTTCTTCGGCGCGGCGCGCAACATCGAAGAAGGCGGCAGTCTCACGATTATGGCCACCGCGCTGATCGACACCGGTTCGCGCATGGACGACGTGATCTACGAAGAGTTCAAAGGCACCGGCAATATGGAAGTTCACCTTGACCGCAAGATCGCCGAGAAGCGCATCTTCCCGGCGGTGAACATCAATCGCTCGGGCACCCGCCGCGAAGAACTGCTCACGCATCCGGACGAACTGCAGAAGATGTGGATCCTCCGCAAACTGCTGCATCCGATGGAAGAAATCGCGGCGATGGAATTCCTGCTGGAGCGCCTGAAAGCCACCAAGAACAACGGTGACTTCTTCGACTCCATGAAGCGCTAAGCGCTGTCTGCGCCCGTTGCCCCAAGCGGCAACGGGCGCTTCGTCTTCTATGCCGGGCTTAACCCGGTGGCCAATCGAACGACCGTCCCGCCAGCACGTGCACGTGCAGGTGGAACACCGTCTGCCCCGCATCCGCGCCGTTATTCACTGCCAGCCGAAAGGCGTCCCCGTGCCCGTTCCGTCGCGCGACTTCACCGGCCGCCAGCAAGAGTTGCCCTAATAGCAATGCGTCTTCCGCGCTGGCGTCGGCCACTTTGGCAATGGGTTTACGGGGCACGACCAAGGCATGGAACGGCGCCTGGGGATTGATGTCGGCGAAGGCAATGCAATGTTCGTCTTCGTATAAAATCTGGGCCGGAATTTCTCTGTCGATAATTCGGGTGAACAGGGTTTTATCGCTCATGGGTGCTCCGCTATTGAGGCTATCAAGGCGCCCGCTCAGCGCGGACGGCGTGGCAGAAATTCGGCGCGCCGCTCGCCGTGGACAATATCGCCAAGGTGCGTGCCGAACGCAGCGCGGCGGCGGTCCTCGAAAAACAGCTCAAGCGTGTGCGTAATGGTGGGGAACGCGAGTTCTTTCCAGGGGATCTCGTGTTCATGAAAGAGGCCACACTCAAGGCTTTCGGTGCCCGGACCAAAATCGAGGTCGAGCAGTTTTGAGCGGAACATCATGTACACCTGATTGGTATGCGGAATGTTCATCACGGTATAGAGACTGAGAATTTCCACCCGCGCGTTGGCTTCTTCCAAAGTTTCACGCTCGGCGGCTTCGGGCGTGGTTTCGCCGTTTTCCATAAAGCCGGCAGGTAAGGTCCAGTAGCCGTAACGCGGCGCGATCGCGCGCTTGCACAGCAAAATCTGCTCGCCCCATTCAGGAATCGCACCCACCACAATCTTGGGGTTCTCGTAATAGATTTCGTTGCACTGCTTGCAGATATGGCGCGGACGATTGTCCCCGTCCGGCACCTGCCAGTTCATCTCACCCGCGCCGCATTGACTACAGAATTTCATGGTGTCCCCTGTGAGGTTTGCGCAAGCACCGGAGCCAGCGTGGACCACACCGCGTCCAGCATGAGCCCTTGCGCCTCAGCTTTGGGGTGAAGTCCGTCTGCCTGCATCAGCGCAGGATTCAGTGCAACGTCTTTCAGAAAAAACGGGGTTAATGATACACGCCCAAACTCGCCGGGCAGCGCCTCATAAACTTGCGCAAATCCAGTCGCATAGGCGGGGCCGTAGTTAGGAGGCATCCGCATCGGAATGAGCACTACCGATGCGTCGATGCGGCGGCTCGCAGAAACGATAGCCCGCAGGTTGGTCTTCATCTCCTGAAGCGGCAGACCCCGCAGGCCATCGTTGGCGCCTAGTTCGACTACCACCACGCGGGGCTGATGGGCTTCGAGTAGTGCGGGCAACCGACTGAGGCCACCGGAGGTCGTCTCGCCGCTCACGCTCGCGTTGACGATACGCGCGGCATAACCCAGGCTCTGGACACGTGCTTGCAGCAGATCAGGCCATGCTTCACCGGCGCGCAGCCCATAGCCCGCGCTCAGGCTGTCGCCCAGAATTAACACTACCAGCGGAGTTTCTGCAGCCGACACCGGCCTGCCCGCAAGCAGGCCGACCAGCACAATCATCATGACCAACGCCATTCTCATCGTCGAAAACCTCGGCAAAAGCTTCGTCAGCCCCGGGGGCGAACTGACCGTACTGGATGATATCAACTTCACCATTGCCCACGGCGAGACGGTAGCCATTCTCGGTGCTTCAGGCTCGGGCAAATCCACCTTGCTGGCGCTGATGGCCGGGCTAGAGGTGCCAACACGCGGACGTTGCGTGCTGAACAGTCACGATCTCAGCCGGCTCGATGAAGACGCGCGCGCAGCGGTACGGCGCGACACGCTGGGCTTCGTATTCCAGCAGTTTCATCTGCTGCCCGCGTTCACCGCACTCGAAAACGTGATGCTGCCCCTCGAACTCGCCGGCCGACCCACGCCGCGCGAAACCGCTGCCGCCATTCTTGACGCCGTAGGGCTGCGGGAGCGACAGGACCATTATCCGCGCCAACTTTCCGGCGGCGAGCAGCAGCGTGTGGCACTCGCGCGGGCTTATTGCACCTCGCCCCCTGTGCTCATGGCGGACGAACCCACCGGCAATCTGGACGCCGCCACGGCGACCCAGATCGCAGACCTCCTCTTCGCGCTCAACGCCCAGCACGCAACCACGCTGGTGCTCGTCACCCACGACGAGAAACTCGCCGCCCGCTGCGCTCGTCGGATCCGGCTGGAAGCGGGCCGCCTGATTGCCAGCTGACACCCGCCAACTGAGGCACCCCAGTTGAACGCCGCCACCCTGCGCCTTGCGCTCCGCTTCTTTCGCCGCGACCTCAGAAGCGCGCAGTTTCTTGTGATCGGACTTGCCGTGCTGGTCGCAGTGGGCAGCATCACCGCGGTAGGGAGTTTTACCGCCCGCGTGCGACTGGCATTGGACGAACAATCGCATGCCCTGCTGGCGGCTGATTTGGCGGTGCTGTCCAGCCAGCAGATTCCCGACAGCCTTGTCACTCAGGCCACGGCACTGGGTCTGCAGCACAGCCAGTATCTGGGCATGCGCACCATGCTGGCGGCCGGCGAGCGCCTGCATTTAAGCGAATTGAAGGCCGTAGATACCGGTTATCCACTGCGCGGCGCACTCACCGTCAGAGACTCCCTGGTTGGCGCGGACTATCCCGCCACGACCATTCCCTCGCCCGGCGAAGCCTGGGTGGATGTGCAGTTACCCGGACTGCTGGGAGTGGATATTGGCGACACGCTGTCGGTCGGCTCGGCGCAGATCAAAATCACCAAAGTGCTCGTTTTAGAGCCCGACCGCGCGGGCGAATTCTTTGCGATCGCGCCTCGGGTGCTGGTGAATCGCGCGGATATTCCCGCCACCGGCCTCATCGCGCCCGGCAGTCGCGTGCAGTACGCGCTGCTGCTAGCCGGGGAACGTGGGGCGCTGGCGCGCTTCCGCGATGAAGCCAAACTCGATCCCCACGCCCGTTTCAGCGCGCCGTCGGAAGCGCGTCCGGAAATCCGTGCGGCACTCACCCACGCCGAACAATTTCTCGGCATTGCCGCGCTTACCGCCACCACACTCGCCGGGATCGCCATTCTGCTGGCCGCTCGCAGCTATGCGAGTGAACGCACCGACAGCGTGGCGCTACTGCGCACCTTCGGCGCCAACCGCATGCAGATCATGGTGCTGGTGTTGGGCGAGTTGCTGCTGCTGGCGGTAAGCGCCTCGACGCTGGGCACGCTGCTGGGGTTTGGCTTGCAGGAAGTGCTGGCGCAAGTTTTGAAAGGCTGGACGGCCACCGCCTTGCCCGCGCCGCCGATTCAGGCCGCGCTACGGGGCTTTGCCGCCGGCGCGGTGGCGGTGGCGGGTTTCGGTCTCGCACCTTTGCTCGCGCTACGGCAGGTGCCACCCGCGCGAATCCTGCGACAGGATCTCCACGGCCCGGGCGTGCGGCCGCTCACGACATTCATATACGCCGTGGCCGCGATTACCCTCCTCGCCCCTTGGGACAGCGGCGACTGGCGTTTGACCAGTTGGGCCATCGTCGGCTTCTCGGGCGTGCTTGCCGGACTCGCGCTCAGCGGCTTCTTGCTGGTGAGTCTGCTGAGCGCGATGCGGAGTCAGGCGAGCATCGCCTGGCGGGCGGGGCTCGCCAATCTCGCGCGGCGCCGGGCGCAAAGCGTGTGGCAAATCTCGGCCCTGGGACTCGGCATCATGGCCTTGTTGCTGCTGGGTTTGCTCCGCACGGATCTCATGTCGCGCTGGCAGGAAACCTTGCCGGCCAGCACGCCGGACCAATTTCTGGTCAATATCCAGCCTGCGCAGGTCGACGCCCTCCAGCAGTTCATGCGCGCCCACCAACTGCCTGAAATTGCGCTCTATCCGATGGTGCGGGGCCGTTTATTGGCGATCGGCGACCATCGGGTAAGCCCGGACGACTACGACGATCCGCGCTCCAAGCGGCTCGTCGATCGGGAATTCAACCTGTCCTGGAGCGACGCGTTGCGCGCTGACAACCGCATCATCACCGGCCAGTTCTGGCCGCCGTCGGCCCAGCCGCAATTCTCGGTGGAAGTGGACTTGGCGAAGCGCTTGGGGATTACCGTTGGCGACACTTTGCGCTTCAGCATCGCGGACCGGGAAGTGGAGGCGCCCGTGACCAGTTTGCGCGAAGTAGCGTGGGACTCCATGAAGGTGAATTTCTTCGTGCTGGCGCCGCCCGGACTGCTGTCGAATCAACCCGCCACCTTCATTTCCAGCTTCAAGGCGCCTGCCAACCAGCCCACGCTGTTGCGGGAACTCGTGGCAGCCTTCCCCAACATTACGGTGATCGACGTAGGCGCGCTGGTCACACAGGTCAGAGAGATCATGGCGCGGGTCGTTGAAGCCGTGCAGTTTGTATTTCTGTTTACGCTCGCGGCTGGCGTCGTCGTGCTCGTCGCGGCGCTGAAGGCCACGCAGGCCGAACGCCTGTACGACGCGGTGATCATGAAAACCTTAGGCGCACCGCGCCGGCTAATCGCCACCGCCGTCGCCGTGGAGTTCACAGCGCTGGGCGCCTGCGCAGGACTCGTTGGCGGCCTCGGCGCGTGGGCCAGCGGCTGGCTCATCGCCCACAAGGTGCTGCGCATTGCCTACGATTTTCAGCCGGCAGTGATTGCCATTGGCGTTCTGGCCGGACTGCTCGCGATCGTGGCCGTGGGGCTGTACGCGGTACTCAGCGCGCTGCGCGAGCCGGTAACCAGCGCGCTGCGCAAACTCTAGTCCAGCCGATGATCTGCATTGGCGCGCCAGGGTGGGCTGCAAATCGCCAGAAAGCGCAAGGTGCACTGGCCGACGTTCTCGATCCACTGCTCGAGCAGCGGCGGAATGACGGCCGCATCGCCGGCCACCACGCGCGCGGTTTCCGTCCCGATGTGCAAATCGCCCTCGCCTTCCAGAATGAAATAGACTTCCGACTGCTCCAGCCAGTGCCGATAGGTTGCTTCGCCCACCGCCACCTCGGCCAGCGCCAGTGAGTAGTCGAGGCGACAGTCGCCATGAGACGGGTGCAACACTTCCCGAATCAAACAGCCGTCGTTGGCGATGAATGCTGGTAGCGAAGAAACGCGTTTGATGAGCATGGCCATCCCGGGGCAAGGGTATTCAACAACCGCGAACCATTCGCGGCCTACATGGAGCATAGACGAGTATGGCGCGCTATCGCGGCACCGCTGAATTCAAACATGGCGCAGCCGCGCCCATCGGCATCCTGCTTTGTAACCTGGGCACGCCGGAAGCGCCGACGACCAGCGCGGTGCGCACTTATCTGGCCGAATTTCTGGCCGACCCGCGCATCGTCGAGCTCCCACGCGTGCTCTGGATGCCGATCCTTCACGGCATCATCCTGAACGTCCGTCCCCGCCGCTCGGCCCACGCCTACGCCCAAATCTGGACTGCAGAAGGCTCGCCCCTGATGACCAATTCTCGCGCGCAGCACGCGGCCGTGAGCGAGGCGCTGGAAGCGGCGGCCCCGGGTCATTACAAGGTGGCGCTGGGCATGCGCTACGGGCAACCTTCGATTGCCAGCGCCTTGCGCGAACTGGCGGCCGCCAACGTGCGTCGCGTACTGGTATTGCCGCTGTATCCGCAGTACTCCGCGCCGTCCACCGCCTCGGTAATCGACGCCGTCACCGCCGAGCTTCGCGATTGGCGCTGGGTGCCGGAACTGCGCACGGTGATGGATTACCACGCCGACGAGGATTACATCGAAGCGCTGGCCAGTTCAGTCCGGGAATATCGGGCGAACCACGGCAGCGGCGAGCGCTTGATGATTTCCTTCCACGGCATTCCGCGCCGCTATTTTCTGGCCGGCGATCCTTACTTCTGCCAATGCCAAGCGACCGCGCGCTTACTCGCGGAACGTCTGGGCTTGCGCAAGGACGAGTGGCTGGTGACTTTCCAGTCCCGCTTCGGGCGGGAGAAATGGCTGGAACCCTACACCGACATCACGCTGGCGCAGATGGCACGCGATGGCCTGCGCAAGGTAGACGTGGTCTGCCCCGGCTTCGCGGCGGATTGTCTGGAAACGCTGGAAGAAATTGCCGTCCAGAACCGCGAAGGTTTCGAGGCCGCAGGCGGTCACGAGCTGCGCTACATCCCGGCCTTGAACCAGCGCCCGGACCATATTCAGTTGCTGCTGAAACTCATCCATCAGCACACGGCTGGATGGCCGGGGCCGGCAGACGTTGCGGCCCGCACCGAAGCGGCGACCAGAGCGCGAACCATGGGCGCCGTGCTGTAAGAAAAATGCCAGCCCCGAACGGGGCTCAGGCGGTGACTTCTACCCCGCGCCAGAACGCGAAGTACCCTTCGATGTGTTTGGCGTCGGGCTTGCACTCGGGGTAGTACCAGCAGGCGTCGCGATTGATCTGCCCCTCAACCACCACATCGTAATAGCTCGCCGTGCCTTTCCAGGAGCACACGGTGTGGGTGCTGCTCGGCTGCACGAACTCGCGTTTCAGCGCCTCCGGCGGAAAGTAATAGTTGCCTTCCACCGTTTTGCAGTCGTTCGATTCGGCGATTACCGCGCCGTTCCAGCGTGCCTGTGGCATTACATTCGCTCCTCAAGATTGGGCCGCATCACCCTGCACCGTGACAATCACGGTGCGCCGATGCGGCGCGTGTCGATGTTCCCATAAATAAATGCCCTGCCAGGTGCCGAGCGCGCAGCGACCGTCGGTGACTGGCACGCTTAAGCCTGCGCCGGTTAACAGGGTGCGCAGATGCGCGGCCATGTCGTCGGGTCCTTCGTCGGTATGCGTGAACCACGATGCGCCGTCTGGCGACACCCGTTGCATGAAGGTTTCAAGGTCGCGCCGGACCGCCGGATCTGCGTTCTCGGCAATGAGCAGCGCGGCGCTGGTGTGTTGCAGAAACAGATGACACAGCCCGGTGGCGATGCCGCTCGCCTGTACCGCGCGTTGGACTTCTGAGGTGATCTCCTGCGTACCACGTCCGCGGGTGAGCACTTCCAGCCGCGACTGATGCACCGGCATCGTCGTCAGTCGCGCTGCTGAAGGACGCTCGCCAAGGCCCGGCGACTTTGCGCCGGCACGCTCTGCGGGTAGCCATACCAGACGATGCCAACACAGAATTCGGCCGGGGTCGCGCCAATCAGCGGCAAAAAGCCGGGGTCCCGGGTGACCTTGCCGGTGGACCATTTACTGCCGACGCCAGCGCTCCACAGGGCGAGCATGAAGTTTTGGATCGCGCAGCTACACGCGGCGTAGTCTTCGCGCTCGCGTTCCGGATCCTCGCTGCGTTGACAGGTCACCACCAGCCAGCCCGGCATCGCACGCCAACGGCGCAACTTGGCCGCAGCCGCGTCCTCGCCGCTTTTGCGCCTGACGACCTCCGCGTTCAACAGACTCACGGCTTCGGCCGCCTGCGGGCCCAGCAAGTAAAAGCGCCAGGGTTCCGTCAGCCGGTGATTGGGCGCCCAGCAGGCGGCCTCCAAGGCGGAGTGCACAAGCGCTTGCGGCGGCGTACCAGGGAGAAAATCATGCACCGTGCGCCGCTGCTGGAGGGTGTCGAGCAGGCTGACCGCAGCCTCGGTAATCGCGTTCATAAGCGCTCTCTCTCAAACGAAACATTGCGTCCTCAGGAAGCTGTGAGGACAATTGTGGGTTGCATGAATTCTCGCATACTGACCTTGCTCCTGTTGGGGTTCGCCAGCGCCGTGATGGCGACGCCGAACGACGATCAACGTGCCCGCTTCAAAGCGGCCTACGCCGAAGCGCAGGCCGGCGGCCCGCGGCTCGCAACGCTGGCCAACGGCCTTGAGCCCTATCTGCTCTATCCCTATTTGCGCTTTGAAACCCTGAAACGCCAGCTGCCCGATTTGCCGGTAGCGGACGTCGAAACTTTTCTCGACGCTAATCGCGGCACGTTTCTGGCCGGCCGCATGCGCGAGGAATGGTTGCGCGAACTGGGCAAGCAGCACCAATGGGCGCTGTATGAGCGCTTCTACCAGCTGACCACCAAAACCGACTTGGCCTGCATTGCGCTTCGCGCCCAGTTTGAACTCGGCAAGCTGAAAAGCCTTAATGAAGCTGCCCGCACGCTCTGGGCATCGGCAAAATCGAGCAGCGATGCCTGCTCGCCGGCTTTCGAAGCCCTCTATGCGCAACGTTTGTTGACCGACGAGACGGTGCGCGATCGCATCTGGCTCGCCCTCAGGGCTAATCGGCCCGATTTCGCCGGCTATCTCTTACGCACCTACACGCCGGATCGCAAAACGCTGGGCACGCTGGTGGATGCTGTCAGGCGGCACCCGGCCGGGGCCGCGCAGATGCCGGCGCTGCGCACCGACACCCCAAGAAACCGCGCGCTGCTGGGTGTCGCCCTGACCAAACTGGCTGGCCACGACGCCGTCGCCGCGCGGCAGCTGTGGCTGAGCGTTGAACATCGTTACCAGTTTCCCCGCGACCATCGAGCCACACTGCTCCGTTCGCTTGCGCTGGCCGCGGTGGCACAGAACACCCCAAACCAGCTCGGGCTGCTCGATCAGGTACCGGAAACCGGCCCCGACGAACTGCTGGAGCGCGTGCGTCTGAAAGCCGCACTGAAATCCCGCGACTGGAATCGCATCCTGCGCTTGAGCAAGGACCACAAGCCGCATTCCGGCAATCGACTGCGTTTGGCTTACTGGCACGCGCGCGCGTTGGAACAGCGCGGGCATGCCGAAGAGGCGCGGAGCGCGTACGCCGAAGTGGCCAAAGAGCGCGATTACTACGGTTTTATGGCCAGCGACCGCATTAATGCGGCGTACACGCTGGACATCACCCCCGTCCGCCCCGAGCCGCGCGAACTCAATGGCATCAAGGCGCTGCCCGGCATTCAGCGGGCACAGGAATTTGAGCAGCTTGGCATGTCGGCAGAATCCCGCCGCGAATGGCTGTGGACGCTGGATCAACTCTCACGGCGAGAAGTCGAACTCGCCGCCCGCATCGCCTACGAACTGGGCTGGTACGACCGCGCGATTTTCGCGCTGGGCAAAATCGAGTCCTACGACGATGCCGAGGTGCGTTTTCCCATCGTCTTCAAAGAGAAAGTGCTGGCCTCCGCCGACGAAATGGAAATCTCGCCGGCCAAGGTTTACGCCATTATTCGCGGCGAAAGTGCTTTTGTGATTGAAGCGCGCTCGGGCGCCGGCGCGCTCGGCTTGATGCAGCTGATGCCCGCGACCGGCATGGAGACCGCGCGGCGGATGGGCATGAACCTGCGCAGTCCAACGGAGCTCCTCGATCCGGACAAAAACATCCAACTCGGCAGCGCTTACCTGCGTCAGGTCATCAAGCAGTTCAACGGCAATTTCGCGTTGGCCGCGGCGGCCTACAATGCGGGGCCCTCGCGGGTGAAATCCTGGTATCCGCGAAACCAGTGTGTGCCGGCGGATTTGTGGGTGGAAACTATCCCCTTCGCCGAAACCGAAGGCTATGTGCGACGTGCGCTGTTCTACGCGGCGCTTTACGAATATCGACTGGGACTACCCTCAACCCGGCTTGCCACCCAATTGGGATGGCTCTCACCGGACGGCGCCCGTCCCGACAAATGCTGATCGCCACCGGCGCCGGCTTTTAGGCGCCACTCATCAGGAGCCAAGATTGATGTCAAAGGGACCCGTAGTGATTCTCGGCGGCAGCGGCTTTGTGGGCCGCAGCCTGTGTGAACATCTGGCACGTGCCGGCTACGCCGCCAAAGTGCTCACCCGCGCCAGACTGCATGCCCGCGACCTCTGGATGCTGCCCAATACTGAAGTCGTGAACTGCAATGTCTACGATGAAGCGGCGCTCGCCCAGTGTCTGCAAGGCGCCGTAGCGGTCATCAATCTGGTGGGGATTCTCAACGAGCCGGGCGATTCCGGCGCGGGCTTTCGCCACGCCCATGTCGATCTGACCCGCACGGTGCTTGCCGCCTGCCGCCAAGCCCATGTGGGGCGTTACCTGCACATGAGCGCCTTGAACGCCGCGCCCGACGCGCCCAGTCACTATCTGCAAACCAAGGGCGAGGCCGAAGCGCTGGTGGCCGCCAGCAACGATCTGGCGTGGACGATTATTCGACCCTCGGTGATTTTTGGGCCCGGCGACGGGCTCTTTGTGCGCTTTCACGATTTGCTGAGTCTGGCCCCGGTGCTCCCGCTCGCCTGCGCTGCGGCGCGCTTTCAGCCGGTGTGCGTGGTGGATGTGGCGGAGGCTTTCGTCACCGCGCTGAACGATAAAAGCACCGTTGGCCAACGCTACGACCTCGGCGGTCCGCGGGTGATGACGCTGGCAGAAATCGTGCGTTACGGACTCGCCACCAGCGGCCGCTGCCGGCTCATCCTGCCGCTGGGCGCAGGGCTCTCGCGCGTGCTGGCCGAAGTAATGGAACACCTGCCCGGCAAGCCTTTTTCGCGCGACAACCTGCGCTCGGCGAACCTCGACAGCGTCTTGCCGGCGGGCCACGACGGCTTGGCCGCGCTGGGCATCGCGAAGACGCCAGTGGAGGCCATCGTGCCCGGCTATCTCGGTCACACCGGCTCGCTGGCGCGCTACGACCGATTGCGTCGGCACGCCGGGCGTTAAACCGCGCCGGCACACCACGGCATGAAAATCTACAAGGTGGGCGGCGCGGTGCGCGACCGCCTGCTGGGCATTGCAAGCAAGGACTGCGACTGGGTGGTGGTTGGCGGCTCCGCCGACGCCTTGCGCGAGGCAGGCTACCGTCAGGTCGGCCAGGATTTCCCCGTGTTCCTGCATCCGCAAACCAACGAGGAATACGCGCTGGCGCGCACCGAGCGCAAACGCGGCACCGGCTATCGCGGGTTTGAGGTGGACGCCTCCAGCGCGGTCACGCTGGAGGAAGATCTGGCCCGCCGCGACCTCACCATTAACGCGATGGCCGAGGACGACGCGGGGCTGGTGATCGACCCCTATGACGGGCAACGCGATCTGGCCGCCGGCATTCTTAGGCACGTGACGGCTGCCTTTGTGGAAGACCCGTTGCGCGTGCTCCGGGTGGCGCGCTTTGCCGCGCGCTTCGGTTTTCCGGTCGCGCCCGAAACGCAGGATCTCATGCGAGCGCTGGCCGCCAGCGGTGAACTCGACACCCTCACACCTGAGCGACTGTGGCGAGAACTCGAGCGCGCGCTGCTGGAGCCGTATCCCTGGCGTTTTATCGAAGTGCTCCGGGAATGCGATGCGCTGCGCGTGCTGTTGCCCGAAGTGGATGCGCTGTTCGGCGTGCCGCAACCCGCACGCCATCACCCGGAGATTGATTGCGGCGAGCACCTGCTGTTAACGCTCAAACAGGCCGTTCGCCTGCATGCCAACGGGCGCGTGCGCTACGCGGTGCTGCTGCATGATTTGGGCAAAGCCGTGACGCCGGCCCAGCTGCTGCCGAGCCATCACGGCCATCAGGAATCTAGCGCCAGACTTGCCGAGGCCGTCTCACAACGTCTGCGGGCCCCGCAGGCTTATCGCGAACTGGCGGTGCTGGTGGCGCGGCATCACGTCACCGTGCATCAGGCGCTCGAACTGCGCCCCGGCACGGTGGTGGACCTGCTCGAAAAACTCGATGCTTTCCGTCGCCCCGAGCGCTTTGAAGAAGTGCTGTTGGCCTGTCTCATCGATGCCACCGGCCGTGGCGGTAAGGCAGATTCGCCTTACCCGCAGGCCGAGCGCTTACGCACCGCGCTGGCGAAAGTGCTGACGCTGGACGTGCGCGAGGTGCTCGCCAAAATCCCGCCGGGGCCCGCAGTAAAAGACGCCATTCGCCGGGCGCGCATGCGCTTGCTCAGCCCGGACGAGGCCGGGACTAGTGGGGAGGACTAGCGCCCCACACTTCCTGTAGGCGCTTATCGCGGCCGCAGTGGTGACGGTAGAACTTGTAGCGCACTGCGTTGTGCTTGTAGTAGTCCTGATGGTAGTCCTCGGCCGCATAGAACGGCCCGGCGGCCACGATCTCGGTAACGATTTCCTGCTTGAATCGCCCGGATTTCTCGAGCGCGACCTTGCTCGCCTTCGCTGCGTCTGCCTGCGCTTCACCGTGGAAGAAAATCGCCGAGCGGTATTGCGTCCCTGCATCGCAGAACTGTCGATTGGGGGTGAGCGGGTCAACGTTGTGCCAGAACACCTCCAGCAGTTTTTCGTAAGTGACGACCGCCGGGTCGTAGACCACGCGGACCGCTTCAGCGTGTCCAGTGCCGCCGCTGGAGACTTCCTCATACGTCGGATCGATCTTGCTGCCCCCGATATAACCAGACGTCACCGACGCCACCCCGGGCAGCGCTTCAAAGGGCGGCTCCATGCACCAGAAGCAGCCGCCGGCGAAAGTGGCCTCGGCCTGACCGGCGCCGGGAGGCGGGAGTTCGGTGGCTTGTGCGCTCAGGCCCAACATCCACAACGACAGTAGCAGGCTCATTACTCGGGACATGTTCTCTCTCCGTTGACCGGCTGTGTGATTAAGACGATGAGTGTGCGTTCAGAGATGGTGACGCTCATCCCGTACGGCAAAGTCGCGCAGAACAAGTTCATCACCCAGCCCCAACGCCATCACTTTGAAACTGGTGCCCATCTCGCTAGGCAACAACAGCATGCGCGCCTGTGCTGCCAGCCGCGCCGCGGCCGCAGGGTCGGCCTGCATGGCCGACTGCAGATGCGCTTCGATGCCATTGGCGAGGAGAAATCCGGCCTGCGTCGAAAAACCCGCCACCTGCAAGCCAGCATTGACCGCCGCTTCTGCCACTGCGGTGAAGTCGACGGACGCGGTGATGTCCTGCAGCCCCGGCAGCCACAGGGGATCATGATGCAGACGATGCTTCCAGTAGCAGCGTACGCTGCCCTCGCCACGGGCGGGATGATAGTGGTCATGTCTGGGATTGCCGTAATCCAACAGCAGCGCGAGACCGCGCCGGATGAAGCGCGGCAGGTCGGCCACCCACAGCGCTTGCTGCAAACTGATTTCCCCGATAAAGCCGCGGGGCAAGGCGAGGCCGTCCAGTCGCTCTGCGAGCACCGCCGCCAAGGCGCCGTCAGCCTGGCGTTCGCGCCAGATCAGCGTATCGGTGTCGTCGCAGCCAACGCCACGTTCGAGGAAACTCTCCTCGGCGCATTGAAATATGCTGGTCGGGAGCGCGTCGAGGATTTCGTTGGCGATGACGAGGCCCTCAAATGGGGCCGCCGGCGCGTCGTGCAGCCAGCCGATCTCCAGCCTGTCCGCGAACGCCAGGGCGCCGAGGCGCGCCCTTTGTTCTTCGCGCAGCTGCGGGCTCAATTCCACAATGAGATAGCGGGCGGGCAGCGCATCCTCGGCCGCCAGCGCTTCGAGCACGCTGGCTGCCAGCCGCCCCGTGCCGCCGCCAAACTCAATGATGGTGTCGCCATAAGCGCTAACGCTGCGCCATTGCCGGGCGAGCGTGCGGCCGAATAGCGGGGAGATTTCGGGCGCGGTCACGAAGTCACCCTCGGCGCCAAACTTGCGACTGCCGTTCATGTAGTAGCCGAGGCCCGGCTCGAACAGCGCCAGCGACATGTAGCGATCGAAGGGCAGAAAGCCGTCGTTGGCCTTGATTTCGTTCACGATCCGCAACCGGAGTTCGGCGCTCAGCGCTAACTCTGGCGGTGAGGGATCGGGTAATCTCGACGGAACATCCACACTGAATCCTTGGCCCAAAGGCGGCGCCGCATCGTATCCCCCGTTATGAACGAAGTCATGCTTGTTACTGGCGCGGCCCACCGACTGGGCGCGGCAATTGCGCGGCGCCTGCACGCCGAGGGCTATCGCGTAGTGGTTCACTATCACCATTCCGCCACCGCTGCGAACGCGCTGGCGGCGGAACTCAACGCGCGCCGGACTGACTGCGCCACGGCCTTGGCCGCAGATCTTGGGGATCCGGCAGCGTTACCAACGCTCATCGCCGCTGCCGCTGCCCGCTGGGGCCGCCTCGACGGACTCATTAACAACGCCGCCGTTTTTCGCCCCACCCCGCTCACTGATGCGACGCTGGACGATTGGTCGAGCATGATGAATGTGAATCTGCGGGCGCCGTTTTTACTCAGTCAGGCGGCGATGCCCTGGCTGGCGGAAAGCGCGGGGAGCATCGTTAACGTCACCGATATTTATGTCGATCGCCCCAAAGCCAATCACGCCATTTACTGCGCGACCAAAGCGGGGCTCGCCGGCCTCACCCGGGCGCTGGCCCGCGATCTGGGACCCAAAATCCGCGTGAACGCGGTGGCGCCAGGCGCCATTCTGTGGCCGGAACAGGGGGATTCAATCGAACAAAGCAGGCTTCTGGCCCGCACGCCGCTGGCGCGCGCCGGCGAGCCAGAGGATATCGCCACGGCGGTGTTGTATTGCCTGCAGGCGCCTTACGTGACCGGCCAAATCATGGCGGTAGACGGCGGACGTAGCGTGGTGGATTAAGACTCGACGGGCTTACTTTTTGAAGCGTGTAGCCGCATCAAAGTCTGGCATAGGGCTCGCAAGATGCCAGACCGCAGGACCTGATTCATACCACCACCTCTGTTTGTCGCGCACGGACGAGGCCATGCCCGTCTCTTCGCTGTAGAACTGAATGTCGACAGTGACGCGCGCTTCATCGCCTGGCCCGTTCCGCAACACCTCAACCTCGTTGTAATGCGCGACCTTCCAGGGTTTATAGCGCGCCAACACCGGCATCTCGACCTCCGCCTCGCCCTCTCTGGCCTTCAGATAGCGCGAGGCCTCCTCGAAAGAGCTCCAGCGAATGAGCTTGCGGTAGCTGTCCAGCGTGTTGGTTAGCGCCACTTCGCGCTGGTCGTGCGCCTTGCGTGCTGCCGTAGCACAGCCCGTAAGCGAGACCATCATGACGCCCAGCAGCAGGCTGCACAGCGACCGACGGAGCATGGGGAATTCAGCCATTCGCGGAGTCTCCTGAGCGGGTCGGGGCGGGTGCAAAAAGCTGCAGCGCTTCGGTGCGGGCCTGCATGGCCGCCCATAAATCCGCATAGGACTGGCGCAGTTGCGGATGCAGCACGTGGCCCGCGATTTCCGCCAGCGGACCCAGCACGAAGTTGTACTCGAGGATATCTGCCCGCGGCAGGGGCGGTGTGGCACTGATCTGGTCGCCGTAGGTGAGCAAATCCAGATCCATCGTGCGGGCCGAAAACTTGGGCCCGCCACGGATTCGCCCGCAGGCGTCTTCAATCTCGCGCAGGCTCCGCATCACGGCTTCGGGCGTTTCATCGGTATCGATGCCCACCGCGAGATTGAGGAAATCGTCGCCCTCAAAGCCGGCCGCGGGCGACTGGTAAGTACTGGAGAGCAGCAACGCGCCATAACGGGCCCGCAACGCGGCGAGGGCCTGCGCGATATGGCGCTCCGCCGCCATATTGCTCCCAACGCTGAGGTAGGCCCGGGTACTCACGCGGGGCGGGTGCGCTCGATTTGGATGCCGACGTCGCGAACCTGCCGCACGGCGGATTTCTTATTGATTCTGATCTTCACCCATAGCACCCCGAATTCCGCGAACAAGGTGTCCGCAATCGTCTCCGCCAAACGTTCAACCAACAGAAAACCGCTGGTTTGGGTGAGTTGAATGACGCGCTTGGTGACGGATTTGTAGTCGATGGTGTCGTCGATCGAGTCGCTACGGGCCGCCGGGCGGATGTCCGTGCCTAAATCCAGATCGATTTCGAGCGTCTGCTCAAACTGTCGCTCCCAATCCCAGATGCCGATGACGGCGTCCACACGAAGCCCATGCAAAAAAACGATATCCATTGCCATCCTGAGGTGCCGCCCTGATTGGCCTGTTAAGTGAGTCGAAGTATAAAGCTTAAACCCCATAGTCGCCGGTTAAGGCCGGCTGAAAGTGAAGATGATTTCAGACCTCGCGTTTATCCTTGCCAGCTATCTGCTGGGTTCGGTTTCCGCTGCTGTCGTGGTGTGCCGCGTTTTGGGCAAAGGCGACCCGCGCGAAACCGGTTCCGGCAACCCCGGCGCCACCAACGTTTTGCGCGCCCACGGTAAAGGTCCGGCAGCGGCGACGCTGATCGGAGACATCGGCAAAGGCGTGGTGCCTGTGTTGTTGGCGCGCTGGGCCGAACTCGGGCCGCTGGTGATTGGCGGTTGCGCCTGCGCCGCCTTTTTAGGCCATCTTTTCCCAGTGTTCTTCGGCTTTCGGGGCGGCAAGGGCGTCGCGACTTTCGTCGGCGTTTTGCTGGCGATATCGCTCTGGCTGGGCCTCGCGTTTATCGCCACCTGGCTGACGGTGGCCGCGATTACCCGCTATTCCTCGCTCGCCGCGCTGGTTGCCACCGCGGCGACACCGCTCATTGCGGGTCTGGCGCTGGGCCTGCCCGCGCCGATGGTGGTGGCGACCACTGTCATGGCGGCGGCGATTATCTATCGCCATCAGGCCAATATCGCACGCCTGCTGGCAGGCACCGAAGGGCGCATCGGCAAACGCGGCGCTTAAGGCGGGAGTAATTCTTCCAGCGACCAACGGGGCCTCACGCTAAAGGCGTGCGCGCTACGAGCGCCAGCCGCAAGCCGCAGGCTCCCGGCGTAAGCCACCATCGCGCCGTTATCGGTGCAAAACTGCAGCGCCGGGTAGCGCACCTGCACGTTCATCTCCGCGGCCAGCGTGCCCAAGCCGGCGCGAAGCGCGCGGTTGGCGCTCACCCCGCCCGCCACCAGCAGGGTCTTGCGCCCGGTCTGACGCAAAGCCCGCCGGCACTTAATCACGAAGGTATCCACCACCGCATCGGAAAACGCCCGGGCGATGTCCGCCTTTGCGCCCGGCTCGTCCGCGTGCTTGCGCGCGGTCGTGGCGGTGAAGGTCTTCAGGCCGCTGAAGCTGAAATCGAGCCCCGGCCGATCGGTCATCGGCCGGGGAAAACGAAAGCGGGTCGGGTCGCCGTTCAGCGCGAGTTTTTCGACCGCAGGCCCCCCCGGATAATCGAGGCCCAATAATTTTGCGGTTTTGTCGAAGGCTTCGCCCGCCGCATCGTCCAGTGATTCGCCCAGCACCCGGTAGCTGCCCAGCGCCGCTACATCCACCAGCATGGTGTGACCACCGGAGACCAAGAGGGCCAAGAACGGAAAATCAGGCGGGTCGGGCTCCAGCATGGGGGCGAGCAAATGGGCTTCCATGTGATGCACGCCGAGCGCGGGGATCCCCAAGGCGAAGGCCAGCGCCTGCGCCACGCCGGCGCCCACCAGCAGGGCGCCGATGAGTCCGGGCCCCGCCGTATAGGCGATTCCCGTGAGATCCGGGAGTGCTCGTCCGGCACTGGCCAGCACCTCGCGGGCGAGTGGCACCACCCGCCGCACGTGGTCGCGAGAGGCCAGCTCGGGCACCACGCCGCCGTAAATTCGGTGCATATCGATCTGGGTAAAGACCTCATGCGCGAGCAGGCCAGCGCCCGTTTCGTACAGCGCGACGCCGGTTTCATCGCAGGAAGTTTCGATGCCGAGCACCAAATGGGGCGTTCGATCAGATTTTGCGGTAGACATTGTGGTTGACGCTCGTTAGGATTTCGGCCCTCTAGAAATAGCCTAACGCCCAAATCCCGAGAAGTCGCCCGTATGCCATCAGTCCGAGTCCGCGAGAACGAACCTTTTGACGTGGCCATGCGCCGCTTCAAGCGCTCCTGTGAAAAAGCCGGCGTACTCGCCGAAGTCCACAAGCGGGAGTTCTACGAAAAACCCACTCAGGAACGCAAGCGCAAAGCCGCTGCCGCCGTTAAGCGCTGGCAGAAGAAAGCCGCGCGCCAGAACGCCCGCCGCGTCCGTCTCTACTAAGCCCTGTCCTCAGGGCTTCCTGCCCATGGCTTCAGACACAAGAGACCGCCTCAACGCGGATATCAAAACGGCCATGAAGGCCGGTGATAAAACGCGTTTGGGTACGCTGCGATTCATCAGTGCAGCCCTGAAGCAGCAGGAAATTGATACCCGTACCGACCTTGATGAAGCTGCCGTCATCGGCATCATCACCAAGATGGCCAGCCAGCGCCGTGATTCCATCTCGCAGTTCGATAGCGCCGGCCGCGACGACCTTGCCAGCAAAGAGCGGGAAGAACTAACGGTAGTCGAAGAATATTTGCCCGCACCCCTCTCAGCAGAGGAAGTTACAGCCTTCGTAGATGCCGCAATCGCCAAGCTTGGGGCGACCAGCATCAAGGACATGGGCAAGGTGATGAACGAACTCCGTCCCCAACTGACTGGCCGCGTCGATATGGCCGCCGTTAGCACCTCCATCAAGCAACGTCTCGGCGGCTGAGGCCGCAGCCTCACTCGCCACCGCCCGTCAATCCCCTAGAATCCACCTGACGGCAATTCAGCCGCAGCAGGGACTTCAGTGGCCGGCAAGATCCAGCAACCCTTCATTGATGACCTCCTCACGCGTGTCGACATCGTCGAAATCGTGAGTCGTTCGGTGACGCTGAGAAAAGCTGGCCGCGACTTTCAGGGCTTGTGCCCCTTTCACAACGAGAAAAGTCCGTCGTTCACGGTGAGTCCCGACAAGCAGTTTTATCACTGCTTTGGTTGCGGCGCCCACGGCTCCGCCATTGGCTTCCTCATGAATCACGATGGCCTGAGCTTTGTGGAAGCGGTGGAAGATCTCGCCGGCCACCTGCATCTGCCCATCCAGTACGAAACCGAGACCAACGCGCCGGCCGCGCCCAGTCATCGCGGGCTCTACGAGCTCATGAACGAGGCGCAACAGTGCTACGCCAAGGCGCTGCGGGAGCACCCGGCGCGCGAACGGGCGGTGGAATATCTCAAACATCGCGGCCTCACCGGCGCCATCGCAAAATCCTTCAATCTCGGATACGCACCGCCCGGCTGGGACACGCTCACCAGCCAGCTGGGCACGGATGTCTCCCGCCGCAGTCAGCTGGTGGAAGCCGGCCTTGCCGTGCAACGAGACAACGGCACTTTCTACGACCGCTTCCGCGACCGCATTATTTTTCCGATTCTCGATCGTCGCGGTCGCTGCGTGGGTCTCGGCGGACGCGTCATCGATCAGGGCGAGCCGAAATATCTCAATTCCCCAGAAACGCCAATTTTCCATAAGCGACGCGAGCTCTATGGACTGCATCACGCCTTACGAAGCAGCGGGAGGCCCACACGCATCATCGTGGTTGAAGGCTATATGGACGTGGTCGCGCTGGCCCAGCATGAGGTCAACAACGCGGTGGCCACGCTGGGTACCGCCACCAGCGACGAACATCTGGAGCAAATCTTCAAGCAGGTGAACGAGGTTGTGTTCTGCTTCGATGGCGACAAGGCCGGCCGACGCGCCGCCTGGCGTGCCCTGGAAACCGTCCTGCCCTTGCTCTCCGAAGGCCGAAAAGCCGGGTTCCTGTTCCTTCCGCAGGGCGAAGATCCGGACAGCCTCGTGCGGGCCGAAGGGAAGGCGCGCTTTGAGCAAGCAGAACACGTGACGCCCCTCTCGACCTTTTTATTCGACGAACTCTCGGCTCGCGCCGACATCAGCAGCATGGACGGTCGCGCCCAGCTCGTAGCCCTGGCCCGTCCGCTGATTGGTAAAGTCCCTGCGGGCCCGTTTCGACAACTGCTTGGCCAGCATCTGCAACGTCTGGCTCAAACCAGCGTGCGGCTCGGACCCGCGCCTCCGGGGGCGCCGGCACCAAGCGCGCAAGCGGGACGCCCGAACAACCGGCGAGCCGTGCCATCGCTGCTGCGCCAGGCGATTGGTCTGCTGGTGCGACGTCCGGGTCTGGCGCCGCTGGCCCGCGACCTGCCGGCAATCGACGTCTCCTCTGATCCCGAATCCGCGCTGCTGGTCACGTTGCTAGAACTTATTGAGCGAAGCCCGGGTCTCAACGCCGGGTCCTTGATGGAGAGCCTACGCGATACCCCGCAGTACGGCTTACTGGAAGAAATTCTCCAGCAACCCGTGCTGCTGGCCGAAGATCACTGGGCAAGCGAATTCAGTGGCGCGATCGAGCAACTCCTGAAGCGGCGCGAGCGCCAGCGGTTCAGCCGACTGGTCAGCCAGCAGACACGCAAGCCTGATCTGGAGGGAGAGTGAGCGGAAAAAGGGCTGTCATCGTGAAGTCGATCGACTACAATCCGAAGTCCTTTTGCCCGTTCTGGCAAAAAGCCGACCTTGAACTAGACTCAAAGCCTCTCCCGGGGGCCCGCAGCCCCGCCGGTTTCGGCGTTTTTCGTTTCAAATCAGACCAAAGGCAGATCTCAGAACATGGATACCCCTGAAGAATTGGAATCCACCGACGAGCAGTCGCAGCTCAAACGGCTCATCGCCAAAGGCAAGGAACAAGGCTTCCTGACGTATCACGAGGTCAATGACCACCTGCCTGATGACATCGTCGATCCCGAACAGATCGAAGACATCATCAACATGATTAGCGAAATGGGGATCCCGGTGCATGAAACCGCACCGGACACCGACACCCTGCTGCTGAACGAGACCGATGTCGACGAAGAAGCCGCGGAAGAAGCCGCCGCCGCCATCGCCGCCGTTGATACCGAATTTGGCCGCACCACCGACCCCGTCCGCATGTACATGCGCGAAATGGGCACGGTGGACCTGCTCACCCGCGAAGGCGAAATTAAAATCGCCAAGCGCATTGAGGAAGGCCTCAATCAGGTGCTGTCCGCGCTCGCGGATTTCCCGGCGGTCTCCGAACAGTTCCTGAAGGATTACGACCGCTCGGTTCAGGGCGAGATCAAAATTACCGAACTCATCAGTGGTTTCATTAACCCTGACGAAGAACCCGGCGAAGTGCGGGAAGACATCGAAGCGGCGCTAGCCGAACCCGAAGTGGCGCCGGGCGCCGAAGAAGAAGGCGCCGAAGACGGCGAAGACGCCGATCCAATTGCCAATCAGCTTGAT
>CAMCQE010000007.1 GCA_945876945.1 Klebsiella pneumoniae
CCCGTTGGGCATCTCGCTGATTGGTCCGCGGGGCGCGGACGAACAGCTACTCGCGTTTGTCGCCCAACTCGAACATCCGCCGGCCTGAGCGCCTAGCGCAGACGGCCGCTCCGCGTCGCGGGCGCCAAGGTGACCGAGTTTGTTTCAGGGTCGAACCACAACGCGGCTTCCCCGCGTTTTAACTGGTGCATGACCTGCTGCACCTTCTGCTCCAGAGAGAATTCCAGCTCACCGTAATCGGTGCCTTCGCGCAGAACGAAAGCCTCAAGCACGCGACGCAAGGCCTCCGCCGAAAGCGCTGACCAGGGCACTTCGAGCGGCGCCTCATCGGTCATGACAGCTTCCAGTTTCAGGCTGATTGGCACGCGCTCGCCGCTGGTTACATCCCCATACACGCGCATGCGCCGCTTCAGTCCGCCCCAACAGCGCCGCTAAGCGGATCCATGCGTCTATTGAGTCAACATCGATGAACTTCACACGTCTCTCCTTACAGCGCCAATTAGGCCTGATGTTACTAACCATCATGGTTGGGTTCGCCATTTACGGTATCTGGTCCTGGCGGACGCTCGATAAACTGCGGATTCAGGGCGATACCTACCAGCAGATAGTAGAAGGTAAAGACCTCATCGCGGACATTCTGCCGCCACCACTGTTCATCATTGAGTCGTATCTGACGGCGCTGCAGATTTCGCAGGTTGAGCAAGCAACAGAGCTCACACCGCTGATCGCCCACCTCGTTCAACTCGAAAAAGACTATGGCGCGCGACGGGATTTCTGGCAGCTCCAATCGCTTCCCGCAACCCTCGCCAATGGGCTCCTCGATTCCGCTCATGCGCCCGCCGCAGAGTTCTTCCGGATTGTTCACACGCAGTTCTTACCGGCGGTGTCTGCGCACGACGCAGCAAGCGTCAATGCGTCGCTGGTCGGGCTCGCTCAAGCGTTCCAACAACATCGCAGCGCCATCGATCGGGTTGTCACGGACGCGAACGCCTTTAACGCGCAGACCGAGGCAAGTGCCTCTGCACTGCTGTCGTTCTCCCGTTATGCGCTGATCGCCGTTTTTGTGCTGTCGATTGTCATCAGCGTGATGGTTTATCAGGCGATCAGCGGGCGCCTCGCGCGCGACGTGCAGGCGCTGACTCGCCACATTTCGCGTTTTGCCGAGGGAAATCTTAGCGTGCCCGTCACGCTTGACCGAGGGGATGAACTGGGTGCCATGGCGCAAGGGATTGAACATACACGTGCCGCACTGGCCAGCCTGGTGGGTTCATTGCGTCAACAATCAAACCAGATTGTGGCTTCATCGAGCGTCCTGTCCGGCGCCGCATTGGCGATTGACGTCGGTGCGCAGGAGCAGGCCGACTCCGCCAACTCCATGGCCGCTGCGGTTGAAGAGTTAGGCGCGAGTATTACCGAGATTGGCAACAGCGCGCGGCGCGTTCGCGATCTGTCGCAGGGCGTTGGTGCGCGGTCGCTCGAAAGCGATAAAGCCATTGAGCAAATGGTCGCGCAGGTCCATGAGGTGTCCAGTCGGGTTCGCGCCTCGGCCGGCGATGTGAAGGTGCTCTCAGAAACCGGCGAGAGCATTTTGCGCATCGTGACCGTGATCAGTGAAATCGCAGACCAGACCAATCTGCTGGCACTCAATGCCGCCATTGAGGCCGCCCGCGCCGGCGACCAGGGCCGCGGCTTTGCGGTGGTAGCCGATGAAGTCCGCCAGTTGGCGTCGCGCACCGCGGCCTCAACGCAGGAGATCAACGCCATGATTGGTGCGATGCATGCCGCGACTGGCAAGGCCGTGGAAAGCATCACCAAGGGCAGCGAGTACGCCCAACTCACCGTGAGCAGCGCAGAGAGTGCCAAAAACGCCTTGCAGGAAACGGTGGGCGATATCGAGACACTGGTGACTGATATCGCCCAGATTTCCGGTGCTTTGCTCGAACAGCGCTCGGCGAGCGAACAGATCGGCTCCAACGTGGAGTCAACCGCACGGGCGACCGAGAAGCATGGCTTCGCCATCAAGGATATTGCGGCCACCTCAACCAGCCTGGATGAGATGGCCAAGCAGTTAGCGCAATCCGTCGCCCGCTTTAGCACCTGATTTCAAAGGCCACCTGTGCGACGCGGGAGCCTGGCTGCCGCGTCGCGTGATCAAGTCCGACCAAACTGTCGTTACCGCGGGCACCTGCGGCCAGCGTCGCTACCCACCGCTGGCCCGTTCGCTTCTGCGACTGGCCTGTCTTTCCCAGTCTCACAGCCGTTCGACACTCTGGTCTGAAAGCCGAACGAATACGCGCTTTCTGTTGCGTGAAAGTCAGGGCCGTAGCGATCGGCACGGTCTTCGACCTGGAATGGGAGGGATTCAAAACCATTGGCGAGGCGGAGTCGTTGTCGGGTCACTTTGCCGCAACGGCCGAGACTCCCCAATGACACCGCCTACTGAAGCCGCACTCCTCTACCGGCAGGTGTTAGCAGGCTGAGGCCCTCTCGATAAGCGCTGATTGAAACCCAACAAGCTAGGTTTGCGCCGGCAACCTCACGCCGATAGCAATCAGCGCTAAAGACCACTCATTCGTCGCCGCTATGCACAACGCACTGTCCTTCAAGTGAGGTGGTTAATGGTTACGACGCATGTCCTCCCTGTACCTTCCAATCTGGAATGCGGGGCTGTCGCCATGCGCGCGTGCTTCACGCCGAAACAGCGCCTTGAACAATCCCCCTCAAGCATTCCCCCAGCGCCCCTACGCGCCGAGTTGGGTCTGCTCCAATCCTTGGCACCGATAACGATGAGGGGGCTCGGGGGACTTTGGCCATCGGGGTTCTATTCTCGCGCTGATTCACTCGACCGCCACGCGCCACCACTGAAGTCTTCGGCACCACCGCACGCCAAATTCCGAATGGTGATTCCAGCACTCCGCTTCGCCCCCTTAGCAGGGGTACAGCCATGGATGACTCACAAAAGCCTTCTCGCCCTGATGACACAGGAACATCAAAGATGAGTCGAACGCGCCCGATTTCCCAACATTTCACCAAAGAACTGGTAGCGGTGTTGATGGTGGCACTGGGGTCGGTCGTGGGCCTCAACTGGTGGCACAAGCAAACCCATGCCGCCATTGAGGCAGCGTTCATTCAGGAGCAGCGCGACAAAATCGTGACCGACAAGGTCAAAACCCTCGAAATCGCCTTCGCCACCGTCTATCAGAACATCCGCGCCATCAGCCTTCTGCCCAGCGTGCGCGGTATCGACGGCGGCAATCGCCTCGAAAAAGACCACGAAGACGTCATCAAATCCAAGCGGTTTACCGCCGAAGGTGCCGCCGCCGCGCAGCAGATCTACAACAACATGGCCTCGCAGATGAGCGTGTCTGAAATTTACGCCGTCGTGGACGGCCTGAACGCGGCCAAGGGCGAAGTGCCCTTCTTCAAGTACGACGCCATCCGGTTTGGTGCAGTAGATGCAGCAGCCGGCAAGGAAGCCCACAGCGCCGACTTCCCGGAAAAATCCGCAGCAGCCGCATACGAGTACTTTCCCGGGCAGATGGCCGCCATCAAAGCCGCCCACCCCAAGTTTGCTTTCGCCACCATGGATGACATCCCGGCCTTCGCTTCGCCCTTCATGCGCACCGGCGACAACACCGAGGGCTCGTCCACGAAGACCGGACACGCTGAAGAAACCATCGGCATGCTCTATTCGGTGCCCTTCTATACGAACAGCGGCCGCTTCCACGGCGTAATTTCCGCCATCATCCGCCGCAACGTATTCGAATCCCTGCTGCTCAACGTCCCCTTTATCCCGGTAACGACTGACGCTCAGGCGTTGCAGGCCAAAGCCGGCTGGAAGATGCCCGACCTCATTAACTTCGTGCTGACCAACGAGCAATACGGCATCAGCCTCCATGACCGCCGCAACGTCAAGCTGCTGGACAGCATTAAAACGGGTGTCGCCGAGCGCAACGTGTTTCGGGTTCAGTTGAACGTGCATAGCGACTCGCCATGGCAGCTCACCTATTACCTGCCGGAAGCCGCCATCAATGAGGCGACCGCTGCCCATGACCGCCTCTACCAGATTCTCCTCTTGGTGGTGCTGGCAGCCCTGGGCACGGCGGCAACTGCCATCGCCTCCATCAACTCACTGAAAGCCCGCCTCGGCGGCAAGCCCAACGAGGTTGCGCTGGTGGTCGAATCCATCAGCAACGGCAATCTGGAGGTTGAGATCCCGGGCAACGTCGAAGAATCGAGCGTATTTGGCGGCGTTGACAAATTGCGCCGCCAGCTCATGCAGTCACAGGGTCATGCTCGAGACATGGAGACCCTCATGGAGCAGGAAGTGACCAGCATGATTGCCGCCGCACGCGGAGGAGATTTCAGCCAACGAATGTCACTCTCGGGCAAACAGGGCTGGTCCCTGCGCGTTGCCCAAAACTTGAACACGATGATGGAAACCAGCGAATCCAGTCTGAGTGAGGTGGTTCGCGTCTTCAAAGCCCTGGCCAGGGGCGACCTCACTGAAACGATGCGGGGTGACTTTAGCGGCTCATTCCAACTGCTGCAGAACGATGCCCAAACCACCGTTCACAGTCTTAAGTCGCTCGTGGGAAGTATCAAAGCGGCCGCAGATTTGATTCGCACCGCCGCCGTGGAAATTGCCCAAAGCAATATGGATCTCTCGCTGCGCTCCGAGCAGCAGGCCTCGAATCTCGAAGAAACCGCGGCCAGCATGGAAGAGTTCGCTTCCACCGTTAAGCAGAATGCTGATAACGCCAGATTGGCGAATCAGATGACGCTCGAAGCCTCCTCGGTGGCCCGCAAAGGCGGCGATCTGGTGATGCAAGTGATTGAGACGATGGACGCCATCAATCAATCTTCACACCGCATCGTGGACATCATTGCCGTCATCGACGGCATCGCCTTCCAAACCAATATTCTCGCGCTGAACGCTGCGGTCGAAGCCGCCCGTGCCGGCGAACAAGGCCGTGGGTTCGCGGTGGTGGCCGCAGAAGTGCGGGCCTTGGCCCAGCGTTCCGCCGCGGCCGCCAAGGAAATCAAAGCGCTTATCGGTGCTTCGGCCGACAAGATCAAAGGCGGCTCTGCGATCGTCAAGGAAGCGGGCAACACGATGGCGCAGATCGTCGATTCGGTGCAGCGCGTAGGCACTCTGATTGCCGACATCTCCACGGCATCGGTCGAGCAATACACGGGCATTGAACAGGTCAATCAATCGGTCTTGCAGATGGAAGACACCACGCAGCAAAACGCCGCCCGCGTCGAGGAAGCGGCCGCTGCCGCGAAGTCGCTGGAAGATCAGGCCCTGAATCTGCAATCGGCCGTCAGCATGTTCCGTTTGCCCGGCGGGGAAAGCGCCGGCGCCGAACCAAGCCTCAAGGCGGCGTCTCCGGCGGCCGCCGCTTATGAGCAGGCAAGGCAGGCGCTGCGCGAAAACTTCGGTCAGGGCAATCGCTTCCTGGAGAGCGGCGCCAAGGCGCTGGATGAGGAATGGGAATCTTTTTAAGCAAATGTTGCATCGCCTGCGCGCTGGACAAGCGCAATCGTGGCGCGCGCGACACTGCTGGCCGGGAATGCCAAAAGACTTTTTCGAACACACGACTATTCGGCTGTTTTAGCGTTAATCAGAAGCTGCGATTCAAGCAAGCGAGGACTTCATGACTTCGAACACCCCAACCCGCATCAAACAGAAGTTAGACACCAGCTTTGGTGTGATGTTGGTGTTAGCAGCGGCGCTTGCGCTATCGGCATGGAACGGCAACGGAGAATTGACGGCACTTTTTGCCCTTGCCGCGATCATTGGCGCGTTCATGCTCCACTCCACGCTTCAGCAGGCCATCGTGCAACCTGTCGGCCTGATGACGCAGCACTTCCAGCAGCTCGCCGAAGGCAAGCACGCCGACTCAGCGCTGAACATTGCCGCGAATAGCGACTTCGGCGAACTCGCCACCGCCATCAACACCTATGTCACCACCCTGACTCGCGCGCTGGATACCGAAGCGGAGCATCAGCGGGCCTGGAGCGAAGAGATCAATCAACTGGTGAATGCAGCGGCCGACGGCAATTTTTCGCGACGGATAGATTTGTCCGGCAAGCAAGGCATATTCCTTGCGCTGGGCGAAGCCATCAATCGCTTGCTGGATAGCAGCGAAAACGGCCTCAGCGAAGTGGTCAGAGTGTTGAATGCGCTGGCCACGGGCGACCTCACAGAAACTATAGAAGGTAATTTCGCGGGTACTTTTGGTCGCCTGCGGGACGACTCGAACGCGACCGTTGAGAACCTCAAAGGACTGATTGCCGACATCAAGAATTCGGCAGATTCGATTCATCTGGCCTCGGGCGAAATCTCGCGTTCCAACTCAGATCTGACGCATCGCTCGGTCCAGCAGGCTGAAAGCCTCCAGCAGACCGCGGCCAGCATGGAGCAGTTGGCATCCACGGTGAAGCAGAATGCGGTCAACGCCGAGCAGGCCAACGTGATGGTGCTGGAAGCCTCCGCTGTGGCCACCAAGGGCGGCGCACTCGTGAACGACGTGGTCGTCACCATGAACAACATCAATCAGGGCGCGCGGCGCATTGTGGACATCATCTCGGTGATCGATGGCATCGCGTTCCAAACCAATATTCTCGCGCTCAACGCCGCCGTAGAGGCGGCGCGCGCCGGCGAACAGGGCCGGGGGTTTGCCGTGGTGGCCGCCGAAGTCCGCAGTCTCGCCCAGCGCTCGGCGGGCGCGGCGAAAGAAATCAAGGCGCTGATTTCAGACTCGGTGGAGAAGATCGACGACGGCGCCGCGCTGGTGAAAGAGGCGGGTCAGACGATGACGAAAATCGTGTCCTCGGTCCAACACGTGACGGAAATCATGGGCGATATTTCGACCGCCTCTGCCGAGCAAAGCAACGGCATCGATCAGGTCAAAAATGCGGTCGCAAAAATGGATGCCGTCACTCAGCAAAATGCCACGCAGGTCGCAGAAGCTGCCAGCGCGGCCCGCTTGCTTGAGCAACAGGCCCTGCGCTTGCAGGGTACCGTGAGCGCGTTTCTGTTGGTGAAGCGGGATGCTGAACCCGACCTCGAAGCGCTCTTCACACAGGCGAGTCAATCCGGCCAGCGGCACGCGAGCCTCTAAGTCGACCCCTCAGCGCCTCAACACAAACCCACCTCGCCTGACTGCGATCGGGCGAGGCGACCGTCCCGGCCTAGCCCATCGTCGCCCGCAGATCGGTAATCAAATGGTCGTGCGAATCAATGCGCATCAGGCCAAGCCGCGGGAATTCGAGATCGAGGATCAGCCACGCCGCAAGCGCCAAAGTGCCCGCAAACACCAGCATATGGAGCGGGCTCAGGCGATCGTTGGCCGACATTGATAGCCCGGATACGACCGCCGCTAGCAACATCAGCGCGACCAATACCCCAAACACCAGCAGCGGCTGATGCGTTTCCATCGCCATCATGCGGGCGGTGGCCAGGTCGAACATCTCGTTAAACGCCGGCACCACCACATTGACCAAGCGCTGATTGTCATTGGCATTCAACACCGGCACCACACTGTCCCAGAGTTGGCGCTGCGCGGCGTCGGCGCTGGCGGCGGCAACACGCGAGGCCTGCGGATCCTCAACGGCCCGATAAATCGCCAGCCGTGCGTCAACGTAGCGACGGAAGTGATCACGGATGGCAGGCTGCTCGGCCGCCGGGAGTAAATCGAGCCGCAACCACGCGGTGCCGATACCATTGGCTTCCTCCATGATGAGATGTCGCCGATCCTCAAAGCGGCCGGCGGCACCGGAAAACGTAAACGCCAGCAGCAGGCCCATCAGGCCGAACACCGCGCTTTCTATGGTGTTTTGTCCCTGCTCGCCGGCACCGGGATGGCGCCGCCGGCGCGCGCGCCCCAAGCGATGCGCCAGCGTCATGCAAATCAGCACGGCTGCAAATACGGCGAAGCAAATCCCGACACTCAATGGCACAAAACCCACAGCAATCTCCTCACTTAATAGCCAATGATTAGCGGGCGCAGGGCGCCCATGCGATTCCGCAGACAAGCTCAGCGCAAACACGATGCTGAGCCGTAAGCCTGATCCCGTCGAAGCCTGAGCGGGTAGGCGCTGCCGCCACGCCCGAGCCTTCGATGAACGCCACACACGCGGGCTTAGCGCTCGATCGTGTAGAGCAGATCGGCGCTGCTACGGTCGCCGGTTTCGGCTTCCACATTCCAGCGTTTACTCAGCTTGTAGCGCAGCAGAAACGTGTTCACATTGTCGACCAAACCCATGCCGTACCCCACATAAAGCCGGGGCGAAATGTATTTCCCAACGCTGAGTGCAAGGTTTTTGTCGTAAGGATTGCCGGCGACTTTGACTTCATCGAGGCCGAAGGAATGGGCAATCCGCTCGGTCAACAGACCGCCGCCGCGCAAACCCAGCGAGGCCGCCGCCGCCATCATGGCGTTGGCGTCAGTGGAGGACGCGCCGCTGAGCGGCTGACCGGCGATCAGATAACTCAAGACGTCGGCATCGGATTTGGCCGGTGACGAATAAAGCTTAAGCGTCGGTTCAAGCAAACGTCCCGACACCCGCACCCCCGCGGTGACATCGCCGACCACGCGCTCGGCGCGCGCCTCAATGCCCGGGTCACTCACCAGTTGCCCCGCGTACACCACCCGACTGTTCTTGAGCGTCAGATCTTGCCCCCATTGCGCATAATGGCCGTCCTCGATGCGCAACTCGCCGCTGGCGCGGCCAGCTCTGCCGGGTTGCTGCAGCAGATGGAGCTGGCCCGCGAGTTGCCCGGTCAGGCCCATGGCGTCCAGCTTTACTTTCTCGCCGAAGCGTAGCCAAAGGTCGCTGTCCAGACCCGTCGCGCGTTCAATCGCGGCCGCGTCGTCATCGGTCACCACTACGTCATCTGAGCGTTCGGTGCGCGCACTCGTTTTACGAATGGTCAGATTGGCCTCGGGAATGTTGACCTCGCCCTTCAAGGTCATCTGATCGGGCAGCACATCAAGCTCGAGTCGCGCCGAGGCCATCGCGCTGGCCATCGGCAAATCCACCACCTGCAGCTGCTCGCTCAGAATCCGCAGGTCGGCGCCCAGGCCCTTCGGCAACGCGGACAGCGTGCCGTGGATCTCGCCCGTGCCCACCCCGGAGCGCACGGCGGCATCGAGCAGCAAAGTGTTATTGCGACCGCCTTTCAGCCGCACATCGAGATCTTTTAATTCGATGCCGAGCCGCGTCAGCTGGACGGAGGGCAGGAGCAGGTGCGCGCCGCCATCCAGCACCGGCGCGCTGAGGGTGCCGGTGAGTTGCAGGTCTATCTCGCCATGTCCGGCAAGCTCGGCCACCTCCTCGGTATAAGCGGCCCAGGGCGCGAGGTCGGGCGCATTGGCCGACAGCCGGCCGTCGATTTTCAGGCTCTCCCAGTCCCGTAGATCCCAGGGGCCGTCGTGCAGGGTGACGGCCGCCTGCAAGGGCAGCGCGGCCGGCTTGCTCAACGCCGCATCGAGCGCAACGCGGAGGGTCCGGTCGGCGGTATCGGCTTTCAGCGTGATGCCCCTATGCGCCAGCGGCGGCAGGGTGTCGTCCGGCAGCGACCATTCCAGCGCCGAAAGACTCAGTTGTCCGTCCAGTGCGGTGAGCACCGCGCCGTCGCCGGCCGCGACAAGATCGCCGGAGACGCTACCGCGCTGCCACTCACCGGCCTTGGGCAAGTCGTCCAGGGCGAGCGCCTCGGCTCGAAGCTCGGCGCGCCACCGCCCCTTGGCCTGCGCCTCACCACCGGCACAAAGCTCGCCCGCCCCTTGCCAGCACTGCAGCGCCAGTCGAACGGCCGAAGGCGAGGCGGAAAGTTCCGCGGGCTCGCGCAGCGCAAACGCCGGTCCAATACGGCGAGTCCAGCGTCCGGCGGTCAGCGCGCCCTGCCACGCCATCGGAGTCGTCGCCAGCGCGCCCTTGAAGTCGAGTTGGAGTTCATCGCCCGCCGTATTAGCCCGCAGCGCCAGCGTGTGCGCCTTGAGCACGCCTGAAAGCGCCACCGAAAGATGGTCCAGCGTCTGGCCTTGAACCTGTAACGCGCTGGCCTCCAGAGAGAGACTCTGCGGGCTGGCGCGCCGCCAATCGAGATCCCAGCTGGCATCGGCGCTGGCTATCGCCACAGCGGGCAACGTGAGCCCCCGTACATGCAGTTCACCGCTGGCCGCAGGTTCGGTGAGCGACCCGGAGACTCTCCCTTTGGCGTCGACCGCGCCGGCCCCTTCTGGCCACAAGGCCTTGAGATCCGGCGCTTTCAGCGCAAACGCCAGCGATTGCCCGGGTCCCACGCCGCCGCTCGCGGTCAGCTCTCCGCCACCGGCCCTCAGCGCCAGCGACGGCACCTCCAACATCGCCCCGCGTCGGCTAATCCGCGCCGCACCCTCCAGCGGGTGCTGACGCAGGCTGCCACTGAGCGCGGATAAATCGACATTGAAGGCCTGCGGTGTACCCGCGCTGGCGAGCTGGAAACTCAGACTGCCCGGCCACTCAGGGGCGAACCAGCCGGGATTGAAGTCATGCGCCTCGGCCTGCACGCGCCAGCGCGGCCCGACAGCTTGCCAATCCGCCTCGCCGACCAGACTCAGCCCGGCCTCCGCCACCTTGAGCTTGAGCGCCTTCACTTGCGCGGCCGTGGTGGAACCCGCGACATCAGCCGCCAGCTGCCCCGCCGGAAAAGCGTCGAACTTGAACGCCAGATCGGTATTCGCCGCCCAGGCGGCGGGCGACCCCTTCAGCGTCAGGCTTCCCCGCGGTAAATGAAGCTCGCGACCGTCTGGCAGCCTGTGCGTCAGGTCCTGCCACGCGCCTTTGAGGTCGAGCTCCAGGCCATCACGCCAGACCACCGCCCCCGTCACCTGCGCGCGGCCCTTGCCCAGCTTGAGCTCAAGCCCGGCGAGATCGGTGTGCGTGGCATCCCCGGTACCGGCGACAGACCAATGGGCTTCTGGCACCTGTGGCTGCCGACTGTCGGCATCGAGCGAATAGCGAAAACCCTGCTCGCCGCCCTGCACCGACCAACGGCCACGCGGACTACTGAAGCGGGGCACCCCTTCGAGCGGCCACTGCAAGCCGCGCCAATCGCCAACCAGGTCCAGCGTGCGTGCGGTCGCGTTGATGCTCCCGCCTAGCTGCAAATTTGCCCCTTGCGGGCCGGTGAGCCGCACGCGCTCCACCGTAATGGCCTCCGGGCTGGAGCCAGCGGCCTTGGCCTGCAGGGTCCACGCGCCCCAGTCGGCCAAGCGGGCTTTGAAGTCGGCCTGCAGTTGAGGGGGCTGGTCACCACCGCCGCTGGCCTCAAGTGAGCCCTCAATCTCGGCCGGCAGATTGCCGGTCAGCGTCGGCGGCAGCGTCTGGGCGGCAGGCAGCTTGAGCGCCAGCCGCCAGGGTGCCGCGCCCGCTGGGAGCGTGAGCGCGGCGTCGAGATCTGCTTGCAGTGGTGCCACCAGCTGCTGCGTCAGGCGCAGATTGGCCCCCTCGCCGTCGAGCCGACCGCTGCCCTGCACGAAGCCGTCGTCCGGCAGGCGATGTCGCCAGTGCACCTCGAAACCTACGCGGTCTGCCACCGCCTCGCCCCAGCGTCCGGCGAGCGTGAGGTCGGTGGGACCGTGGCTGAGGCTGAAGTCCTGCACCTCCAGCGGCTGAGCTTGCGGCCAGCGCACGGCGCTGCGGACCCGTGTCAGGCGCAAGGCTTCGCCGCTGGCCTGCATGACTTCCAGACGGGCAATGGTCATCTCGTCGAGGCGCAAGCCGACCGGCAGCACCGGCAAGGGCGGCAACTGTGCGAGCGGCGGACCAGCTTCCTGTGCCGCCGCAAGTGCCAGGCGAACTTCCCCCGCCGCCACCAACGGCCAGTGGATTTCACGCTGAAACAAGGCGGGCAAATCAAGCTGGAGACTCAGGCGATTGACGGTGAGCGTGAGGGTCGGCGTCTCGAACTTAAGATCGGAAAACACCGCACCTTCGCCAAAATTGCCTTCCACCGCGCCAATCTGGAGACCGCTCCCCGGCGCCAGACGTGCGATGAGCTCAACGCCCAGGCGCAAGGCCAACGAACTCCAGAGCAGACCCAGGGGCGACAGCACCACCAGCAGGAGGAGCCCTGCGCCTAGCCGCAGACTCAGGCGGCGCCAGTTCACAGGTCCGGCCCCAGCACCACGTGAATCCGCCAGGGGAAATCAGGGTTCGAGATGCCATTGGCAACATCGAGCCGCAGCAGGCCTACCGGCGACAGCCAGCGCACGCCCAGCCCCACGCAGTAGGCGATGGGGTCGGAGAGATCGTTCAGCGCGTTGCCGAAATCGCTGAACACCGCGCCGCGCCAGTTGCCTACCACTTTTTGTTCCAGCTCCAGCGTGCCCAGCAGGAGGAAGCGGCCCCCTTCCACTTTGCCGTCCGCATTGCGCGGCCCCAGCGACTGATAGTCGAAGCCGCGCAGGCTGTTGTCGCCGCCGGCGAAAAAGCGCTCGCTGGCCGGGAGTTTCGAAAAATCCTGCGACGCCACCGCGCCAAACTCACCGCGCGCAATCAAGCGGGTATCGCCAAAAGCCCGAACAAACTTGGCGTCGGTTCTCAGCTGGAGAAACCTGGTGGTGGACAGCAGCGCGGCCTCCGCGCCGCGCACCCCGAACGCGAGACGGAGGCCATTGCGACTAAAAATGGGATCGTCCGTCCAGGTTCTGGTCCAGCGCGCCGAAGGCACCAGGGTGCGCGCCACCTCGTTGTCGTTGGCGACGTCGAAGCTTTCCACCTGATATTCCAGCGCCACCGTTTCGCGCCAGCCCCAGCGGGTGGTCAGATGCGCCACGCCCACGCTCGCCTTCAGCGACTTTTTAACATCCGTGTCCTCGTTCAGAAACTGCGCGGTGAGATCAACCGAATCCGTCCACGATGTGGCGCTCGGCATGGAATACAGCGCCGAGAGACTGCTCTGCACGGTGGACAGCCGCATATCCGCCTCCGCGCGATGCCCCAGGCGATTGACGAAGGGTCGCAGCCAGGAAGCGCGAGCACGCGGCCCCGTATCGGTGCCAAATCCCGCCCCCACCGAATAGCGCCGCGCCGGCCGCATCTCGAGCGCCACTTCTACCGGCACCTGACCGTCTTCCGCGAGGTCCCGACGCGGCTCCACCAGCACGCTGCCAAAGTAAGCGCTCTCGGCCAGCCGACTCTGGAACTCCAGCATTTGTTTCGCCGTGAAGGGCTCACCCGGCGTGATCGACACGTAGCGCTGCATGAATCGGGTCGAAAGCTTGGTCTTGGGCCACAGCACTTTGCCAAAGCCGTAGCGCGGCCCGGCGTCGATCGCCAGCACGCCACGGGCGGTGAACTTGTGCTGATTCACCCGCACCTCGGCCTTGGTGATTTGCGCATCGAAATAGCCACGGTCGGCCAGCAGACGCTCGAAGGCGCGCTTGCCGTCTTCCCAGCGAGCGTGCACCAGGGGATCGCCCACGGCTAAGGGAAACTTGGCCCTCGCCTCCGCAAACGCCTCGTCGTTGGCGGCCGCACCGGTAAGCTGCAGGTCGAACTCGGAGAACCGCACCGGCTGCCCCAGCTGGATGGCATAGGTCGCCAGCCACTGGGTGCCTTTATTGCTCAGCGCAGGGGTGATTTTGGCGCTGTAGTAGCCGAGCGCCTGCAGGGCCTCCTCCAGACTGGCGGGGGCGCGACGATGCATGGCGCGGATGCGGCTATCTGCCAGCTTTTGAAGATCGCTGCCCTGCACCGCTTCAAGATGCTCGAGCAGATTGCGCCTCATCTCGCCTTTAACGCCGGTAATCTCAAGCTTGAGTTCGTCCGCCAGAGGGCCAGACGCCAAGGCGCAGAGCAGCGCTCCGCCCCCCACTCGCCATAGCAAGGACCGAAACCAGCGCTGGGGGAAAACTAAAAGCATGGGGTGGGAGATTCCCCGATCGGCCCGGATGGGTCAAACCAGAGATGCCTCTACCACCCGCGAAAATTAGCGGAGATTACGCCGCCGCCGCCGCAAGGATCTCCATCAACTTCTCGTCATCCCCGAGCTCATTGGCCAACAGCAGAATCATCCGGGCGCTGAAGCGCAGACTCTCCTCCGCGTCCATGCCGGCTTGCCGCGCGGCCAGCGCGGCGTAGAAGGCATCCGGGTCAACAAGGCCCAAAGTCGGGCGCAAACTCATGCCTGGCTTGCCATCGATTGCCACATCTCGGCGTCGCGTTCAGCGGTCCAGATGCGGGGATCATCAAGCCCACCGGCTTCGTCATAAGCACGGCTGATATCAAACGGCAGGCAGTGCTCGAAAATAACCCAGTGCCCGAACTGCGGCTTGAGCGTGGCGGCGGTCTCGTCATAGGCCTCTTTCAGCGTTTTACCCGCCGCGCGCGCGGCCCGCACGCTCTCATACATCGTGGTCACGAACGCGCGGGTACCGGACAGGCCTTCGGCCACCTCGGCGGGCGTCGTCAGCGCCGCACCGCGCCCCGGCACCAGCGCCGCCGGCGCAAGCGCCTCGATGCGATCCAGCGTTGCCGGCCAGTCGCGCAGGTAGGCGTCACCGGTGTAAGGGGTGGCGCCAAATTCAACCAAATCGCCGCTGAAAAGGACTTTTTCCTGCGGCAGCCAGGCGACGGTGTCGCCCTTGGTATGGCCCCGCCCCAGCTGCAGCAACTGCACTTCCACCGAGCCCAGCCAGACCGTCATGGCGCCACTGAACACGATGTTCGGCCAGGTCAGGCCGGGCACCGATTCCACCGCGTTGAACAGTCGCGGAAAGCGCTCTAGCTCGGACTGGTAGTCCTGCTGGCCGCGCTCGACGATCAGATCGTAGGTATCGCGGCTGGCGATCACGTTGGCCGCGCCGTAACCGCTCGCCCCGAGCACGCGCACCGCGTGGTAATGGCTCAGCACCACGTGCTTCACGGGCAGGTCTGTCACGGTGCGAATGTGGCGCAGAACGTCCTGCGCCATCACGGGCGTTGCCTGCGCATCGAGCACCATGACGCAGTCGTCACCCACCACCACGCCGGTATTCGGGTCGCCCTCGGCGGTATAGGCATAGGCGTGGTCGGAGAGCTTGGTGAAACTGACTTTTTTGGGCTCCAAATCGGCCCGCGACGCGAAGGCTGTGCTCATGAACGATGCTCCTTTTAGTTCAGGGTGAAAGATATTGCGGTGGCGCGCCGCAGGGCGGCAGCGATACGCGGGGGATCGGGCTGCCGCCAGCGCGCGGCCAGATGTTGGTCGGGACGGATGAGACAGGTGGTACCCGGGCGAGCGTCATAGCGCGCGCTGAGCACGCCGGTAGCGTCGTGCGCGGCATCGGCATGCGCTTCACGGCTCACCGGGAGCAGCGCGACACCCGCCGGCAGTGTCGCGGCCACGGTAGCCGGCGCCGGGGTGTGAGCGTCCATAAAATAGAGACATACAAAGCGCCCGCCCAAGTGCTCCAGCAGCCAGCGGCGACCATCGGCCGACGCCAGGGGCGCATCCAGACAGACATCACCGGGCTGCAGCGCCGCCGCAAATTCGTGTTCGTCCGGGGTGGTAAGCGAAGACGACCGCTGGTGACACGGCACCGATAAACGACCGCTGTTCACGAACGCGCGGGCAAAGGGATGGTCCTTCGCAAGCCCGATCACCGCCTGCTGTAAGGCGCGCTCGGCGGGGCTTTTGGGCGTCATGAAATCGGTGCTGCGGGTGGAGTTGAGGAGGTTCTGGTCCGCCGCGTGCACGCGCTCCTCGTTGTAGCTTTCCAGCAAGGCGTGGTTGGCCTCGCCCTTGATCACTCGCGCCAGTTTCCAGGCCAGGTTGTCGGCGTCCTGCAGGCCACCGTTGGCGCCCCGTGCCCCGAACGGTGACACCAGATGCGCGGCATCACCGGCAAAAATCACGCGGTCGTGAACGAAGCGCGTCATGCGGCGGCATTGAAAGGTGTAGAGGCTCACCCACTCGTAGTCGAAATCAATCTCCGGCCCCAGCATGGCGCGCACCCGGCGCGTAACGTTTTCTTCCCGCACCGCTGCAGCGCGATCAATATCGCCGCCAAGCTGAAAATCGAGTCGCCAGACGTTGTCCGGCTGCTGATGCATGAGCGCCGTGCGACCTTCGTTAAAGGGCGCGTTAAACCAGAAGCGGCGCTCGGCCGGAAACGGCGCTTTCATGCGCACGTCGGCAATCAGGAAGTTGTCTTCAAAGGTGCGGCCCGCGAAATCGAGCCCCATCAACTCCCGCACGGTGCTGCGGGAACCATCGGCCGCGATGAGCCAGTCGCAATGCAGACGATATTGCGTGTCCGGCGCGGCCACCGTCAGCCACACGCCGTCGTGCGCCACCTGCAGCGAGTCAACACGCTGTTGCCAGCGTATCGGCGACTCATCCGCCAGCGCCTCGATGAAATACTCCTCGGTGTAGTACTGCTGAAGATTGACGAATGCGGGGAATTTCTGGTCTTTCACGGGCTGCAGATCGAAGCTGTAAAGCAGCTCTGAGGCCGCCCCGGCGAAGACCTTGCCAAGATTCCAGGTGATGCCTTTGTGCATCATGCGCGTCGCCACGCCGAGGCGGTCGCAAATCTCCAGCGTGCGCTTGGCCCAGCAAATCGCGCGCGAGCCTTGACTCAACCCATCGTGTTTTTCCAGCACCACACAGGAAACACCCTGCTGGCGGAAGTCGGCGGCCAGCGCGAGTCCGACGGGGCCAGCCCCCACGATCACCACCGACACCTGCTGCTCAGCTGCGGTAATCGGCGTGGCGGGAAACTGCCGCCGCGTGCGCGCCGCCCGACCCATCGCCATATCCAGACGCATGCGTTGCTCAGTCATGGCGCGTCCAGCGCTCGACGGTCTGTTCGATCGTCCCGAACAGGCTCGCGCCCGACGCATCCCGCATCTCGATGCGCACTCGATCGCCGAAGCGCAAAAAAGGCGTCCGCGGCGCGCCATCGGCTACGGTCTCCAGCATGCGTCGCTCCGCGATGCAGCTTGAGCCCCGCGAACGGTCGTAGTTAGAAACGGTGCCAGAGCCTACCACCGTGCCGGCGCACAGCCGCCGCGTGCGGGTGAGGTGGGCGATGAGGTCGCCGAAGCTGAAGGTCATATCGACGCCACACTCGGGCGCGCCGAACCAGTCCTCGTTCACAAAACTCCGCAAGGGCAAATGCAGCTTGCCCTCGCGCCAGGCGGCGCCGAGCTCATCTGGCGTAATCGCCACCGGCGCAAAGGCGCTGGCCGGTTTGGCCTGATAAAAACCGAAGCCCTTGGCGAGTTCGGCGGGAATGAGATTGCGCAACGACACGTCGTTCACCAGCGTGATGAGCTTGATGTGATCCAGCGCCTCGGACGCGCTGGTCGCAAACGGCACGTCGTCGGTTAGCACCGCCACTTCGGCTTCGAAGTCGATGCCATGGGCTTCGTCCATCGCCAGAATCGGTGCGTGCGGGCCTTGTAGATCGTCTGAGCCGCCCTGATACACCAGCGGCTCGGTCCAGTAGCTTGCGGGTAATTCAGCGCCACGGGCTTTGCGCACCAGTTCCACGTGATTCACATAGGCGCTGCCGTCCACCCACTGATAGGCGCGCGGCAGGGGCGCCAGGCAGGCGCCAGCGTCGAAGGCGAACGCGGTGTTGATCGCCCCGGCATCAAGCGCCGCCGCGCGCGCGCAGAGCACCGGCGCGAGTGTCGCCCAGCCGTCGAGAGCGGCTTGCAAGGTAGGAGCAATATCCGGCACGCGCACCGCCTGAGTCAGTGCACGATTGACCAACACCAGTGTGCCGTCTCGGCCACCTTCGTTCAGCGTTGCCAGCTTCACACCCTGCCTCCCCGAGCGGCGTTGAGAGTAGTTTCAAATGAAACTATAGTCGCCACCAGCATGCTTGACTACCCGGAGGTCCCATGAGCACCCCGCCCTCCACGACCTCTGCCGAGTACCTCACTGGCTTTGCCAACGAGCACAGCAGCGAGGCCTTGCCCGGCGCTTTGCCGCTCGGGCAGTTCTCGCCCCAGCGCCCGCCCTATGGCCTGTACGCCGAGAAATTCAGCGCCACGGCCTTCACCGTGCCGCGACACGACAACCGCCGCACCTGGTTCTACCGGATTCGTCCGTCGGTCGTGCAAGGGCCCAGCGAGCGCTATCCCCATCCCACGCTCCGCACCGCTCCGCTGCCAGCGCTCGCGTCGCCAGATCCCTTGCGCTGGAGCGCGTTTCCGCTCGCCACCGCGCCGACTGATTTTGTGGAGGGCCTGAACACCATCGCCGCCGGCGGCGACGTGAGCCTGCAGGTAGGGGCAGCCGGGCACATTTACGTCGCGAATCGCGATATGGGCGACCGCTATTTTCAAAACGCGGACGGCGAGCTGTTGCTCCTGCCGCAACAGGGGCGGCTGGCGATTGCTACCGAATGCGGCCGGTTGCTGGTAGCGCCCGGCGAATTGGCGCTCATCCCGCGCGGCATGAAGTTCAAGGTGGATCTGCCCGATGGCACCGGGCGCGGCTACGTGCTGGAACACTACGGGGCGCCGCTGCGCCTGCCCGAGCGCGGCCCGGTGGGCTCGGACGGATTCGCCAACGACCGCGATTTTCTGGCGCCCGTGGCGGCGTTCGAAGATCGCACGGGCGCGTTCGAGCTGATGACCAAATTCGGTGGCCAGCTATGGCGGCGAACGCTGGGGCATTGCCCGCTGGACGTGGTGGCCTGGGTGGGCACGGCCGTGCCCTACAAATACGATCTGGCGCGCTTCAACACCCTGAACAGCGTCAGCTACGACCATCCCGATCCGTCCATCTTCACCGTGCTCACCTCACCGAGCGACACGCCCGGCGTGGCCAACATGGACTTCGTGATTTTTCCGCCGCGCTGGCAGGTCGCTGAACACACGTTTAGGCCACCGTGGTTTCATCGCAACGTGATGAGCGAATTCATGGGGCTGATTCAGGGCACCTATGACGCGCGGGAGCAAGGCTTTGAGCCCGGCGGTGTCAGCCTGCACAACGCGCTGGTGCCCCACGGACCGGAGGCTACGGTACATGCCAGAGCCAGCGGGGCGACGCTTTCGCCAGTGAAACTCGAGGCCACGCTCGCCTTCATGCTGGAATCGCGTCTGGTCTTGCAACCGACCGCCCACGCGTTGGCAAGCTCGGCATTGCAGCCGGACTATCAGCAGAGCTGGCAAAATCTGGAAAGCCACTTCACGACGTGAGCACGCCATCGAAGACAGTGTCCGAGGCCAGTGTGCCGCTGGATCTGGCGGGCTTCCTCCCCTATCGGCTGTCGGTGCTGGCCAATACGCTCAGCCGTGAACTGGCCGAGCTCTACGCCACGCGTTTCGGGATCACTATTCCACAGTGGCGCATCCTCGCGGTGCTTGGGCAGCACACCAACGTCAGTGCCGATTTCGTCTGCGCGCGAACCGCGATGGATCGCGTGACGGTCAGTCGCGCGATAGCGGGGTTGCTGGCGCGGCGGCTGCTGATTCGCCGCGTGTCGCCCGCCGATCGGCGTTGCTCACAGCTGAAACTGAGCGTCGCCGGCCACCGCATTTACGCCGAGATTGTGCCGCTGGCGCGCGGCTACGAAAGCGCGCTGCTCGCCGAACTGGCGCCGGCGGAGCGCGACGCCCTCACCCATGCCTTAAGCCTGCTGGAGCAACGCTTGAAAGCGCGTTAGGCGCTAGATGAGATTCAGGGGAAGTTTGAGATAGGCCACGCCGTTGGCTTCCGGCGGCGGCAATTCGCCGGCACGGATATTCAACTGGATTGCCGGCAGAATCAGCACTGGCTTGGCGAGCGTGCGATCGCGCGCTTCGCGCAAAGCCACGAAGGCCTCTTCTGAAACGCCATCGTGAACGTGAATGTTTTTATCGCGCTGCTCGGCCACGCTGATTTCGGCGCGCGGTGCACGACCATCCGGCGGATAGTCATGACACATAAAAAGCCGCGTTTTTGCCGGATATTCGAGCAAACGCCGCACCGAGTGGTAGAGCGTGCGCGCGTCTCCGCCGGGGAAGTCGCAGCGGGCGGTGCCCACATCCGGCGGAAAGAGCGTATCGCCGACAAAGATGGCGTCCTCGATTTTGTACGCGACGCAGGCCGCGGTATGACCCGGCACAAACAGCACCTCAAGCGAGAGATCACCTACTGGCAGCGTGGCACCTTCCGGCAACAGCATCTGAAACTGCGAGCCGTCTGCGCGAAATTCAGGCTCGAGATTGAAGATCTTGGCGAAGGTCGACTGAACCTGCGTGATGTGATCGCCAATGCCCAACTTACCGCCGAGCCGACCCTGCAGGTAGTGCGCTGACGAAACGTGGTCCGCGTGCGCATGGGTTTCCAGAATCCACTCCACTTGGAGGCGCTTCTCCTGCACATAGGCCGCCACCTCATCCGCCGAGGTCGTGCTGGTGCGCGCCGCTTTGGGGTCGTAGTCCAGCACCGGATCGATGATGGCGGCATGCCCACCTTCGTGATCGTAGACGACGTAGGTGAAGGTCCAGGTGGCGGGATCGAAGAACGACTTGATGCAAACAGACATAAACACCCCTCACGGCTTTAGATTTCTTTTTTTATAATATATATTTTTGTAAATTGAAATTGACCAGCAGCAAGATGGCAAAAACCAAAGCCACAGAAACTCAGCCGCAGGGCGTCGATCTGGAGGCCATGCGCCGGGCGGCCAGCGATGCCTCCAGCTTTCTCCGCTTGCTCGCAAACGAAGATCGCCTGCTGCTGCTGTGCCAGCTGACCGAGGGTGAACGCTGCGTTAGCGATCTCGAGCAACTGCTGGATATTCGACAGCCCACGCTTTCACAGCAACTCGGTGTGCTGCGTGAGCAGGGTCTGGTGAGCACGCGGCGGGAAGGCAAAAACATTTTTTACCGACTGGCGGACGCCAAGGTCGAAAGCACCCTGGCCCATCTTTATGAAATTTTCTGCAAAGCCTGAAGGAGCAATCTCATGACAATTGATTGGCAACATTTCACGCCCTGGAGCTCGCTCGGCGGCGGCCTCTTGATTGGCCTCGCCGCCAGCCTGCTGGTGCTGTTTAACGGCCGCATCGCGGGCATCAGCGGCATCATCGGCGGCCTGCTGAAACCACAGACCGGAGAGATTGGCTGGCGCTTCGCGTTCGTGCTCGGAATGCTGCTGGCGCCCGCGCTGTATGGGCTGGTCGCGCAACTGCCAACCGTGGAGGTGGCCGCGCAGCATTGGCAAATTGTAATCGCCGGCCTGCTGGTCGGCGTCGGCACCCGCTTCGGCGCCGGCTGCACCAGCGGTCATGGCGTATGCGGAATCTCCCGGCTGTCGCCGCGCTCGATGGTGGCAACAGGCTGTTTCATGGCGAGCGGGATCATCACCGTCTACCTCACCCATCACGTGTTAAGCGGGAGCTAAGCGCATGTTGAATCTCACAGTCTTATTGAGCGGACTTGTGTTTGGTTTCGGGTTGATTCTGGGCGGCATGACCAACCCCTCGAAGGTCATCGGCTTCCTCGATGTGGCGGGTTTGTGGGACCCCTCACTGGCACTGGTGATGGGCGGGGCGATCGCGGTGGCAAGCGTGGCCTTTGCCGTTGCGGGGCGCCGCGCGCGCTCGCTGCTCGGCTCACCCATGCAGATCCCCAACAAACGCGACCTCGACCCGCGCCTCATCGGCGGCAGCCTGATGTTTGGCGCCGGCTGGGGCCTCGCCGGCTTCTGCCCGGGCCCGTCGCTGGTGGCGCTGGCGCAGGGCTTGATGCCCGCGCTCCTGTTTGTCGTGGCGATGCTGGTCGGTATGCTGGGCTACGAACTTTGGATGCAATTCAACAACAGCAACCGAGGCGGCACACCGCGCCCCGCGACCGGAGCCCACTGATGGAATTTACCTACCAAAACGTCACCGAAGACTTCGCCGTGGCACCCCAAATCGAGCCAGCACAGCTGGCCGAGATCGCCCGCGCGGGCTTTCGCAGCGTCATTAACAACCGTCCCGATCTCGAAGGCGGCGCGGGCCAACCGAATAGCGCGGAGATTGAAGCCGCCGCGCGCGCCGCCGGCCTCGAATACGCCTGGCTGCCGGTCATTCCGGGCCAATTTACGGCGGATGAAATCGCCGCCATGGCCGCACTCGTGGCACGGCTGCCGGGCCCCGTGCTGGCGTTTTGTCGTTCAGGCGCACGCGCGGCGAATCTGTATCTCGCGGCGTCGGGCAGCCGCACCTGATCCCCGACCATGCGCGCGCGGCCACCACCGTCCGGCTGGATGCCCCCCTGGGTAAAAACCTACCGCGCCGCAGATTTCAAACTCGATCTGGTGGCGGGCTTGGTGGCGGTGATGCTGCTGTTACCGCAGAGCCTGGCCTACGCCCTGCTGGCAGGTCTGCCGCCTCACTGCGGCCTGTATGCCAGCGTGCTGCCACTCGTGGCTTACGCGTTCTTTGGCACGTCCCGCTCGCTGTCTGTCGGGCCGATGGCGGTCACCTCACTGATGACGGCGTCGGCCATCGCACCCTTGGTCGCCGCCGGTACCGGCGATGCGGTGACGATCGCACTGCAGCTCGCCCTGCTCTCGGGCTTCATGCTGATGCTGTGCGGAGTGCTGCGGCTGGGCGTCATTGCCAACCTGCTGAGCAGTCCCGTGAATCAGGGCTTTATGGTGGGCTCGGCCATTCTGATCATCTTGGGTCAGGTCCTGCCTTTACTCGGTCTCCGCGGACAGGGGCATACCGGCTGGGCTTTGCTCCGCAGCCTGTCCACGTCGCTGTCCGAGATCAATCCGGTCACGGCGCTGACCGGGGTCACAGCGCTCGCGCTGTTGTTGCTTTCGCAGCATTTCCTCGGGGCTTTGCTCTGTCGTTTGGGCATGAAGCCCGCCACCGCCGGCATGGGCGTGAAGCTGGTACCGATGCTCATCGTGGTCGCTGGCATCGGCGTCACCATCGCGCTCTCGCTCGATCTCAATCATGGCGTCCGCGTGGTGGGTCCACTGCCGCAAGCGCTACCGGCGCTCGTCCTGCCTACGCTGTCGCTCACCAGCCTGGAACAGTTGGCGCTACCCGCCGGTGCGCTCGCGCTCATTGGCTTCATCAGCAGCGTGTCGGTGGCGCAGACGCTGGCCCAGCGTGAACAGGAGCAAATCAATCCCAATCGCGAAATGCTGGGGCTTGGTGCTTCCAATGTGGTCGCCGCGCTGGCCGGCGGTCTCCCGGTCACCGGCGGCTTATCGCGGTCGGTAGTCAACTACACCGCCGGCGCGCGCTCCCCGCTGTCGGGCGTGGTCTCAGCCTCGCTGCTGGTGCTCATCCTGATTCAGTTTTCGATGGGCCCGTATTTCGCCAGGCTGCCGGTATGCGTGCTGGCGGCCAGCATCATTGCGCCAATGCTGAACGTGCTGGAGCCGCGCAGCTTTCTGCGGATCTGGCGTTACGCTCACGCCGACGGTCTTTCCTTCCTTGCCACCGCGCTCGGTGTGCTCATTTTTGGCGTGGAAATTGGCATTGCCTTGGGGATAGGCCTGTCGCTGCTGACCATCATCTGGCAAGCGAGCCATCCGCACATCGCGCTGCTGGGCCGGGTTGCGGGCAGCGAACAATTTCGGAACGTCGAGCGCGCGGCGGTGGAACTGAATCCGCGCATTCTGGCGCTGCGCATCGACGAGAATCTGTTTTTCGGGAACATCGGCGTGGTGGAGGCGGCGCTCGCCACGGCGCTTGAAGATCAGCCGGACGCCCAGCATGTCCTGCTAGTGCTTTCATCCGTCAATCACATCGATGCCACTGCGCTCGAGCGTTTGCTTGCGCTCAACGAAAGCCTGATGACTCGCCACAAGCTGCTGCACCTGGCCGAGGTCAAAGGCCCGGTACTGGACCAGCTCCAGCGCTCCCGTTTGCCCCAGATCCTCAGCGGGCAAGTGTTCCGCTTTACGCACGAAGCCTTCGCCGCGCTCGAGGCGCATTGACAACGCGCCGCCTCGTGCAGGAAGGTGCGGCCCCTTCCCCGAGTGGAATCCGCCATGAGCACTCGCCCTCTCGCGCTGATTACCGGCGCGTCGTCTGGATTAGGCGCCGAATTTGCCCGCCAGCTCGCCGGTCAGGGGTATGACCTGATTCTGACCGCGCGCCGCGCCGATCGCCTGACTACACTCGGCGCCGAATTAAAAAGCATCGCGAACGCCCACTGCACGCTCGTTACCGCCGACCTCGCCGAACCCGCAGCGGTCAGCGCCTTGATTGAAGCCGTAAAAGCCGACGGCCGCCCGCTCGCGATGTTGGTCAACAACGCGGGCTATGGCGTGCCCGGCGCCTACCTCAGTCAGCCTTGGCAGGTTCACGCCGATTTCCAGCAGGTGATGATTGGCGCGGTGGCAGCGCTGTGCTTTCACCTCGCGCCGCTGATGCGCCAACACGGCCGAGGCACCATTGTGAATGTGAGCTCACTCGCGGGGCACATGCCGGGTTCGGCAGGCCACACGCTGTACGGGCCGGCGAAGGCCTGGCTGATTCGATTCAGTGAATGTCTGGACGCCGAACTTGCGCCCCACGGCGTCCGCGTCAGCGCTCTGTGTCCTGGTTTTACCTACACCGAATTTCACGACGCCAACGGGATGCGGCCCCGCGTCTCGCGTCTCCCGCGCTGGCTGTGGATGGATGCGCCGACCGTGGTGCGGCAAGGCCTGCAGGCCGCTGCCAAGGGCAAAACCGTGCATATCCCGGGCCTTATCAACAAAACGCTGGCGCTGGCCGCGCGCCTGCTACCGCAGCGTTTGCTGACCTCCGCGGTGGCGAGCCGCGCCGCTGATTTCCGCAAGGTGGATTAACCCGATGAGCACGCTTACCTCCGCTGACGATGACACCATCGAAACCATCGCCGCGCATTTACGCAGCGCGCGGCGGGTGGCGTTTCTCACCGGCGCAGGGCTTTCGGCCGAATCAGGCCTGCCTACTTATCGAGGAGTAGGCGGGCTTTATAACGACATCACGGTCGATGAAGGCCTGCCCATTGAGGAAATTCTCTCCGGCGACATGTTCCAGCGCGACCCCGCGCTGACCTGGAAATATTTGCTTGAGATTGAGCGCGCCTGTCGCGGCGCCGGCGCCAACAACGCGCATCGATTTATGGCAGCACTGGAAGCGCTGTGCGAAGTATGGGTGATCACCCAGAACGTGGACGGATTCCATACCGACGCCGGCAGTCGTCAGGTCATCGAACTTCATGGACGCCTGCGGGAACTGGTGTGCACAGGATGCGGAAACCGAAAAAATGCGGCCGATTTCGAAGCATTTCCGCTACCACCCCGCTGCGGGCTGTGCGGAGAAGTCATAAGACCCGACGTGGTGTTATTCGGTGAGACACTGCCGTCGCGCGCAGTGGCGCAATACCAACGAGAGTTGCTGCGTGGCTTTGACCTGATCTTTACCGTAGGGACCAGCGCAGGCTTCGCCTATATCCACGAGCCCGTAGTGGCGGCACGCCGACGCGGGACGATTACCGTTGAAATCAACCCCGATCGCACACCCTTGAGCGATCTGGTTGTACACCGACTCGCGTGTAACGCCCTGAGCGCCACCGAAGGTCTGGCCGAGCGGCTAAACATGCGGCGCCAGCGTTAGCAAGTGGGAAAAAGAATCCATTTCCGAGCTTATTTTTTCCGGTCTTGGTACTTACAAAGGGGGATTCTCGGATTATATTAACCCCGCGCCGTTCCGCCTTGTCGGTGGGGATCCGGCGAGGCGCTTACAGATAAGCGATTAAGTCACCATGGAGCATTGAAGCCACAAGCAAGCTCGCAGCGCACTTAACTGCACAGGCCAAAGCAACTTCAATCAACAAACCTAAAACAATCACGGGAGCCTTCAATGAGCCGAGCGAAACCCGCTATCAAGACCAAAGAGACCAAGAGCCAGATTCTGACCGCCGTGGCCGAAGCCACCGAACTGCCGAAGAAGAAAGTGCAGGAAGTCCTGACCGCCCTGCGCGCCCATGCCATTCGTCATCTGTGCGACAAAGGCTCTGGCGAATTCAGCGTGCCGGAACTCGGCGTGAAACTGCGTACCGTCAAGAAGAAGGCCATCAAGGCTGGCGAACGCAAAGACCCCTTCACCGGCGAAATGCGCAAGATGCCGGCCCGTCCGGCCAGCGTTTCGGTTCGCGCCTCTGCGCTGAAAGCGCTGAAGGACGCCGCGGCGGGCTAAGCGTCTCACGCATCCCCCGCACAACGGGCCGCTCGCAAACGCGATCGGCCCGTTTTTTTTTGCCTGTTTACAGGCGAATTGACGCAGGACAGTCACCCGCTTACGCTACGTCCTCGTTTTGAACTAGTGCTTCAGGTGCCCTTGCTGCTTCTGCATCAAGGGATAATCGGGAAGCCGGTGCGTTCCACTGCGGAACAACTCCGGCACTGCCCCCGCAACGGTAAACGCGGCGAACCGCTCAAATGCCACTGTGCTTCAAGCATGGGAAGGCGAGTGGTTTCGATGGTGAACACCATCACCGCGCAAGTCCGGAGACCGGCCTGAGGTGTAAACCAATTGAGTAGCGGTGGGCTGACTCACGGTGTTCACGCCTGTGTTTTTCAGTGTGCCCACCTGTGCCCCACCAGACTCCCCGAACTGCCACGCGGGTCAGCGTGGTGTGGAAGACATGTGATGCGCACGTTCATTTTCCCTCTGCTTTTACTCAGCACCCAGACGGCCTCTGCCGAGAACCCGTCATCCGATCCACAGCAGACCATTGTGGTGACTGCATCACGCACGCCCATCACGCTGAGCGCGGCGGGCAGCGGTACCTCCGTCATCACTCGCGAAGACATCGAACGACGCGGCCCCTCGTTCCTGACCGATCTCCTGCGTGACGAAGCGGGATTTTCCGTGAGTCGCGGCGGCGGCATGGGCCAACAAACCCAGCTTCGGATGCGCGGTGGCGAAGCCGATCACGTGCTGGTCTTGATCGATGGCATCGAGGCCAACGACCTCACGCGCGGCGGGGCTTTCGATTTCTCACACCTGCTGGCCGCCGATATCGAGCGCGTTGAAATTGTGCGCGGTCCGCAGAGCGCGCTGTGGGGCAGCGACGCGATTTCTGGCGTGGTGAACATTGTGACGCGCGCCGGCGGCGCGACACCCCGCGCCTCAGTGATGGTGGAAGGGGGCTCCTTCGGCACCGTGAATACCAGCGGGCACTTGAGCGGCGCCCGCCATGGCGTGGATGCGGCGGTCAACCTCAGCCACCTCCAAAGTGAGGGCATCAACCTTTCCCCTACCGGCCGCGAGGCGGACGGCTACCGCAATACCACGCTCAATACCAAACTTGGCTGGGACGCACTGCCCAACCTGCGCTTTGACCTCACGGGCCGCGTTACCGGGTCGCGGGTGAACACCGACTACGGCGACGGCATTCCCAGCGACTCGCCCTTCAAGACCAATCTTCTGCAGGTTTACACGCAGGCCAAAGCGCGACTCGACAGCTTTGACGGCCACTGGCGAAACGAGATTGCGGGCAACTTTAGTCGCATGGACAACGACGACCTTGATCAACTTAACTTCATTGATGCCGAGGTCACCGGTAACAAATACAGGGCGCAGTATCAAAGCTCCCTGCTGGGAGAAACCACGCGTTTCCTGCCGGCGAATCACGTGCTGACCTTCGCGTTCGATTATGAGAAGCAACAGTTCAGCCAGCGCGGGCCGGTGCTGTTTGGCTACGACCCGAATCAGCAGCGCGAATACGCGACCTATGGCTATGTGGGCGAATATCGTCTAACCCTCGCCGAGCATTCGACCTTGAGCGCGAGCGGGCGTTGGGATGACAACGATGTCTTTGACGACGTCGGCACCTGGCGCGTGGCGCTCACCCACTTGTTCCCGCATACAGGCACCTTGCTGTCCTGGTCCTATGCCACCGGCCAGAAGGCGCCTACGTTTTTCGATCGCTTCGGTTACGCGGCGGCGCCGCCCGGCGATCCGGTGTTTGTGGGCAACCAGACGCTCAAGCCCGAACAGTCAAAAGGCTGGGAGTTCGGGATTCAACAAAGTGTGCTGGGGGAACGCGCGAAACTGGGGCTGACCTACTTCAACGAAATCCTGACCGACGAAATCAACGGTTTTATCTACGACCCGGCGACCAATACCTTCAGTGCGCGAAATCTGCCGGGTACCAGCCACCGCCAAGGCATCGAGTTCACCGGACGCATTCAACTCAGGCCGCAATGGGATGCCCGCGCCACCTATACCTGGCTGGACTCGAGCCAGATCGATCAAACCACCAGGGCACGGGTGGAAGAAATCCGGCGCGCGCCCCACGCCCTCGCCGCCAGCACCGCCTGGCATAGCGCCGACCGTCGGGGCTCAATCGACCTGCATCTCACCCACACCAGCCAACAGCAGGACGACGCGTTTATGCCTGACTTCAGCGTCGCCCGCGTTGATTTGGCGCCCTACACCTTGCTGGGTGTGTCGGGGCGTTACCAACTCACGCCACTGCTTGGAGTGCAGGCGCGACTCGACAACGTGCTGGATGACGATTATCAGGAAGTGTACGGCCGACAGACCGAAGGCTTTGCCGGCTACGTGGGGATTAGCCTGAAGCTACCGGACTGAGTGCGCTAAAGGCAGAGGCGCCTGAAGCTTGAAGGGCGCCGAAAGCCTTACATCTCGATGTGTTCGATACCGTCCAGACCGTCGAGTTTTTCCAGAAGCTCGCGGTAACGCGGGTCCAAGCTGTTCATTGCGAGAGTCTCGCTCATGTCGAGCGGCGCCGCGGCGGGCACGTGCAAGGGCGCTTCGAGCAGCGCGAGATGGCAGGCCCGGAGCTCAGACAAAAAACGCTCCCGGGCCTCGGCCTCAAGCCCGGCAAGGGCCATCCCGGCTTTGACGTCGGTGATGAGTTGCGGCAAACCCTTGATGAAGCTTTGTCGCACTTCCTGCGTTTCGTGCGGCAGCACGCTTGCTAGCAGGCGTTGGGTAACGCCTTCCGCCGCCCGCCAGATAATGCTGCTGGTACCGGCTTCGTGGTGAACGATGGCCAGATAGCGGCGCCAGTCGCGCATGAGAAATTCGATAAGAAACGGCGGCGGCAGCGGGCCGTCGGCTTCGGCAATAGCACGCCGAATCACCGTCGCCGCAGCGCGGATATCTTCTCCAGAAAGAGTGGCGGGTCGTTCTGCCGTCACGAGTACCTGATGTCCTTGTTAGCGCCTCAAATTTACGCATGCGGAGGCGCGCGTTAGCCGACGCCATGCGGCTTCGTCCCTTAAATGCCATGCTTGAGCGCTCACAACCACGGCGCACAAGGCCCCGTTTCGATTGAGAGCGTCTGAAACTCGGCCTGCCAGCCGAGGGCCAAACAGACCGCCTGCATGATTTTCTCGAGCCCTGCTTCGGACTGGGAAACCGTGTGGTGCGGGGCGAGTTTAGCCTGTAAAGGGACGCGAGACGATATGCCCAGGCGCCCCTTTAGCTCGGCGTCCTCAAGCCCTAGCCACGCAATTTCAGAGAGTTCCAGACGCCCGCCAAAGCCATCGGGGAAGCTGCCGTCGGCCAGCACATAGCGTCCCCCGTAGCCATCGCAACTCGGCATGGCGAAATTGAGTTCTGAAACCAGCCGCACCCCGGCAGACAACGGGGTTCGATAGTCGACCACGCAGCCTGCGGGCGTCAGTCGCCAGCATTTCTCCAACGGCGAAGACGCGTCAACCAAGGCATGCTCAAAACGGAGTTCGGTCGCCGAGGCGGCAAGCAAACGCCACGCGTTGAGAGCAACGCGCCGACCGTCGGGGTAGAGCAGATGGTCAAGCGCGATCGCCCGAGCGTGGGAATCCAGCGCCAAATCCTCCGCGACCACCAGCGACTTGAAGGCCACCCGGTCGTGCGCCGACGCGATTCCGCCCTCCGTCGATGCGGCGGTTTCGTGCGCTTCGCCAGACAGCTGACCAGAAATCTGACCAGAAATCTGACCAGAAATCTGACCAGAAATCTGATGATAGTGCTCGGCATGCCGGCGCAGGGTATCTCCAAAATTATGGCCCAGCGGGTAGCTCAGCAATTCGTGCGCGGCGGCGCGGCCATCGTCGCGAATCACCACTTGCACGGTGGCGTTGTGCAGCACGTATTCGGTGGCGCCGTCGTAGTCGAGATCCGCCGGGCGAACCTCAAGCCTGGGCTCTAGCGCATCCAGCGCCGCTTCCAGCGTCACCAGATTGCGCCACACCGCGCGGCGCAGATGGGGCAAATAAAGCCCCCCGAACAAACCATGCCAGTAGGCGTCGTTGGCCTGCGCGGCGTAGAGCAAGCCCAGCAGGCTCGGGTCCTCGCGCCCGGATGACGCCGCCAGCCGCGCCGACAGGCCCAGCATGCGCTTGTGCAGCCAGTTGGCCTCCGGATAGCGCGTGAGGAAATTGCGCCAAATCCCGCCGCGCACGAACGGACGTTCGCGCTCCCAGTCTGGCCCTGCCTTCACCCGGGCCAGCAGCCCTGCGTAAGTGGCAGCGGCAGCGGCCGGCAAGGTCCATTCGTTCATTTCGCTGTAGGAAGCGGTGGGCAGATACACAATCCCGCGCGTCCGCTCGGCGGCGTGAAAATCTGCATAGGTGCTGGTGCGAATCAGGGGCGAAGCCAGCACGCCTTCAATGAACTGCGTGAGCCAACCGCGCTCGTACACCCATTCATAGGTTTCGGGCCAGATGCCAAATTTTTCGATGTCGTCGAAATACACCGCCGCCCGCGCGCCATCCCGCGCCTGCTGCTCCAGGTAGGCCACGGCTTCCTGCGCCGGTGAAAACGGCAGGCGATAGCGCAGCTGTTCGGAAATGGGAAAGAGATCGAGCGTGGCGCCGTCCTCTTCGGTGGTGTAGTGGCCATCGAGTTCGCGCGCCTCGCGCCCGGTACACAGGAAGTGGTAGTCGTCCACGGTCACATAGCGGATCCCGCTGTCGGCCAGCGCCGGCACCACGCTCGATTCCCACACCCGCTCAGTCAACCAGGCACCGCGGGGACGCTGACCAAAATGCGCTGCCAGCTTGTTCGATAGCGCCAGCAGCTGCCCACGGCGATCGCGCGCCGGAATCGCCGCCAGCACCGGCTCGCAATCGCCCGCGCCAAAAAGCTCCACCTGACCGCGCGCCACCATTGCCGCCAGCAGCGTCATGTCCTCGGGGAAGCGCGCGCGGAGTTCATCCAGCAACCAGCCGGAAAAATGGGCGGCGAAACGAAACTCCGGATAGCGATACAGCGTCTGCAAAAACGGGCGGTAGCAGCGTTCATGCGCATCGTCGACCACGCTGGGGAAATTCCCCACCGGTTGATGCGCATGTACGCCGAGGAGCAAGGCAACGCGATGGGACATAGGCCTGTTTTCCTGAAAAAAAATTTAAAAACGGATTAATCGCTGAGGCCGCGACGCATGGTGCCGCCGGCTTCCGGCGCGCCGCCGCCGCGCCCCAGCGACTGCGCCAACTGCGGCGGCGGCGTCAGCCCGAGCGTGTCGTAGAGCGCTACCAGATTGCGCCGGAACAGGCTCTCGAAATTGGCGACCGCGTCAGACGGGTTGTAGTCGCCCAGCCACCAGAACCAGTCCGAGCCTTCAAGGCGGGTCAGCAGGGCTTCGGCTTTGGCCGCGCGTGCAGGATCGGCCTGCAAGCGTTCGTAAATGAGGTCGTAACTCTGTTTGGCGCTGGCCAGCAAATCCCACGCGCGGTTCTTGTCGGTCTCACCAATCCAGGTGGAGAAGGTGCCGTAAACCCAACTGCCCGCTACCACCGGCGGCAGCGCTTGCGTGCCAGGCGCGTGTCCGGCCCGCCCAGCGCTCAAGGTCGTGGTGCGAATCTGCGGATGCGCGCTCAGCGCGGCGTAGAGGTCTTCAAAGAAATACCAGGCATTGTAGGGGTAGTACTCCCAGGCGTTCTCGCCATCGAGCATCACGCAGACCAGCGGCGTTTCATCTGCTGGCGCGGCTTGCATGATGGCTTCGAGCTCGCCCATGAAATGCCGCGCGGCGTCTTGTCCGTGCCACTTCGAGTATTCAAAACCGATGAGGTCGCTCAGCCGGTCGTCGCGAAAAAACACCGTCACACCGCTGCTGTCTTGCCAGGGACGATAGAGATCGCGCGCCCGCTCGTAGCTGTGGTCCGCGCCGTGCAGCGTGTTCACCAGCACGGCCTCACCGGTGGCCGCCCACTCCACGCCAGCCGCCGCCATGCGCACCAAGGCATCAGCCGACACCCCGCCTTCGCTCGGCCACATGCCGCGCGGCACGGCGCCAAAGCGCAGGGCGTGACTGGCGCGCGCGCTGTCGAGATGTCGATCAAACCGCGCCCGACCACCGGGATAACCCGCCGACGCCGGCAAGGGCGCCTCGGGCTGCGCTTCGCGGGCGCTGCTGAAAGACAGCAGTAAAGGCCCGATGGGGTGCGCCTCGGGCGAGCAGGAAAGCTCAATCTGCCCGCGCGCCGCCAGCGCCCGGTAGCGCGGCACCAGCCCCGCGATCATCTCGCCCATCGCCGCCAGCAGGGCGCGGCGTTCGGTCAAGGTATAGCCCTGACCCTTGCTCAGCAGCGAGGCAATCAGCGGATTGCGGCGACGCTCGGCTTCGCCCGTCCAGGCGAGGTGATACCAGGTCACCAAGTCGGCGAAGTACTCGCCCGACAACCACGTCAGCGCGTCGTCGCCTTCCGCTACCGCTAGCGCCTGCAAGGCGTGGAGTCGGCGATAGGGCGTAAACATCTCGACCGTGCGGGCGTGGTTCACGCGGAAGCAGGTCTCGATGGCCATGCGCTTGTCGGCCAAGGTCAGCGCCTCGAGCTTGTCGTTCACCAGCAGGCGAAGGAGCGGATCGCGCAGCGGCCCGTGCCGGATTTGCGCCGCGTAGTCTTCGAGCTGGTCGATCAGCACCGGCACAAAGTTCACCACCGCGTACACGGCAGGATGGCGCTCCAGATGCTCCGCCATGTCGGTGTAATCCTTGATGGCATGCAGATAGGCCCAGGGCAGCACGTACTCGCCGTCCTCCGGCGCCCGGTAATCCGGCTGGTGCATGTGCCACAGAAAAACGAGATCGAGCGATTGCGCCATAGGGTTCTGCCGGTTTGTACGGGAGACTTGAGTATCCCCCGCGTGTGGGTCATCGAGACCGGTATAGTACGAAGCAAGATGTCTGCCCAACCTGATCACATCCTGCGTCTGGTCGAAACCCGCGATCACGACCCCTTCGGCCTGCTCGGACTGCACCCTGCCGGTGCGCAATGGCGGCTCCGTGCATGGCATCCGGGCGCGAGCGAGGTGGCGCTGCTGGGGCCGCGCGGCGCGCGCACCATGACGCGCCTGCATGCGGCGGGTCTCTTCGAATTAAAACTCCGCACCCAACCGGCCCGCCCCTGGCGGCTCAGCGTTGATGGCGCGACCGTTGACGACCCATACGCCCACCTGCCCACCGCCACCGCGGAGGCGCTGTACCTCTTCGCCGAAGGGCGCAACTACCAGAGCCACGAGCTGCTGGGCGCGCATCCGGAACTCTCGGCCGGCGTGGCGGGCGTGCGCTTTCGGGTCTGGGCGCCGGCGGCGGCGCGGGTGAGCGTGGTGGGCGAGTGGAACGACTGGGATGGGCGTCGGCATCTCATGCAGAACTTGGGCGTGTCCGGCGTGTGGGAGCTGTTTATCCCGGGTGTACTGGCGGGTCAGCGCTACAAGTTTGAAGTACGCGCGAGCCGCAACGGGGACGTCTTGCTCCGCGCCGACCCCTACGCCCGCGCCAGCGAGCTGCGCCCGGCGACCGCCTCCCGCATTCCCGGCCCGCCGGTCTGGCGCTGGCAAGACGGCGACTGGCTGGAACGTCGCGCGGCGTGCGACTGGCGTCATGCACCGCTTAATGTCTACGAACTTCACGCCGGGTCATGGCTGCGACACCCGGACGGCCGCTTCTACGACTGGTATGAGCTCGCCGTGCGGCTTGTGCCCTATGTGGCGGAACAGGGCTATACGCACATCGAGCTGTTGCCGGTGACCGAACATCCGCTCGACGAATCCTGGGGGTATCAGAGCACCGGGTTTTTCGCCCCCAGCGCGCGCCAGGGCGCGAGCGACGGCCTGCGCGCGCTCATCGACGCCTGCCACGGCGCCGGCATCGGCGTGCTGCTCGACTGGGTGCCGGGACACTTCCCGGCGGATGACGGCGCACTCGCCCACTTCGACGGCACGCCGCTGTACGAGCACGACGACCCGCGCCTGCAGCGCCATCCGGACTGGGGCACCAGCAGTTTTAACTACGGCCGCCGCGAGGTGGTGAGTTTTCTGCTTTCCAGCGCGTGCTATTGGCTGGAAGAGTTTCATTTCGACGGCCTGCGCGTGGACGCCGTGGCTTCGATGCTCTATCTCGACTACTCCCGCAAGCCCGGCGAATGGACGCCCAACCGTCACGGCGGTCGCGAGCACCTGCAAGCCATCGATTTCCTCCGCGCGCTGAACACGCTGGTGAGCACGCGCTTTCCCGGCGCGCTCACGATTGCCGAGGAATCCACCGCCTGGCCGGGCGTCACTCACCCAGTGCAGGACGGCGGTCTGGGTTTCTCATTCAAATGGAACATGGGCTGGATGAACGACAGCCTGAAGTATTTCCGCCTCGACCCCATCCATCGCCGCCATCACCACGCGTTGCTGACCTTTGGCCAGCTCTACGCCTACAGCGAGCACTTTTTGCTGCCGCTGTCGCACGACGAAGTGGTGCACGGCAAGGGCAGCCTGCTGGGCAAAATGCCCGGCGACGACTGGCAGCGTTACGCCCAACTTCGCCTGCTGTTTGCGTGGCAGCTCACCTCTCCGGGCAAAAAACTCAATTTCATGGGCAATGAATTTGGCCAGCGGCGCGAGTGGTCCGAACGCCACGAGCTCGACTGGTTTGAGGCATCAATGCCCGCCCCGGCCGGCATCCGCGCGCTCCAGCGCGATTTGAATCGGCTCTATCGCGATTGCCCCGCGCTGCACGAACTCGACCACGACCCGCAGGGCTTTACCTGGATCGACTGCAACGACGCCGCACAGTCCACGCTCTCCTACCTCCGCCGTGCGCGAAACGGCGAGTGCGTGGTCGTGGTGCTGAACTTCACGCCGGTGCCGCGTCCGGGCTTTCGCCTCGGCGTGCCCGCCCCCGGCCGCTACACCGTGCTGCTCAACACCGACTCCCGCCACTACGGCGGTAGCGAGGTGGGTGAAGCGGAGGCCTACACACACCGTGAGGGCCTGCATGGGCAACCGGCATCACTCAGCTTGACGCTGCCGCCGCTGGGGGCGGTGGTGCTCAGGCAGTGCTGAACAAGTCCATGCGGGGTTTTTCAGCGTTCCGAAAACGACAAGCCCCCTACGCCGCCACCGGCCCCGGCTTGCCGTCTTCCACCACCCAGGTCGAAAGCGTGCTGATGGCGGTATCCGGATCACGATGGTCCGCCACCGCCCGGAGTTGGGCGGTGAGCTGGGTGGGCGTGAGCGTCATCGAGACATAGCCGCGATGGTTGCCGTTGGCGAGTTTGATATGCGGGCCTTCGGCCTTGGCCGCGTCGAGAATGCTTTGCGGCGGCGGACGTGACGTGATGGAGGTGCCCACAAATTCCGACGCAATCGTGGCGGACTTGGGATCGTTGAAATCACGCTTCAGATCCGCCACCCAGAACGCGTGGACGTCGCCGCCGATCACCACCGGATTCGGCACCTTGGTGCCAACGATTTGGTCGAACAGCCGCGCGCGCGCCGCCGGATAGCCGTCCCAGCCTTCGTTGTAAAAGCGCTGTCCTTCGCCAAGTTTGCTGTCGGACTGCGCCATCAGGGTTTGCTGGGCGAGGATATTCCAGCGCGATTTGGTTTGCGCCAGCCCGGCGCCAAGCCAGTTTTCCTGCCGCGCGCCGAGCAGCGTGGCCTGCGGATTCTCCCGCGTGGCGCAGTTCTCGATCACCGCGCCGCCGCCGCGACCGGGCTTGGAGCAGGCTTGCGGGCTACGGTACTGGCGGTCATCCAGCAAATTGAATTCCACCAACTGGCCAAAGCCAAGCCGCGTGTACAACTGCAGGTTGGGACCGAAAGGGAGCATCGCGCGGCGCACCGGCATGTGCTCGTACCAGGCCTGATAGGCCGCCGCGCGGCGGGCCAGGAACCACTCGGGATTGTCGAGATTTTCTGACTGGGGACCGGCGTAGTCGTTCTCGACTTCGTGGTCGTCCCACACCATCAGCCAGGGACACACCGCGTGCGCGGCCTGCAGATCGGGGTCGGAGCGATAGCGCGCATAGCGGGCGCGGTAGTCGGTCAGCGACACCGGCTCCGGCCCTTGGTGATAGCGCACGCGCTTGTCGCCCCAGGAGCTTTCGTAGATGTAGTCGCCGAGATGCAGGATGAGATCTGGCGCTTCGGCCGCCATGTGGCGATAGGCACCGTAATAGCCCTGTTCGTACTGCTGGCAGGAGGCAAAGGCAAAGCGCAGGCGGTCAACGCTCGCGCCCGGCGCCGGCGCGGTGAGCGTGCGCCCCACGGCGCTGGTGGCCTTGCCGCTGTGAAAGCGATACCAGTACTCGCGCCCCGGCTCCAGGCCGGTCACCTCCACATGCACGGCGTGGCCGTAAGTGGGTTCGGCGTAAGCCGTCCCCTTGGCCGCCACGCGCTTGAAGGCTTCATCGCTCGCGACTTCCCAGGCCACGGGCACGTATTGCGGCGGCATGCCGCCATCGGGGGCGAAGAGATCCGGGGCGAGACGCGTCCACAGCGCCACACCGTCGGCCAGCGGGTAGCCCGAGGCCACGCCCAGCGCGAAGGGCGAGGTCTTGAACCGCGGTTGGGCCCACACGCCAGGACTTACGGCAAGCACGCCGAGCGCGCCTAGCCGGGAGAGAAAACGACGACGGGAAAGCAGGGAGCTCATAGAGATTCCTCAGGCGCTGATTGCTACGCGAAGCTTGCGGGCGCTGCATGACCGGCGCATTGCCCTAATCCTCGCCGCCGCCATCTTCCGGCCAGTGAAAACGATGGAGCAAACGATGCAGCACCGGAGCGAGCATGATGGCGGCAGTGACAATGAACACCAGGCCGGCATAGAGCGCGTAACAGCCGGCGAAGAGCTTGCCGGCATCGGTGGCAGGCGGGTTCACCGGCCCCATCCCGCCGCGCAGCATAGCGGCGTTGAGGAAGGCGTCCATCGCAGACAAGTGCTCGTAGCGCATGTAGCCCAAGATGCCAGCACCCAGCGACATCGCCAGCAGCACGATGGCGGCGACCCCATGGCCCACTATACGTCGCAGAAAACTGCTGGTGGATAGTGGCGTGTGGTGGCGGGCTTCGTACATGGGTAACGGGCCTGCCGTTCAGGCGACCAGCGCCAGCGCGCCCCGCAAGCCGATGTCATCTACCGTGACCGCCCACACCGGCATCCCGGCCATCAGGGCGGCATGCTCTGCCTTGGCGTTGAAAGTCTCGATAAACGGGGCATCAAATAAATCGGCCGGCAAACGGGGCGTGATCCCGCCTGCCAGATAGACCCCGCCACGCGCCAGAAAGACCAGCGCCAGATCGCCCGCTACCGCGCCAAAGCAGCGCGCAAAAAGTTGAACCGCGCGCGCCGCCTGCGCCTCGCCGGCGTTGGCGCGTGTCACCACCTCGGCCGGCGTCACGCCGGATGGGGCGTCGGCGGCTACATAGCGATAGCAGTCCGCTAGCCCTTGTCCGCACAGCACGCGCTCGGCGGTCACCCGCACCGCGGGCGCGCCCAGAAACTGCCACAGCGCTTGGGATTCCGCATCAAAGGGACTAAACCCGATATGACCGCCTTCGCTGGCCAGCACGCGACCGCCCTCCACCGCCGCGACGCCCAGCCCGGTACCGGGCCCCAGCGCCAGCACGGGCGCTCGCAACTGCCGGTGGCCGGTCTGCAGCGCGCGGCGGTCTTCCGTTTCAAGCTGCGCGAGGCCGGCGGCGACCGCCACAAAATCGTTGACCAAGTGGATCTCCCCCAGCCCGTGGCGCACGGTCAGCGCCTCGGCATCAAACTGCCAGTCGGGCCGGTTGGTCAGCCGCGCCCGTTCGCCCGTGATTGGACCGGCCAGCGCCAGACAGGTGGCCGTCACCGGCGCGCGGTGATGCGTGCGCAGTTCGCCGAGAAAATGCTCCAGCAAGGTGTCGAAATCCGGGAAGGCGTCGTTTTCATAGCGACACCGCAGCAGCGTGAAGGCGCCGGCGCGGGCCTCCAGCAGCGTCTTGGTACCCCCGATGTCTGCGCCGATTTTCATCCTGTCCTCCCACCGCCAAGAGCCTGCATTGTGCTGGGCGTGCGAACGGCCGTCATCCGGCATGGATCAGCTATCACCCCGCCCGGTCGCAATGGTTACCATAGGGCATCGCTTCAAACGGCAACTGCGCATGCGTGTAATCGTTATTGGTGGCGGCCTGCTGGGTCTGACGACGGCCTGGTTTGCCCGCGCTCATGGTATGGAAGTCACTGTTCTCGAGCGCGAAAGCGGGGTCGGCCGCGCCACCAGCTTTGCCAACGGCGGCATGTTGCACGCCAGTCAGGCGAATCCGTGGAATGAGCCGGGCGTGTTCTGGCACGCGCTCAAAATGCTGGGCAAGGAAGACGCGGCCTTACTGGTGCGGCTCAAAGCGCTGCCCTACCTGCTCGGTTGGGGCTGGCAGTTCGTGCGGCATTCGGCCCCGCAGCGTTACCTCAAAAACTTCGAGAAAAATGCCCGCCTCGCCCATCATTCACTGGCCAGCATGGAAACCTTGCGCGCCGCCATTGGCACGGACTACCACTACGCCGCCCGCGGCACGCTGAAGCTCTTCCGCAGCGAGGCCGCGGTGCGGGCCGCCGAGCAGATGACGCATCAACTGGCCGAATGGGGCATCGCCTATGAGGCGGTCAATGCCGGTCGGGCGGTTGAACTTGAACCCGCGCTTGGCGGCATCCAATCCGCCATCGCCGGTGGGCTGTATTTCCCGGATGACGAATCCGGCGACGCCCATCGCTTCTGCGAACTGCTGGCCGCCGACTGCCGCGCGCGCGGGGTCAAAATCGAATTCAACGTGAAGGTCAAGCAGCTGCTCCGCGCCGGCGATCGCATTGAAGGGATGCTGAGTTCGGTCGGCGTGCTGAGCGCCGACGCCTATGTGCTCGCCGCAGGGCCCTGGTCACCGCTGCTGGCGGCGCCCGTCGGGGTGAACCTGCCGGTGCGTCCCGCCAAAGGCTATTCGCTGACCCTGACGACCAACGGCTGGCAAGACCGCCCAAGTTTGCCTGTGATCGATGATTCCCTGCATGCCGCCGTCTGTCCGCTGGGCGATCGCCTGCGGGTCGCCGGCACCGCCGAGTTCGCCGGCTACGACCTCACCCTCACGCCTTCGCGCATCGACAATCTTTTTCACCTGGTAACCCAGCTGTATCCGGCTTTCGCACCCCATTTGAACCGCGAGACGGCATTGCGCTGGTGTGGGCTGCGCCCGATGAGCGCCGACGGCGTGGGGCTGATGGGACGCAGCACGCTCGCCAATCTTTATCTCAACACCGGCCACGGGCCGCTCGGCTGGACCATGGCCGCCGGCGCCGGCCAACTGGTAGCCGACGAACTGGCGGGCCAAACGCCGGGCCTCGACCTGGCGCCCTACCGCCTGGCGCGCTTCGCCTGAAGGACCGGGAACACCGTGCATAAAATCGACGATTTGCAGTGCTGGCGCTGCGGGCATGCGCTGGACGATGAGCCGCTGCCACTCGCGCGCGAGGCGAGTTGCAAAAGCTGTGGTGCGGACCTGCACGTGTGCCGCCTGTGCGAGTTTTTTGATCCGGGCAAAGCCAACGAATGCCGGGAACCCGTGGCCGAGCGGGTGGTCAACAAGACCCGCGCGAACTTCTGTGGCTACCTCACGCCGCGCCCCAGGGCCTACGCCGCCAGTGATGCAGAGACGAGTTCTGCCCGCAGCGGACTCGAAGCCCTGTTTGGTCTCGGCGATGGCAGCACCGGTGGTTCACCTGACCGCGCCGACACCGCGCGCTCGGCGCTGGATGCGCTGTTCCGCAAGGACTGATCGGCTAGACTAGCGCCGGCCCCAAGCGCGGGGCTTCCCCATTGGGCCACTGCTCGCACCGGCCCGCATCGCTGCCCGCTCATGCCGCAAGGAGACAATGATGAAGACGCATACGCCTACTCTGCTCGCCGACGGTTTCGTATTTCTGGAAGGCCCGCGCTGGCACCAGAATCGCCTGTGGATTTCCGACATGTGGGGCTTCAAGGCCTATGCGGTCAGCATGGACGGCACGCGCGAAGTGCTGTTTGAACTGCCGGAGCGGCCGTCCGGCATGGGCTTCCTGTCCGACGGCACGCCGCTGGTGGTCTCGATGGCCAATCGCAAACTCATGAAGCTGGTGGGCGGCAAACTGGTGCAGCACGCGGATCTTTCCGCCTTCGCCACCGGCGACTGCAATGACATGGTGGTAGACGCCCAAGGTCGCGCCTATGTGGGCAACTTCGGCTACGACCTTTTCAGCGGCGAACCGGCCAAACTCGCCGATCTCGTGCGCGTCGACGCCGATGGCAGCGCGCGCGTGGTCGCGCAAGGCCTCAACTTCCCGAACGGCGCGGTCATCACCGACGGCGGCAAAACACTGGTCGTCGCCGAAACCTTCGGCAATCTGCTGACCGCGTTTGATCTGGCCGCCGACGGCACACTCTCCAACCGCCGCGTGTGGGCCGCGATGGGCGAACGTACCCCGGATGGCATCTGCCTCGATCAGGCCGGCGGCATCTGGGTCGCTTCGTTCATGACCAGCGAATTTGTGCGTGTCACCGAAGGCGGCACGGTCACCGATCTCATCAATGTGCCGGGCAAAGCGGCGGTGGCGTGCCAGTTGGGCGGCCCCGACGGGCGCACGCTCTTCCTTTCCACCTACGCCGGCACCATCGAAGACCTGCATCAACAAAAAGCCGCGGGCGCGATCGAAACCGTTTACGTGGATTCTCCGGCCGCGGGTTCCCCGTAAGGCTTTCGCCGGGGCTTTTGCTCGATGATTAACGCCTACTACCTCGAAGCCGGGCGGCTGCGGCAACTCCACGTAAGTGCGCTGGAAGAACTGCACTCGGCCTCTACGGTATGGATGGACTTCTTCGAAGCGACCGATGCCGAGCGGGCCTGGGCGCGCGAGACCTACGGCTTCAAACTGCCGGACGACGACGAAGAAGACGAAGAAGCGGCGGACATCGAAGCCAGCGCGCGGTTTTATGTCGAGGACACTGGCGAACTGCACATTCATTCCGACTTCTTCCTGTTGGGCGATGAAGGCGGCGAAAACGTGCGGGTGTCGTTCGTGCTCAAGGGCGACGTACTGTTCAGCGTGCACTCCGAGGACTTCGCCTCGTTCCGCCTGCTCCGGCTCCGCGCCCGCAGCCAGCCGGGCTTCGTCGAAGACGGCAAAGACGTCTTGCTGGAGCTTTACGCAGCCAACGTCGAGTATTCGGCGGACGCGCTTGAAGGGGTGTATCAGCGCCTGAACGCGTACAGCGAACAGGTGCTGGGCTCAAATCTGGACGACGAACTGGCGGCCAAGGTGCTGGCCGATATCGCCCGCGAAGAAGACCTGAACGGGCAGGTGCGCCGCAACCTGATGGACACCCGGCGCGCCATCTCCGCGCTGCTCCGGAGCAAGCTGCTGGCCAGCGAGCAGTTTGAAACGGCGCGCCAGATTTTGCGCGATATCGACTCCCTCGACGGCCATACCGGGTTTCTGTTCGACAAACTGAACTTCCTGATGGACGCCACCGTCGGCTTCATCAACATCAACCAGAACAAAATCATCAAGCTGTTTTCCGTGGCCTCGGTGGCGCTGCTGCCGCCCACGTTAATTGCCAGCCTCTACGGCATGAATTTCAAATTCATGCCTGAGCTGGACTGGCAACTGGGTTACCCGTTCGCGCTCAGTTTGATGTTGCTGTCGGTCGCGGCGCCGTTCTGGTACTTCCGACGCAAGGGCTGGCTCTAAACAGCGCCGGCCCCCAGCACGCGGCAGCATTTCTCCACCTCCAAAGACGCGCGAGCGGCGCAAGCCTGCGCCACCGCCTCCAGTTGCGCCGCGCTCAAGCCCGCTTCGGCGGGCGTAGTCGGCATGCCCAGCGCGCGGGCGTAGTCGTCCACCGCATCCGGCAGCGACTGCGTCAGTCCCAGACGGGCCGCCAGCTGCTGTTGCCGCGACGCGCCGAGCCGGGTCTCGGCCAACAGCCGCAGCGAGTTCCCCAGCGTGAGCGAGGCGGTGACGGTATACGAAATCCCGGCCAGCGCCGCCAACTCATAGGCCAGCACGTGGCTCCAGGGCGTCGCGCCGCCGCCCGTCGACCGGGTGCGCAAGGGCGAGTGATCGGCCATCCAACCGGCCAGAAAACAATCGAGCCGGGCCGTCTCGGCCTCGGCGTGCCGCGAGCTCGCCAGCTTGGCCAGCAACGTGGCGGCAGACTCGGCCTTCAGCGCATCGGCCACCGGATGCGGCGCATTGGCGACGTACACCTCTATGGCATGGTCGAGCGCCACGAAGCCGGTGCCCACCCACAGGGCCTCGGGCGTCGCCACCGTCACCGTCGGGTCGTAGACAATCGCAGTCGCCGAAACGCCGCTGCCCATGTGCGAGCGCTTCTGGCCCGCCGCGCGATCGTTAACGCTGAAGCTCCGGGTGTATTCCGCCCCGGAGAGCGTGGTCGGCACCGCGACAAGCGGCAGCCAGCCTTTGGCGGGGCTGGGCCGGCTCATCGCCGGTAGCAGTTGTTGGGCGTCATCCACACCGCTGGCGAGCGCGAAGCGGAGACCTTTGGCGGTGTCGATCGCGCTGCCACCGCCGACCGCAATCACCGCATCCGCCTCGGCGTCACGCGCCACGCGCGCCGCCTCCAGCACCACCGCGGGCGGCACTTCCTCGAACGAGGTGGAGTGAATGAGGCCGTCTTCCATGACGTCCCGCAAGCGCGTCTCGACGGCCGTGCCCAGCAGCGCGCGGGCCAGGAGCACCAAAGGCTTGCGGGCGCCTTGCGCGGCGAGTTCGTCGCGCAGGGCTTGCGCCATGATGCCGTGACCGTGATGGATCCGACGGATAGTCGGCAGGAATTCGATCAGACCTTGCATCATGAAAAACTGTCCGCCGTGGTGAGGGAGCGATTTTGCCCCCGACGCGACCGCAATTCATCTACCGGCGCCGGTCTGCGCTTGATTCATCTGCAAGGTGCCGCCATCAGCAGGCAACACGGCCCGCCGCGCAAGCGCGCTATCCGGCCAGCGCGCGAATCAGCTGATTGGATTGGCTCAGCTTGCTGGCGAGTTCGGTGGCCAGATTATTCAGCACGGTGATTTTGATCTGCGGGTAGTCGGCCGTGAGGCGATCGAAGTCTGCAGCCGCAAAACACAGGCAGGCGAGTTCGGTTTCGGCCCGCACGCTGGCGGTGCGGGCCGGTATCCCCAGCAGCGCAGTTTCCCCGAACACCGCGCCGGCGGAGAGCTTGGCCACCCGCTGTTCGCCGCCTTCAAACAGCGGCAGGCGCACCGTGGCGTCGCCGCGCAGGATGAGGAAGACCCGGTCGTTCGATTGCTCGCCAGCGCGGATGAGGACGTCTCCCGGCGCCGCTTTGAGCTCGCGCAAAATGCCGCCGAGCTTCAGCAATGAGCCCGCATCAAGCCCTGAAAACAGCGAGAACGCCGTGGCGTCGGCGGTCGCGGCGTTCGCCGGCGACAGGCCGGCCTTCTCCAGCACCTGCTCCTCGCACCACTCCATGGCGATTTCATTGTCATCAAACCGCGGAATGCTGGCGCAGTGTTCGGTCAGCACCGCTTCCAGCGCCTTGCGCCCCCGCAGACGGGACGTCAACAGCAGCCTACCCTGCGCCCGCAGGGCATCGCCCACTTTCGCGAGCACTCTGGCGGCGCTGTTCTTGAGCGCGGTCACGCGATGGAAATCCAGAATAAAAATATCGGCCTCGGCGCTAAGGTCGGCGATTCGGCGACCGACGAAATCAGCGCCATCCACGGCCACATCGCCCTGCAATTCCAGATAGCGGATGCGCCCGATGTGGGTCTCCAGCACCGCCCGTTGGGTGGAGGAACGGCCGCGCCGCGCCGGCACATCCGCCCCGCTGTAGACGCGGTTCAGCACCATGCTGCTGCTCTGGCCGGGCCCGAACACGTGCAGGCCAAAGTCTCGCGAGATTTGCTTGCAGACTTCGATGCCGCGCACGCTGTTGCCGATGTCGTCCAGCCGCGGCGAAAACACCGCAATACCGAAGCGTCCCGGCAACACCGCAATGATGCCGCCGCCGACCCCGCTCTTGGCCGGCATGCCCACTTCAAACAGCCAGCTGCCCGCGTAGTCGTACATGCCGCAGGTGGCCATCACGCTCAGCAGCGCTTCGACCTCTTCAGGGGACGCGACCCGCTCGCCGGTACTCGGATGCACGCCGCCGTTGGCGAGCGTGGCGGCCATGAAGGCCAGATCGCGACAGCTCACCTCCAGCGAACACTGCCGAAAATAGTTTTCCAGCGAGGGCATGGGGTCGCCGTCGGAGATATCGAAGTTGCGGAGCATCCAGGCAATGGCCCGGTTGCGGAAGCCGGTGTCGCTTTCCGACTGATACACCGTCTCGTCCACGCTCAGCGCGCGCCCGGCGAAGGCCGACAGGGAGGTGTGAATGCGCTCCCACTGGGCCGACGCGTCCTCGCCCGCCACCATGCCGGTGGTCGCAATTGCACCGGCATTGATCATGGGATTCACCGGCGCACCGGTTTTGGGATCGAGGCTGATGGAGTTAAAGGCGTCGCCGCTCGGCTCCACACCCACTTTGGCCAGCACGGCCGGGCGTCCCCGATCGGCCAGGGCCGTGGCGTATACAAAGGCTTTGGAGATGGACTGGATGGTGAAAGGAACGTCACTATCCCCCACCGCGTAGGCATAGCCGTCGGTGGCGACGATGCAAATGCCAAAGTGATCGGGATTGGCGAGGGCGAGTTCCGGGATGTAGCTCGCGACCGCGCCGTCGGTCATGGTGCTCAGCCGAGCGTGCAAATCTTCCAGATAATGCTGAAGCGGCAGTTCCATTGGGTGCTCTCTGGCGTTGACTGTGCGCCGTGTTAGCAAGAACCATACACAGCCTTGATGGCGAACGCCGCAACTTGCCGGCGCGCCCCTATAGTCTTTTGGAGAACGACCTATGAACACCCCACCCGACGAACCCCGCACCGCAGGCTTCTGGATCCGCATGTTCGCCAGCCTGTTCGATATTTTTCTGATCTTCGCTTTTGTCTACGGGCCCTTGATGTCGATTTTTGGCCACGAGCTTGGGCTGCTGCATTGGGCGGTCGACGCCGTGCTCTTCGCCTTTACCGTCTTTATGTGGCAGACCCGCGGCGGCACGCCGGGCAAGTTGCTGCTGGGGCTGCGGGTGGTCGATGCGGCAACCCTGGGCCCGATGACCACCCCGCAGGCGCTCGGTCGCTACTTCGCATATCTGATCTCAATGCTGCCGCTGTGCCTCGGGTTCATCTGGATCGCCCTCGATCGCCGCCATCAGGCCTGGCACGACAAACTCGCCGGCACGCTCGTCATCCACGCCCCGCGCCGCCCGAAGGAACCTGCGCTGGTGGAGACCGCCAAAGTTGTTGAGCCCGGCTGAGGTCAGGTTGCGGGTCGCTTTCACGTAGCCAAGGCCATGGGTGCTCGCCATACTGCGGGCAGCCCGTGATGCGCCACAGACGCCGCACGGCAGCACGCCGCGCGGCGTTGTTTTTTCCGAGGGGAGTTTTTGATTCATGAGTAATTTCAGTTTTGCGCGGCCCACCGAGCTCGCGCCCCAACAGGAACGCGAAACCGTCGCCGGCGACTGTCCGGGCTGCGGCGCCTCCGCCCTCAAACGTTATCCCGTGCTGTCGGAAGGCGGCTGGTTTCTGGTGACGAAATGTCAGGACTGCCTGCATTCGGTCAACCGTGAACCCTGGGCGCTGCTGGGCCACGTCAAGCTGCGCACCGACGACATCATCTGAATTTAACGAGGGCTAATCCCATGATGGCAGTAGATGTCGGTGGCACTTTCACCGACGTGGTCGCCGTAAAGAACGGCGAAATCCTTACCGCAAAAATTGCCACCGACGTGCGTCAGGTCGACCGCAGCGTGGTGGCCGGCGCGGCCGAACTCGGACTCGACGACGCCACCGTGTTCAATCACGCGAGCACCCACGGGCTGAACGCCATCATCACCCGTTCGCTGCCCAAGGTGGGTTTTCTCACCACCCAGGGCCATCGCGACATTCTCGATATGGGCCGCACCTGGCGACCCGCCGCGGCGCTGACCGATCCGCGCTGGCGCCGCTCGTTTGGCGACGCCGCGCGCCCCTTGGTGGAACGCTATCTTCGTCGCGGTATCGTTGAGCGCGTGCAGGCCAACGGCGAGGTGTACATCGCGCTGGACGAAGCCCAAACCCGCGAAGAACTGCGCGTGCTGGCCAAGTGCGAAGTGCAGGGCATTGCCATCTGCCTGCTCAATGCCTATGTGAATCCGGCGCATGAGCAGCGCCTGCGCGAACTGGTGGCGGAAGAACTGGGCGACATCCCCTGCTCGATCTCGAGCGAAGTCTCGCCGCTGGCCAAGGAATATGCCCGCGCGTCCACCACGCTGGTGGATGTGTTCATGAAAATCATCTATCAGCAGTACACCGAGCGCCTCGATGCCGGCTTGCGCCAGCATGGCTTCAAGGGCCAGCTGAACTTCGCCGACTGTGCGGCCAATCTGGTGCCGTCCGATGTGGCGATGGAAAGCCCGTTCCGCATCGTGTTCGCCGGCCCCGCCGGTGGCACGGTGGGCAGCGCGCACTTCGGGGAACTCATCGGCGAACACAATCTCATCTGCGCCGACATCGGTGGCACCTCCTGCGATATCAGCCTGGTGACCGAAGGCAAACCCTTCGTGAACACCATGTTCGAGCTTGAGCACGACTTGGTAGTGAACGCGCTGTCGAGCGAAATCTCGAGCATCGGCGCCGGCGGCGGCAGCCTGATTGCGGTGTCAGCGGCCGGCGACATTACCGTTGGTCCGGGCAGCGCGGGCGCCGATCCGGGCCCGGCCTGCTACGGCAAAGGCGGCACCCGGCCGACGATGTCGGATATCTGCCTGCTGATTGGCCTCATCGACCCCAACGGCTTTGCCGGCGGACGCATGAAGCTCGATCCTGAACTGTCGTTGCGCGCGGTGGAGAACCTCCAGTGCAGCATCGATGTGGCCCAGCGCGTGCGCTACGCCTACGACATTGGCCTGAACAATATCGCCGAGGGCGTGTTCAACATCGCGATCAAGAACGGCATCGATCCGCGCGACTACGCGCTGGTGGCGTTTGGCGCCGCCGGCCCGCTGCTGCTGCCGGCAATTGCGCCGCTGATTCATGTGAAGAAAGTGATCGTCCCGCCGCATCCGGGCCTCTTCTCGGCGCTGGGCCTGCTCAGCGCAGAGCAGGCGTACACCGCGAGCCGCAGCGCCTACACGGTGCTGAGCCACGACGCCGCGGTCAGCATCAACGCGGTGTATCACGAGATGGAAGACAAGCTCCGCGCTCGCCTTGGTCTGAGTGCAGACACGGTCTTCAAGCGCAGCTTCGACGGACAGTTGCTGGGCCAGACCTGGGAAACCCCGTTTATCGACGTGCCGGATGGCGTGATCGATACCGCCGCCATCGACACCATGATCGCCAACTTCCACGTCGGTTATGAAGCGCGTAACGGCGATCGCTTCGAGCAAATTCCGGTACAGGGCGTGACCTTCCGCATCCGCGCCGAAGTGCCCACCGAGAAAGTGCGCTTCCCCTCCCTGCCCGACCGCGGCGACACCCCGCTCGCGCCGATTGGGGAAACCACGCTGCGCTATCTGGGCGCGGGCGATCACGTGGCGCAAATCTACGAGCGCCGCACGCTGTGCGCCGGCGACGTAATTAACGGGCCCGCCATCGTGCGCGAACCGCTATCCACCACGCACATCGGCCAGGGCCAGATCGGCACGATTGGCCGTCACGGCGAAATCGTCATCACGCAGGTCTAAGGAGCAAGTCATGAACGAGAAACTGAAATCCGTTCCGGGCCCGGCGATTGCCGGCGGACATCGCCTGCGCGACATGAACGAGCAGGACTTCGAGGAGCACTACCACTGCGATCGCTTCACCGCGACCGTGCTGGGCAATCGCCTGCGCTACACCGTGCAGCACATGAGCACCGGGCTCATGTTCAACGCCTTCTCGCCCATCATTCGCGACTGGTACGACTTCGCGATTACCGTCTCCGGCCCGCCGGAGCTGGACTACCCGATGCCGGCGGTGAGCGCGAGCCTGGTGCTGTTCATCGGCACCATGGCGGACGCCGTGCGCAACGCGGTGGAGGAATTCGGCGCCGAGAATCTGGCGCCGGGCGACGTGCTCATCTGCAACGATCCGTATCGCGTGGGCACCCACGTCAACGACCTCTGCTTTATTCGCCCGGTGTTTCACGACGGTCGCATCGTGGCCTTCCTGAATGTGCGCGCCCACCAGCTTGATATGGGCGGCGTGGTGCCCGGCGGCTTCAGCGGCACCAAGAAAAACGTGTATGAAAACGGGCTCGTGCTGGGGCCCATGCTGCTGTTCCGCGACAACAAGCCGGTGCGCAGCACTTTCAGCCTCTTCTTCGACAACACCCGCATGGCGCCGATGCTCTATCCGGACATCATCACCATCTTCCGCCAGCTGCAGCTGGGCGAGCGCCTGATTAGTGAAAGCGTGGAGCGCTACGGCATCGATGCCTGCCTCGGCACCATGCGCTATTGCGTGGACGCCGGCGCCGAGGCGATGCGCGACGCGCTCGCCAAGCTGCCGGACGGCGTGTACGAAGCAGAAGACGGCATCGACTGCGACGGCATGGGCGACGACGAGGAATACACCGTCAAGGCGCGCATCATCAAACACGGCGAGCATGTGGAAGTGGATTTGTCCGGCACGTCGCGTCAGGCGCGGACCTGCATCAACGCCGGCCCGCTGGACGCCAAAACCGCCGTAGCGGTCGCCTTCAAGCTGATGATTGACCCCACCTCGCCCTTCACCTCGGGTGCCTTCCGCGACATCGACATCGTGTTGCCGCCGGGTACGGTGGTAAGCGCGATGCCGCCGGACGGCGCCATCATGCTGTACTGGGAAGTCACCATTCCCCTGATGATGGCCATCTTCCGCGCCATCGGCAAAGCCGTGGGCCCGGACGCCATCGGCGGCGACTACGGCTCGCTCTGCAACCACAACGCCAACGGCGTGTGGCCCGATGGCCGCACCTGGACCAACGTGGCCTGCTGCGGCGGTGAGCACGGGCCCTGGGGCGCGAGCAAGGATTTCGACGGCGATTCCTACAACGTGCTGTACATGATCAACAACATGGACCCGCCGACCGAAGCCATCGAGCAGGATTCGCCGGTGCTGGTGATGCGTAAGGAATACGCGCCCGACACCGCCGGCGCCGGCTACAACCGCGGCGGCGCAAGCGTGATCAAAGACACCCTCTGGCTGGCCGACACCGAGCACTACACCATGCCGCTCAAGCTCAAACGGCCGAGCGGCACCGGTGCCTACGGCGGTGAAAACGGCACGCTGGGCGCCGCCTGGTTTTTTGATCCGGGCACCGCGCCAGGGCTGATTCCGCTGGATGAATCGGTCTACGCCAAATCAACGCCAATTGCCGGCGTGTTGAATCCCACCACGCAGGCGATTGATCCGGAGGGTGAGTATTTTTACTTCGCCCGGGTGCCGATTTGGCGCACCAAGCCGGGCGCGACCACGCGGTACGCCACCAACGGCGGCGGCGGCTGGGGCAAGCGTCTGGCGCGCGAACCGGAGCGCGTGCTCCGCGATGTGCGCAACGGCTATGTGAGCGTGGCGCAGGCCAAAGCCCAGTACGGGGTGGTGGTGACCGGCGATCCGGAACGCGATCCGGAAGGCATTGCCGTTGACCGCGCCGCGACCGAGGCGCTGCGCGCTTCGCTGGCGTAAGCAGCGCCCTGTGGCCGTAGCGAGCACGCTCGCTACGGCCCGCTTCAACTCCAACTCAGGCCCGCGTCGTCGCCTCGCGATCGCGCAAGACCTTACGATTGATTTTCCCCGCCGGCGTTTTCGGCAACTCGCTCACAAACACTACCTGCCGCGGGTATTCGTGCTGGCTGAGCCGATTGCGCACCAGCGTCTGAATCTCCAGCACCAGCGCCTCGCTGCCCGCCTCTCGCGCCACCACAAAGGCCTTGGCGATTTGACCGCGCAAGTCGTCCGGCACCGCAATTACCGCTGCTTCCAGCACCGCCGCGTGCTGCATGATGCTGTCTTCGATTTCGACCGCGCTCATGGTCCAGCCGGCCGAGATGATCACATCGTCGGCGCGGCCGCCGTGCCAGAAATAGCCGTCGTCATCAATGCGACCCAAATCACGCGTGGGCACCCAGCCGTCGCGGCGCCAGACTTTCATCTCACCGGTAACGCCCGGCGCACAGGGCGCGCCCTTGATGTCCTGCACTTGCACTTTCACGCCGGGCACCGGCTTGCCCAGCGAGCCGCGCTTCATCACGAAGTCCGGCGCGCCGGGATAGCTCACCAGCACCACGCCAATTTCGGTCGTGCCGTACATGCTGCAGGGCTCGATGCCAAACTGCTGGTGCAGGAACTCGGCGGTTTCGCTGTCCAGCGGCTCGCCGGTAAACGACAGTTTTTGTAACTGATGGGGATAGCGATCGGCCACGCCCGAATTGCGAATCATCCGGTAGTGCGTGGCGGCGGCCGCGATGTTGGTGAAGTGGTGTTCGGCGAGCGCCCGCAGCAGGCGTTCGGCGTCGAACTTGCCGGCATAGGCGCCGATGGTCAGGCCCAGCGCCAGCGGCGCGAGCGTGCCGTGCCATAGGCCGTGGCCCCAGGCCGGCGAAGATGGACAGAAGTAACGATCACCCGGCCGCAGCCCGGTGCCATACAGTGCCGCCAGCATCAAGGTGACGATCGCGCGTTGGGTGTGATGCACCGCCTCCGGCAGTTCGCGCGTGGTGCCCGAGGTGTACTGAAACATCGCCAGATCGTCGGCGCGCGTGTGGCTCTCGTAGTGCGCGGGATAAGGCGCCAGCAAGTCTGCAAATTGCGCGTCGGCAATCACCACCTGCACGTCGGTCATGTCCTGCGTGATGGCGGCCTTCTCGCGGTTCGTTATCAGCAGGCGGGGGCTGCAGTCCTGCACGCGCAGTCGCAAGCCATCAGGCCCAAACAAGGTGAACAAGGGCACCGCCACCGCGCCGCATTTAATGGCCCCGAACACGCTCACGTAAAACGCGTGCGAAGGCTCCAGCATCACCGCCACCCGGTCGCCGGGCGTAACGCCCTGTGCTTCCAGGTAATGCGCAAAGCGCGCCGCATCGCGCGAGAGCGTGGCGTAGCTCAGGATTTCGTCATGCCCTTCGGCATGCGCCACGATGACCGCGGTGCGGTCACCCTCTACGTGACGGTCGATACATTCATGCGTGATGTTGAAATGCTCGCGGTCGCCGTCAAACAAGGCCCACAGCGCGGCCGAGGTACATTGCGTCTGCGCATCGTCATAACGCGTGAAATCGGTGAGGCGAGACATCGGGAGCATCCGCAGGTCAGGGTCAGAAGCGACCGTCCGCACTATGGCGAGCGGCCCCAAGACTGTCAAAACGGGGGTGTCCATCTCGCCTGATTAAAAGTACCGTGCCTCTGCCGGCGTGCCAGACGCCGCGTTTTTTTCGCAGGAGACTCGCCATGCGCTCATTTTCATTGTTACGCCGCCGGCACATCGGGTTCCTTGGCCTGTTGTGCTGTGGATTCTCGCTATTCGCGCAGGCTGGGGAGATCAAGGGTGTCGCGGTTTATCGCGAACGCATCGCGCTCACGCCCTCCGCACGGCTGGAAGTATTACTGGAGGAAGTGCCGGCGCAGGGCCAGACCGCCACGCTGATTGCCGACCTGCAGCTTGAGGCACCGGGGCAACCGCCCATTGCGTTCAGCCTTCCCTTTGATGACGCCCGAATCGTGCCGGAGCGCCACTATCAGATTCGGGCCCGCGTGCTCGACCGCGACCAGCTGCTATTCAACAGCGATGCACCGGTCCCGGTGGTGCCCGGCGAGAGTGGCCCCCCGCTCAAGCTGAGCATGCATATGCCGGCCGAGACCGCGCAGGCATCCGCCGCAATTCTCGAAGATTTACCGGCCACGTTTAAGGGCGTGCTGTCCTGCGCCGCTTGCGATGGCATCCAGCACCACCTCAATCTGCTGCCGAATCACGTGTGGTTTCTGCGTCAAAGCTGGATCGGCAGCAACGAGACGCCGAATCTCGATCAACTGGGGCGCTGGGAACTCGATGAGCACCGACGGGCCTTGCGCCTCATCGGCGCGACTGAAGCGCCCATGATGCTGGCGATCGGCAACGAAGACGGGCTCATGAAACTCGACATCGTGGGCCAACTGCGCGAATCGCATACCGATCAGGCGCTGAAGCGTGCGCCGAAGTTCGAGCCGTTCTCATTTCAGGGCATTGTGCGCGGCATGTATCGCGAAAACGCCGACGGCGTGTCGTTTACCGAGTGTTTGAGCGGGCAACGATGGACTCCCGCCAAAGGCCCCGAGCAGCGCGTGCTGCAGGCCGCCTACGAGCGCCTGAAACTCGAGCACGACCAGCCGGCGCTGGCCAGCGTGGATGCCGAACTGAGCGCCGACGGCGCGGCACCGCCGCGCTTCAAAGTTCGCGAATACAACGGCGTATGGCCCAAGGAAACCTGCGTGCAGGCCGGAACACCGCCCCCGCTGGAAAACACGTACTGGAAGCTGACGCGGCTCGACGGCAAGCCCGTGATGACGCCCGCCAACGCCCGCGAAGCCTACGTGGTGCTCAAGGCCCCCAATCAACTCACCGGCCACGCCGGATGTAACCGGCTCGGTGGACGCTATTCACTTAAGCGCGGCGAGCTCGGTTTCCGTGGCGCGGTCATGACCCGCATGGCCTGTCTGGTGGAACAGGACACCGAAAACAAGCTGATGAACGCCTTGAAAGAGACCAGCAACTGGTCGATTGAAGGCCAGTATCTGCATCTGTTCAACGCCGAGGGCCAACAGCTGGCGCGCTTTGAGGCGGTGTATCTGCGCTAGTTCGTCCACAGCTGGCCGGCCATTCTCGCCAACTCGCCGGAGGTCTTGAGCGCCTCTATGGTGGCGTTCACTTCGCGCAGCAGATCCGGATTGCCTTTGGGTAGCGCTACCGCGATGGGCGTGCGTAGCAGGGGCACCGAACACACAAATTCGGGGTGGCCGTCCTTGATGAAGGATTCGATATTCGCGCGTTCGCTCAGCAGCGCATCCACTTCACCCGCTTTTAGCGCTTCGGCGGCGCGTTCAAACCGCCCGAAGCGCGTGGTCGACGCGGGCGTCACGCCGGCGGGCAATTCGCTCCCACCAGCGTCATTGCGTTCGATCAGCGCGAGGCGTTTCCCGTTCAGCGCCGCGAGCGACGCGGGCGACATGCCCGGCAGGGTCAAGGCCGCCAACGCGCTGTCGTAATACGGCGTTGAGAACTCGACTTGTGCGGCGGCGTCGGGCGTCACGCGGAACATCGAAATGGCGAGGTCGACCTCGCCGCTGACCACCGCCGGCAGGCGCAGCGGTTTGCGCATCTGGCGGAGCTCGAGTGTGTCGGCCGACCCTGTCAGATGCGCAGCCAGCGCGCGCGCAATACCAATTTCAAAATCCCGCTTGGCAAAGTGAGCCGGATCTTTATGCGCCGCCTGCTGGCGCTCGCCCTCATTCTTGACCGAGACAATCAAACTGCCGCGTGCCTTGATGCGATCCAGCGCCGGATCTGCGTGAGCCGTGGCGGCGAGAAAAGACAGGCCGAAGACGGAGAGAGCGAGACAATGGCGCATGGGCAAGACCTCTAAAAAGACGCAGAACGTGGGGCAGTATGACTGACGGAGCCTGCGCATTGCGCTGCCGGCCGGCGACGCGCGTAATACCGACAAGCCCCCTCAGTCCAAAATCACCATGAATGCCCCGCTTAACACGCGATCGCTGCTGGCATATGCCGCGCTCGGCTTCCCACTCGCCATGGCGGCGCTGCCGATTTATGTCGTCGTCCCGAAGTTTTATACGGAAACGCTCGGGCTCGATCTGAGCCTCGTGGGCCTGTTGTTGCTGCTCGCCCGCAGTCTGGATGCCGCGCAGGATCCTGTGCTCGGATGGCTGAGCGATCGCAGCGCGGCGCGTGGTCAGGGCCGACAGCGCTGGATCGCCGCCGGACTGCCGCTGCTTGGCCTTGGCATGCTCGGCCTGCTCACGCCGCCCGCGCTGGGAAGCGCGGCCTTGGCAGCGTGGTTGAGTGCCGCGCTGCTGGTGGTGTACCTCGGCTACAGCCTGGTGAGCGTGAGCTATCAGGCGCTGGGCGCAGAGCTTGCGGTAAACCCGCACGAGCGCACGCGGGTCACGGCCTGGCGCGAAGGGCTGGCGCTCGGCGGCGTTTTTCTCGCCGCCGCGCTGCCCGAATTCTGGGTCATCCAACTGGGCCCTCGCGAGGCCTATGCCCGCTTCGCCCTGCTGTTTATCGGGCTGTTACTGGTGATGGGAGGCATCACGCTGCGCTTCGGGCCAAAGGCCGCGAGGCCTCATGCCGACGCACCGGCCGCGCTGTCGCCACGTGAGGCTTTGCTCATGCCGCTCAACAATCCGGCTTTTCGCCATCTCGCACTGGTGTTCATGGTGAGCGGGATTGCGGCCTCAATTCCGGCCACGATGGTCTTGTTCTACATCGCTGACGTGATCGGCCGCGCCGACCTCAGCGGGCTGTTTCTCGTGATCTATTTCGCCGCCGGCGCGCTCGGCATGCCGCTGTGGCTGGCGCTGGCTAAACGCGTGGGCAAACGCGCCGCGTGGTTCGCCGGGATGCTGCTATCGGTCGTGACGTTTGTGTGGGCCTATCGGCTTGGCGCCAATGAAGTGGTCGCCTTTGGCGTCATTTGTGGGCTCTCCGGCCTCGCGCTGGGCGCGGATCTGGCGCTGCCGCCCGCGCTGCTCGCCGAGGTTATCGATCGCGACGAAGCCGCCGGCAAGCCCCGCCGAGAAGGCGCGTATTTTGGGCTGTGGAATTTATTGACCAAAGCCAATCTCGCGTTGGCCGCCGGTGCGGGTCTGCCCTTGCTCGCGTTGCTGGGCTACCAACCCCAAGCCACCAGCGCCACGGCACTGCATGCGCTCTCCCTGACCTACGCGCTGTTGCCATGTGTCTTGAAGGGCATTGCGGCGCTCATACTGGCCAGCGCGGGCCTGCGGCCGGCGCCCGCCTCACTCACCTCCAAGGAGCATTGAACATGACGAAAATCCTCATTGCCGGGCTCGCCTTCCTGCTGAGCGCATGCTCGCAAATTAGCGTGCAGGATTATCACGAGCAGCAGCCCAAGCTTGACCTCCAGCAATACTTCAACGGTGACATCACCGGCTGGGGCATGGTGCAGGACAGAAGTGGCAAGGTGTTGCGCCGCTTTACCGTCCATATCGACGCCCGCTGGCAGGGCGACACGGGCGTGCTGGAAGAAAACTTCGACTGGTCCGACGGCAAAAAGGAACATCGCCGCTGGGAAATCAAAAAACAGGGTGACCGCTACGAAGGGACTGCGGGCGACGTGGTGGGCGTGGCGCAAGGCGAGGCCGCAGGCAATGCGCTGCAATGGCGCTACCAGCTCGCGCTGCCGGTCGATGGCAAGACATGGACTATGACGATGGACGACTGGATGTTTCTCATCGATGAGCAGACGCTCGCCAACCGCACGAAGATGAGCAAGTTCGGCGTGCAGGTGGCGGAGATCAGCATTTTCTTCCGCCGCCAAACGCAGTAGTGGGACCTGAGCAGTAACGCCAGCCGGAGGCTGGCGGGATCTGGTGCAATCCGCGGCCGCTAGCTGTCCGCGACCGCAATCCCCATCAGGCGCCGATAGTTTTCCCAGAAGCCCACGATGGCGGATTCGGTCACCAGATGCTCGGCGTCTTCCGCGCGGCCACCACCCATCGCAATCCACGAGTGCGCGTCGGCACCCCGCGTAATCGCACGCTGCACGATTTCCACCGCTTCGCCGTCTTCCATCGCCACGTAGCCGGCCGGCCCGATGAGGTTGGTCTGCTTGAGCCGGATTTCCTGCATGGCGGCGTCGTCGTCGGCGTAGCCAAAATGCGTCCACACGAGTTCGAAGGAATCGACTGAATACGGCACGATTTGGCGCACCGCCAGCGTGTTGGCAATTTGCTGAACTACGAGGTTAGGGAAGACGGAGAGGATGACCAGCGTGATGCCGTCATCGAACTCCTTCCGACCCGCCAGCACCGACGGATCGGCCAGCTTGAACGCGGTGTTCAGGCTGCGGCTGTCCTGGTACGCCGCTTTGTCCGCCTCTGTGCTGCTGGTGCCCGCCATCGCATAGAGCAGCGTGTGACGATGGCCGGCGTCCATCTTGCAGGCGCCGGTTTGCGAGGAACGATAAAGCCCGAAAGTGTTGTGAAAGAGATGCAGCAGGCTCGCGTGATACGGGTCGCGGGTGTTCTCCGCGTAGAGCTTCCAGTTGCCGTGAATGAACTGGCGCTGGTCGCCGCTCACCACAATCTCGCGGTTGAACAGCCGGGCGATCGCGCCCACCACCATCGGGCCCAGATAGTCCTCCAGCGGCGCCACGTTGCTCGAGAAACTGGCGAACACGAGGCCGTGCAAGCACGCCACCCGCAGGCTTTGCAGACCATGCGCATCCAGATTGAAGTCCGCCGGCATGCCGCCATTGCCGTTGATGCCAGCGCGAAACGGCACGCCGCGTAAACGTCCGCGCAGGTCGTAATTCCACTGGTGATACACGCATTCCAGCCGCCGCGCATTGCCTCGACGCTCGCGACACACCAGCGCGCCGCGATGCGCGCAGCGGTTTTGCAAGACGTTGATGTTGCCCTCGTTATCGCGGGTGACGATCACCGGCGTGTCGCCTACAAAGGTCGATTTGTAGTCGCCGGGCTTCGGGATTTCCGCCTCCAGCGCCACGAAACTCCAGGTCTCACCGCGAAACACTGTGGCCTGCTCGCGCACATACCACTCGCGGTCGGTAAAGACGCCGTAAGGCACGCGCGCGCCGTTCGTTTGCGTGGGCCAATGGAGAAGATTGTCGGTACTCATAACGGCGTCACCAGCAAGGTGTCGATGCGGTCGGTGTCGAAGGTCACCCGTTTTTCGGCGAAGCGTAGGGACTCGCCGTCCAGCACGATGCGGTCGCGGTAGCCACCGGCGCTGAAGATATCGGTGGCGCCGTTGGTGCGGGTGCGAAACACCACGTAGTTGCTGACGGCGGTGAGCGCCTCCGCGGTGATGTCTTCAAGCACCGTGCAACTAATGAGGTGGCGATAGCGGTGCGATTCGTAAATGTTGGCGTTACGCAGCGCGACTACGCGGTCGACCAGCATGGCGCGGGAATCGCAGTACATCGCGGCTGTCGGCAGTCCGCGCGAGGCGTTTTCCTGCGAGCGCACGATATAGCGCGCGTGCTCGGTAAAAAAGCTGGGCCATTGTTCGAGCTGGTCGTCGTCGATACAGCGGGCGTAGCGGGCGAGCAGGTCGTCCACGGCGAACCGGCGTTCTAGCGGATTCATGGCAAGGAAATCCATGGCGGTGGCTCCGGCTGCAGGGTCACGTTGCGGTGGCCGAAGTATAGGCGGCTTTAATCGCGGGGAGATATTGAGGGCTGCGTCGGCAAGCTTTGGCCGCATGCTTCAGGAGAGAGATGCGCGCCGCGCGGAGGGCGAGACTTGCGCTATCGCGCCCTTGGGGCGCTCCCACAGACGGGGCCGCGAGGTTCACCGGCGCACGGGGTCATTTCGGCTTTACTACCTGCTTCTGCGGGAGAGGGATGGATTCGCATTCGCTTGGGCGAATGCTCACCCCTGCGGGGCGCGCTATGCGCGTCCAAGCGCGCGTTGCGCGCTTGTCGAACCTAAGGGTTCTCATCGTGGCTTCTCTCTCCGCCAATATGGTGCCCGCTTTTAGCGGGCTCTTTGGCGAGAGAGGGATGGATTCGCATTCGCTTGGGCGAATGCTCACCCCTGCGGGGCGCGCTGTGCGCGTCCAAGCGCGCGTTGCGCGCTTGTCTAACCTAAGGGTTCTCATCATGGCTTCTCTCTCCGCCAATATAGTGCCCGCTTTTAGCGGGCTCTTTGGGGAGAGAGGGATGGATTCGCATTCGCTTGTCGAACCTAAGGGTTCTCATCATGGCCTCTCTCTCCGCCAATATAGTGCCCGCTTTTAGCGGGCTCTTTGGGGAGAGAGGGATGGATTCGCATTCGCTCGGGCGAATGCTCACCCCTGCGGGGCGCGCTATGCGCGTCCAAGCGCGCGTTGCGCGCTTGTCGAACCTAAGGGTTCTCATCATGGCTTCTCTCTCCGCCAATAAAAATGCCCGCTTTTAGCGGGCACTTTTATTGGCGGAGAGAGAGGGATTCGAACCCTCGATAGAGCTTTTGACCCTATACTCCCTTAGCAGGGGAGCGCCTTCAGCCACTCGGCCATCTCTCCGTGGCGGGCAGAATACCCATGAGGCTTGCCAGCGTAAAGCGTGGTCTCGCTCATCCGGGTTTATTCGTCGTCTGCGACAGCCTGTCCGGGTTGTTCCTGCTGAATACGCTGATAAATTTCTTCGCGATGAACCGCGACATCCTTGGGCGCATTCACACCAATGCGAACCTGATTGCCTTTGATGCCGAGCACCGTCACATTGACCTCGTCGCCGATCATCAGCGACTCCCCGACTCTTCTGGTAAGAATGAGCATGCCTAATCTCCAAACCTGATACATGGACGCCCTGCGCCCTGAATTATTCGAATACCGCCGGCTTTCGCGACCCTCGGGGACCATGACCCTCAAAAGTATTCAGCGGAATCCATCGTCTACTGCTACGTTTCAAGCCTTGGTGCCGGCTTTAGCGCTAGCCGTTTCTCTTAGGCACCTGTGCATTCTTCTCAGCGTTTGCGTGCAAGCATCCTACAAGTGGATGACATTCTAGCCGATAGGGACGAATGATGGCCCTATATTTCGTCTTGAATTTTTGACGCTATCCGCCCAATCCAAACTCGGAGTGCAGGGCACGTACCGCCAACTCTCCATACTTATCATCAACCACCACCGAGATTTTGATTTCAGAGGTGGAGATCATCTTAATGTTGATGCCTTCGCTGGCCAGAATCCGGAACGCGCGGCTGGCAATGCCAGCATGTGAGCGCATCCCCACTCCGACCAGGGACACCTTAACAATCTTGCGATCGCCGGTGACTTCGCGGGCCTTCAATTCACCGGCAATGCCTTGGAGGATGCCGAGTGCTTTGTCAAAGTCGTTGCGATTGACCGTAAAGGTGAAGTCGGCCGAACCATCGGCAGCCACATTCTGGACGATCATGTCGACTTCGATATTGGCGTCCGCCACCGGGCCAAGAATTGCCCCGGCAATACCCGGCCGATCGGGCACGCCCAGTACGGTGAGCTTGGCTTCATCGCGATTGAGCGTGACGCCTGAAATCAATGCGGCTTCCATGATGTTCTCCTCTGTCGTGATCAGCGTGCCCGGACCATCCTTGAAGGACGACAGCACGCGCAGCGTGACCTGATACTTGCTCGCGAATTCAACCGAACGGATCTGCAGCACCTTGGCGCCGAGACTGGCCATTTCGAGCATTTCTTCGTAAGTGATGCGCTCAAGGCGCCGGGCCTCGGGCACGATGCGCGGGTCGGTGGTGTAGACGCCGTCAACATCGGTGTAGATCTGGCATTCATCCGCATTCAGCGCGGCTGCAAGCGCGACGCCCGTGGTATCTGACCCGCCGCGACCGAGGGTGGTGATATTGCCGTTGGCATCAACGCCCTGAAAACCGGCGACGACCACCACTTTGCCGCTATTGAGGTCCGCTTCGATATTGGCGGAATCAATCGCCTCGATACGGGCTTTGTTGAAAGCCGAATCAGTCAGGATTTTGACCTGGGCACCGGTATAGGACTTAGCCGGCACGCCACGGGCTTCGAGCGCCATGGCCAGCAGGCCAATCGTGACCTGCTCGCCGGTCGACAGCAGGCTATCGAGTTCGCGCGGCGCCGGCGGATTCTGGATGGCGCGGGCAAGATTGAGCAGGCGATCGGTCTCCCCCGACATGGCGGACACCACAACCACCAAGCGATGCCCGGCGGCGTGGTCGCGCGCCACGCGCTCGGCCACGGCCTGGATACGTTCAACGGAACCGACGGACGTCCCGCCGAACTTCTGGACAATCAGACTCATAAGACTCTCTGTCTTTGCTTGTGCGTTTAGCCGAGGCGCTCGGCCACCCAGCCCTGAACCGACTCCAGCGCCGCCGGTAAGGCCGCGACATCAGGGCCACCGGCCTGCGCGAGATCGGGACGCCCACCGCCTTTGCCGCCTACCTG
>CAMCQE010000008.1 GCA_945876945.1 Klebsiella pneumoniae
GTCGGCCTCAGCCAGCCAAGGGGTGAAGTCACCGGCTTCGTGCTTCCAAGCTTCGCGTAACGGAACCCGCGCCAGCTTGCCAAGGGTTTTGTTGGTAGACATGGGTAAGACGACCTCCATTTCATAGAATCCAAACTATTCGAGACTGAAGGCGCGGCCCAAGATGACGTGCAGGGTGAATCTGCCCACACGAACCGAGCCCTACGCCAAACTGTGAGAGGCGCCGCGAACGGACTTTCAGGCTTTTTTCCAATCTCGTCCGCCGTCTGGTTGAGGCAAGAACTTATCGCCATCACACCCCGCGGTCTGCGCGTATTTCGCAACCTGCAGCCACGCGCTGTTGGCCATGTAGTCGCAAACAACTCTGCCGCCCAGACCTCATACGAGAACCGCGCGGTACAACCGATAGGTCACCCCAACAGGGCTTGGGCCTCGGCGCGTACGCCGTCGGCTGAAACCGTATCAACCTTCCCGTTAGCAGGTTCCGCTGCGGGCCGGGCCACCTCTGCATGCCACGCCTGCGCGATCTCGTCTTCGCACTGCTCCTCGAGGCTGAGCGGCAGCTCGTGCGCCAGTTCGGCGCGTTACGCGATAGGCAGATGCAGCGCCGCTTCTACCAGCGTCTCAGCGTTCACGATATTCCTCTTGCTCACTGCAGCCTCCCTGCATTTTGCGAAATGCCGGATTGCAATACCAGCACCGAGCCATTCACCAACCGGACGCTCCCCATCAGCACCGCCCGCGCGTCGAAATCTTTTTCACCGAATTTCGCCCTCATCGCGAAGCCGGTTTTTGGCCCACCCTGGACCACCCGCCACCACATCAGACTGAAGCTTCAATGACGGTATTTATGACGGTAACTTCGCCACAATAAAAATCAGAAAAACGCTGATTTCAAATGCTTAATTGCCCACCGCCAGTCCGAGCGGGCCCACCATTTCTGCCTCCAACGCTGGCTCCCAAGCAGCTGAGCAACTCAAGCCTTCGGTCAGCTCCTCTTAACCACCAGCTGCAACCGGTCCGCACCCTCAGCCGAATCAAAATGTATCTGCTCAGCGTGGTTATGAATGATCAGGATCGGCAATTCGTCGTCGGGATTGTCAGACTCCATCACATTGCCGGTGGCAGCGTTGCTGGTGAAGGACAATGCCAGCTGCTCGGTCTTCTCGGAATATTCCACGCTCACGGACAGCCTGATTTGGCCCAGCGCCGGCTTGTACAGCTGCAGGATTTCCTCGAGCAGCAACAAGAGGTTGTGGCGCGCTGTTTTCCCCAGCATCTGCTTCTCGCAGAAGGTCTCAATTTGTCCGTTCATCGCGTACAGATCGTAATCGCGAGATAGCACCTCGTGCCGGCAGCTGCGCACCCGATTGATGAATATCCGGGTTTTTTCCTTCTGCGGATTCTCGAAGATCTGCGCCGGGCTGCCTTCCTCGTAGATCAGTCCTTCGTCCATATAGAAAATCCGGTTCGCGACGTCCCGGGCGAAATCCATTTCATGCGTGACGATAACCATGGTCATGCCGTCCTTGGCGAGGCGGCGGATGACCGCGAGTACCTCGCTGACCATCGTTGGGTCGAGCGCCGATGTGGGCTCATCGAACAGCACCGCCTCGGGCTCCATCGCCAGACAGCGCGCGATTGCAACGCGCTGCTGCTGACCGCCCGACAGTTCGGACGGAAAATGGTCTGCCTTCTCTCCCAGCCCCACCATGTGCAGCAGTTCGCGCGCGCGCTTCTCGGCTACGGCTTTCTCAACGCCGCGCAATTTGATCGGCGCCAGCGTGAGGTTCTCAAGCACGCTCAGATGCGAAAACAAATTGAACGACTGGAACACCATGTTCATTTTCTGGCGGAGCTTGGGCACATCGGTGCGCGCACCAAGCACGTCTTCGCCATTGATATGAATCGCGCCGCCGCTCGGCGTTTCCAGCAGGTTCAGGCAGCGCAGGAAGGTGCTTTTGCCGGTACCGGACGGCCCAATGATCGCAACCACCTCGCCTTTGCGGATTTCGGTGGTGATGTCCTTCAGCACGGTGACATCACCAAATCTCTTTGAAAGATGCTCGACCTTGATCATTTCGCACCCGCCTTGCCACGCTTGGTCATCGGATCGATGCGCCACTCGAGATATTCGAGGGCCTGCATCAGTATCCAGGCAATCAGGAAATACAGCACCGCCACCATCACCAGCGGAAAGAACGCGTCGAAGGTGCGGCTGCGGATGATATCTCCCGCCTTGGTCAGATCCTGCACCGCGATGTAACCCACGACCGACGTCATCTTCACCAGTGAGATGAGCTCGCCCTTATAGACCGGCAGGATGCGCACGATCGTCTGCGGCAGCATGATGTGCATGAACGTCTGTGTCGGCGTGAATCCCATCGCAATGCCCGCTTCCTGCTGTCCCTTGTTAAGCCCGCTCATGCCGGCGCGGAAGATCTCCGCAAAATACGCCGCGAAATTCATGCCGAAGGCGATGATGGCAACGAGGGTTGGATTGATGGCGACGGAAGCAAACACGACGTAGAAGATGAGCATCAGCAGCACCAGCACCGGCATGCCGCGGAGGATCGAAATGTAGACCTTCGCCGGCACGCTCAGCAGCCGGTTACGCGACATGCGCATGAAGCACACAACACCCCCCAAAGCGGTGCCGAACAGCGTGGCGAAAATCGAGATTACGACCGACGTTTGCAGGCCATCCAGAATCAGCAGATAGCGCTTCTCTTCGATGATATTGCTCTTGAAGCTCTCGACGACCTCCTGCAGGAACGAGGCTTTAGGCGGTACATCTGCCGCCGCCGTGACATCGCTGCCGGCAATATTCTTTTTGAGCGCGAAGATCTTGTTGCCCACGTTGTAGTAAGGGTCGGAGAAGTCGATGCGCTTTTGCCGCTCCGGGGTAATGAAAATCTCGCACGCGATCAGATCGACCTTACCGCTGGCGAGCGCCGGAATCATGGCACCAAAGTCCATCGTCGAGAATTTCGCGCGCATGCCGAGCGAGGCGGCAAAGCGTTTCATCATCTCGATATCAAACCCAACCAGCTCGTTGTTTTCCATGCCGACTATCGGCAAGCCGACGATGGCGGTGCCGATCACCAACTCACCGCCGTCACCGGGTTCGGAAATCTCGGGCATCTTATGGTCGGCCCGCTTCAACCAGCGATCCAGCAGGGCGTCATACACACCGTTCTCGCGGCTTTGCTTCAGGAACTCGTTGAAGCGGCCTCGCAGCTCGGCGCTGTCCTTGCGGAAACCGACCCCCGCGTCGAACGAGAACAGGGACTCCCCGACGGTGCCGAACGCATCGTTCTCGCGCAGGATTTCGCGCAGCGTGTCGACATCGTTGATGGAGGCGTCGGCTTTGCCTTCCGCAACAGCAATCAACACATCGCTCTGCGACTGGTACTGCAAAATCGTCGAGTCGGGAAAAGTCTTGGTCGCGTAATCCGCGTAGGCGGTGCCCATCATCACTGCAATGCGGCGGCCGTGCAGATCGGCGGCTGAGGCGATTTTCGATGGGCCGGTAGTGGTCTGTGACGCAGGCCCGCTGGCGCCGGCAATCTTTGTCTTCAGGGTGAAGAACTGGTTGCCCATGCTGTAGTACGGATCAGAGAAATCGATTCGTTTGCGCCGCTCCTCCGTATCGTACAAACCCGCGAGGATATCCGCCTTGCCAGATGCCACGGCGGCGATCATGCCGCCGATATCCATGATCAGGTATTGCGGCTTTTTGCCGAGCGAAGCCGCGAACCGGTCAATCAGTTCGACTTCGAACCCGCTCAGCACATTGTCCTTCACGGCGAAGAACGGCAAACCGATAACCGCCGCAGCGATCGTAAGTTCCCCGTTGTCGCCCTTGTTGGGGATTTCGGGCATCGCATTGGTGGGATGCCGTATCCACCGATTCACCATCTCCTCGTAAACGCCGTTCTGGCGGATCTGCGCCAGAAAGCCATTGAACTGCGCCTTCAGCTCCACGTTCCCCTTGCGAAATCCGCTGGCCAGGGGCGAGGAAAACATCGACTCGCCAAGCACGCCAAGAGAATCGTTTTGACGCAACAGTTCGGCCAGCGACACATCGTCCTTAATCGACGCGTCCGCCTTGCCCGAGGTGACCGCCATGACGGTGTCAGGGATGTTCTGGTACTGCAGGAGTGTCGAATCCGGATAGGCCTGCCTGACAAACGCCTCCTGCGCCGAACCGGTCGCCACGGCAATGCTCTTGCCGTGTAAGTCGGCAGGCGAGCTGAACGGTGCTGCGCTAACGGCAGCGCTGGCGAGAACCCCGCAGCAGATCAGGGCGGACGCAAATTTGGGGAGCCATTTCATTGGTAATCACTTTTCTTTCGCAAAGCAGAGTGCTGCAAACCCGGAACCGTGCGCGGTCGGTGCTCCACGCTGGCTGCTGTTGTCGGCCGGGCGTCGCCAACAACCGTACGCGCCGTTGCGCGGGCAGTGTTATTTAAATTTGATGGATTGTCGTGTCCTCTGGTGTCGTTCAAGTTCCGGGGCAGCCTCCAAACGCTCAGCCATCTCACAGGGTCGCGAGCTGTCGCGCGCCGCTACCGAAACCGCACGCGCACCGGCACCGACTTCGGACCCGAGACAAACTCGGAATGAATCAGCTGCACAGGGCCGTTAAGTTCTAAGGCCTCAATTTCCGGAATCAGGGCTTCCCACAGCAATTTCATTTCCAGTCGTGCCAGATGCTGGCCCAGACACACATGCCCACCGTGCCCAAAGCCCACATGACGATTAGGCTGGCGGTCGAGACGAAACTCGAACGGCGCGTGAAAAACGGACTCATCGCGGTTGCCCGACGGATACGACAGATACAGCCGGTCGCCCTTGGCGATAGAAACGCCCGCCACCTGGCAATCCGCTGTCGCGTGTCGGATGAATTGCTTCACCGGCGTCGCCCACCGAATGGCTTCTTCCACAAACGCCGCAATGAGGTTCGGTTCCGCCTGCAACTGCGCGAGCAGGTCCGGTCGCTGGGCGAGCACCGCCATGGCGGTCGCGGTGGTGTGCGAGGTGGTGTCGTGGCCAGCGGTTGACAGAATCGCGTAGTAAGAAATCGCGGCGTTGTGTTCCATCGGCTGGCCGTCGATTTCGGCGTTGGCGATAAGGGTGGCCAAATCCTCACGGGGATTCGCGCGGCGGACCGCCATCAGGGCGCTGTAATAGGTGTTGAATTCATCGAACACCGTTTTTTAGGTCACGGTCTGGTGCGTGGGATTCATGGGATCGGTGCCCGGCCGACGCAAATCCGGATCGGCCCAGCTGAACAGCCATTGCGTGAGTCGCAGCATCTGCGGGTGATCCACACGCGGCACGCCCACCAGATCCAGCACCACGCCGAGCGGATACGGCATTGCCAGTTCATGCGCGAAATCGAACGCCGGCCCAAGGTCGCGCAAGCCGGCCACCCGCTCGGCGGCCACCACTGCGATGTGGCTCTTGAGTTGCGCGATGTTCTGCGGCGAAAACGCCTTCACGGTCACCTGTCGGTACGGCCCATGTTCCGGCGGATCGAGCTGCACCAGCGAGCGGAACAGGTTGTAGGCGCCACCCGTGAACTCCTGCACCAGCGCCTCGCCATCGCGCGGAATCAGCGTGGCGGAGCGGTCGGCATTGTGAAACAGGTCGTTCTGCCGGCTGATTTCCTGGATGTCCGCGTGGCGACTCACAATCCAGTGCGGGTCGAAACCCGGCACTTCGGCTTGCGCCAGCGGATAGCGCGCCCGCACCTCCCGCATCACCTCATCAATCAGTCCCGCTTCGGCAAAACTGGCGGGATTGAACAGCGGCGCAATCAACTCGACAGGGATCGTGCTCATCGGCGAGGACCTCAGGGGCGAATGGAGGTCGGAATCCTAACGCAAAGAAACGCAGGGGGCCCCCAAGTCCACAGCGCCTAGCGCGCATCCAGCAAGGCCGAACCCGCATTGCTGCTATCAAACACGTGCAGTCCTAGTTCCTCTGCCAGATGAATGCACGCCAACTGGCCCCGCACCGAGTTACCCGCCGCATCCAGGCGGGGCGAGAAGACGCCGATGCCGAGCTGCCGGTTGATCACCGCAAGGATGCCGCCGCCAACCCCGCTCTTGGCCGGCACGCCCACGTTACACGCCCAGTTGCCGGCGCCGTCGTACATGCCGCAGGTGAACATCACCGACAGCGTCTGCCTCACGGTCAAGGGGCTGAAGACGTTGGCATCGGTTCGCGGATGCGTTCCGAGATTAGACAAAGTCGCCGCCATTGCCGCGAGGTCGCGCGCAGTGACCAGCACCGAGCACTGCCGAAAATACAGTTCCAGCACCGCATCTACCGGCGCCTTAAAAACGCCGGCTGCGCGCAAGAGGTGTCCGATAGCGCGATTGCGATCGCCGGTGGCTTGCTCCGATTGAAACACAGCCTCGTCTACCGCTAGCGGTCGCCCCGCCGCGTCGCCAAACACCTGCAGCATGCGGGCGAAGGACTCCTCGCCAAAGCACTCATAAAGGCCGCCGGCCACCGCAATGGCACCCGCATTGAGCATGGGATTGAACGGGCGCTGGGTACGCGGATCGAGCGTGATGTTATTGAACGGCTCACCGCTAGGCTGCACGCCAACCACCTTGGCCACGTCCTCTGGCCCCAGCGCGTCCAGCAGCATGGCCTAACTAAACGCCTTGGATACCGACTGAATCGTGAACGGACTCTCGCAATCCCCAACGCTTATCAGCTCGCCTTTCGCCAGCATCACGGCCATGCCGAGTTGGTCGGGCGCCACTTTGCCGAGCTCCGGGATGTAACGCGCCACTTCCCCCTGCAGGTTGTTGCGCAGGCTGACGTGGATCTGCGGCAAAAGGGTTTCGAGCAGGGCAATAAGGGAGTGAGTCATGACAGTCCTCGGGATTAACGGTGAGCGCTGGCAGGCCAGAGCTGGCGAATGCCGTCACCGATATCACACTGCCCGCGTGGGCTCATGGGCGCGAGCCGGTCGCAGGATGAAAAACCCGACGGTACCGGGATGCAAGACCGCGCGCAGCAGGCTCGGACCCTCATTCACAAGACGACCGTCATCGCCAAAAAAAACGCCGCCCGGAGGCGGCGTTATCGAGGGCTCTGCGCGCGTGGCGCTTAGTTCGTCACTCGCCGCGGCATTAAAGCAAGCAGGCCCGGCGCCAACAGCAACACGCCGGCCGGCAGGGGCACCGGCATTGTGCCCACATCGATCGACGCAGTGTTGAGCCGCAGGTAGGCGCTTTCTCTGGTCGCGGAATTTCCAAGCGCCGTCGCGATCAGGGTCGTGAGCACCGTGATATTTGCGCTGGTGGTATTGGGCTCGAAGGTAAACAGCGGGTTGCTGGCGCCGGTCAAAGAAAACTGAGCTGCGATTTGCGGACTTCCGCCGTTTGATTTGGTTAACGAGCTGCCGCCTGCCGGCGTGCTAATCCCGTTCACGATCAGCGTGGAGGTGGCGACGGTTTTCGCCGAGTTCGCGGTACCGGAGGTGGCGAAGCCAGACTGCCAGAGGTTAAGAAAAGACAGATATTCGCCAGGTGCGGCGGTAAGCGTAAAGCTGATGGAATCAACGAATCCACCGCTCGTGCCCGCCGTGTCCTGAAACGCCTCGTCGAGCGCTAGGTCCAGACCGCCCGCCCCGTTGAGGCTCACCCCGGTGTAGCCGCCAGCGTTGAGTGAGGTGATGTTAGAAACGGTCGCGGCCAGCGCGTTAGCGCTCAGCCCGCCGAACGCCAGCGTTATCGCCAGCGCCAGAGTTTTGATGTGGCTGTTCATGTTTGTTCCTTCAAAAAGCTTGTGAGCCATGCGGCCTTGAGTGTTCCGTTTCACAGTGTGTTGCCACGGCGACGTGCCACCAACACCACTGCCGGCGCGAACAACCACAGGGCGGCGGGCACCGGCACCGGAGCGGTTTCCACTGACATCGCGATCTCATCGAGGCGAACATAAGCGCCAGTCACAGTGTCGTCAAAATTGGCATAGCTCACGGTGTTCTCCAAATAGAGCGTCACCGCGCTTACCCCAGACAGCAAATCAAGGTTGCCGAACGCGAAGGCATATCCGGGCGTTCCGGTGCTCTCGCTATCCCACTCAAAATTCCCGAGGTTAACGGTCGCGCCGCCGTTAATCAGGGCCGTGGCCTGAGCGGAAAATGAGTAGGTCGAAGCTGACCCCAAGTTGACGAAAGCGCGTTCGCTTAAGGTAATGCGCCGCAGCAGTTCTCCGGCGCCGGCGACGATGTTAATCGTCATGCTGTCGGTGAAGACGTCGTTTACACCGTTGTTCGAACTGACTAAAGCCTCACCTTCAAACGAGAGCACATTCCCGGTGATGCTGCCGAGGCTCATCACACTGGGGGATGAAGCGTCTTCCGTCGCGGTCCAGGCCAGCGCGCTGGCGCTGGTCGCGAAGCCTGCTACCAGTGCGCTGACGGTGAGCGCGCGGTGGATAAAACCGTATTTCCTTTGACTACGTGACATGTCCATTGCTGAGTTTCTCCGTGGGCGAGGCGTGGCCCAAGGGCCGCGCAGGCTTGTTTTAGACTGAAGCGGTGTTACGGCCGCATTGACGGCCACAACCACCCTCTGGGCCCTGCTTGGTGTTGCCAACACGTGAGCGCCATCGCTACCGCCAATGCGTGGGGGTAAGCCGGTGCGTTCACGCGCCGCGCGACATCGGCCGCAGCGCCATCAACTGGCTGTTCAGAAACGTGAAGTAACGGTGACGGGCGCAAAGGCATCGCATGGATCCCGCCTCCAGAACGGAGTAACGGGATGATCGCAACCGGGCAGCGTTGAGTGCCAGGCATGACAGCGGGAAGTAAGACCGCCCGGCGGCGCATCGTACTGACCTTGGTCAATGGGCAAGACCGGCAAGTGTTGCCTGTTTAAGGCTGCGCTTGCGGCATGTGACTGCCCAAACGTGATCTCCTTTCCATGCGAACCAGCAGCCCGGCGAACCGCGACTCTGCGTTCCATATCCCCTGCAGTCCTTTTGCGGGGCAGCATTTCTTCCTTGGGTTGAAGGTAGCGATCAAATTGATCCGGCACAAGCATCCATTGAAAAACTTATGAGAACTGGTTCTCACTTTGCTGACTCCCGCTTTTGGTGAGCGCCCCTTGCCGCTCACTCCCAACGGTCTTTGGCCTTGGCGGCTTCCCGGGTCTGCCACTGCATGTTGTGTGGCGCGTCCGCGCCGCCGCGCTTCAGCGGTTTGATATGGTCGATCACATAGCCCGGGCAAGGGCCGGTGGAACGACCGGTTGAGGGGCAGGGCTGCTGGCGCTTGAAGCGGCGTTTGGCAGGTCCGCTCCGATGCGAACAGCCGTAACAGCGCGATCGCGGCGCGCGCACGGGCTGCCAATGAGACTTGTCGGCGCCGCCTGGGGCCTGCGCCGCCGCCGCGCCAAACTCGCGGCCCGCGTGCATGGCCGAATGCCCAAACGTCGCGGCGACCGCGGCTTGGTCTATCAGCGCCAGCAGTGAGAACACGACCGCCGCAAGCCCGCGTTGCCTCCGCCTCACACGCCTGACATCAGCGTTTATCCTCAAGCGAGGCAATCATTCGCTGCAGCTGTTCAGCGGAAAAGGGCTTGGACAGAAAATTGATCCCCGCCGCCAGTTCGCCGTCGCGCCCCACCACGCCTTTAGGGTGACCAGAAACAACGATGACCGGCAACTCACCGCAGCGCTCACGCACGCGGTCTGCGAGCGCACAGCCGTTCATCCCGGGCATCACGAGATCCGTGATGAGGAGCTGCGGGAAAAACGTCTGCTGCTCCAACAGCACCAGCGCCGCCGGTCCACTGGCCGCTTCCCGCACCTCATGCCCCGCCGCCTCCAGCATGAGCCTGGTCACCTTGCGCACGAACTCATCGTCTTCAACCAGCAACACTCGGCGAAACGGACAATCAGCAGGGAACTCGCGTTCAGCCACCGGCGGCTGGGGCTGCGGCCCGGCATCCGCAAGCGGAAAACGGACATCAAATTGAGTACCCGCGCCCACCCGGCTGCGCACCGCAATCTCACCGTGATTTTGATGCACCAGCCCATGCACCGAGGCCAGCCCCAAACCACAGTTCGGCCCCTCTGGCTTGGTGCTGAAAAAGGGTTCAAACACCCGCTCGAGCGCTTGGGCCTCGATGCCTATGCCGGTATCGATGACCGAGAGTCTCGCCCAAGCTCGCCCGCTCGCAGGATCGGTCTCGTCCGCCATCTGGATCCGCAGTTCGCCGCCGTCCGGCATGGCATCGCGAGCGTTGAGCACCAGGTTAAGCATGATTTGCTCAAGGTGGCCGGGGTCGAGGTTTACCCACAGCGCCGCCGGTGCCGGCCTTATCTGGAAGTCGATGTGCTCGCCGGCCGAGGACTTGAGCAGCTCCCCCATCCGCAACAGCACAAGGTTGAGGTCAACCCGTTGCGGTTGGCTTAACCGTTTGCGACCAAAAGCCAGCAGATTCGAAATAAGGCCGCCGGCCTTGTCGGTACAAGATTCGATATTGCCCAAATCCTGAGCCGCCTCGACGTGGGTGCTCAGCTTGCGTTTGAGCAGGGCGAGAAACAGCTTCTGGGCCTGCAGAATATTGTTGAAATCATGCGCGAGCCCGGCCGCAAGCTGGCCGATGGATTCCATTCTGCGGGTGCGTTCCAGTTCATCGCGCAGCTGCCGTTCCTGCGCCTCTGCGACCACCCGCGCGCTCACGTCGCGGACAAATCCAACGGCCATCTCCGGGTCTACTTGCACCCCTCTCACTTCCACGGGGACGTGCGTGCCGTCACGGCGCACTAGCGTGCAACTGAACACCCGTTTTTCACCCGGCCTGAAGACGGCTTCCGCGCGCTCTCGGGTCGCCAGACCTCCGGGCACCACCCAATCGGCAGCCTTGGTCCCTAACACTTCGGCGGCGTCGTTGACGCCAAGCATCTCCAGCAGAGCGGCATTGGCTTATTGATACTTTCACTGCGCGTTCTGAATAAAAATGCCGTCCGGCGCGCCATCCACCAGGGCCTGAAAACGTTGCTCGCTGGCCCTCAGGGATGCTTGCAAGGCGCGCTTGGCGGTGACGTCCCGGCAGGCAAGGACAGCACCGACAATCGCGCCGCAGGCATCACGCAGCGGCGCATAGCGGTAAATGCCGGTCCAGGCGCTGTCGGTCCCGGGCCGATAAGCCTTCGCCTCCAATTCGCCGGTTTCACCGCGCAAGGCCCGCGCCACCGGCCAGTCGTTCAAGGCCAGAGGCGCCCCGCTGGCGTCCATGCCAGACACCACCCGCCGCAGGTCGGCCAGCGATGTAATGCGGTCGGTTGGGGAAATCCGGCTGAGTTGCCCATAGGTCGCATTGAACTTGATGACGCTGCCGTCGGCGTTACAAAGAAACAGACCTTCGTGCGCGGACTCGAAGGCGACTTTCATCAAGCGGTCAATCAGTGAAGGTGCCTGCCGCGAATTCACCTCTGCGGTAACGTCCGCCAGCGTCATCACCACGCGCTGTATCGCGCCGCCGTCCCCGCGCTGCGGCACCGCGCCCGCTCGCACCCACACGGGCGAGGTGTGGCCGGCGGCGAGAATGCCAAGCGTTACATTGCGTATTGGCTGGCCCGAGGCCAGAGCCGCGAACATCGGCAGGTCTTCCCGCCGCAGCGGCTGTTCGTGCTCATCAATAAAAGACCAGGCCGCATCAAGCGCCGCTCGGCCTTCCAACGCGGCGCGCGTGCCGCCGAACCAGCCGGCAGCGAGAGCGTTACAGCACAGGATCCGGGCTTCCGCGCTGGGCGCGTAGACCACCAGACCCAAACCGGCATCGGCGAGAAGCTCGGGGTCTAGCGCGAACTCGCTCACGGCGGCACCTCTGACTGGCGCGGCGAAACAAGCTCGTGCACGGCCGCCGAAAACGCGTCGAAGTCAAACGGCTTGGTGAGTACGCGGAGCGCCGGCATGGCGTTCAAGGCGGTGAACGAAAAGCTACAGTCCCCGGTCAGCAGCATCGCCGGCACGGTCGTGCCGTAGAACTCGCGCGCCAGATTCACGGCCTCGATCCCGGACTCGCCTTTGGCCAGTTTTAAATCTGCCATCAACAGCGCCGGGGGTGCCCTCGTCGCGGCTAGCGCTGCGGCCTGGCTTTTCAAATCCGCCACGGCGGTCACCTGACAGCCGTGGAGCACTTCGAGGTACAGACTCAAGGCTTGGCGAACAGCGGCATCGTCATCCACCAAAATCACGCTCGCGCGGAGCAGCCCATCGCCAGTCATCGGACAAACCCGCTGATCGTGCAATTCCGCATAGGCTCACTTCCTTCCTTGTCGTGCGCTTCCCTATCTCTCGCTTCCGCAAGGAGGCGTGGATCAACGGCGGCGGCTGCGCCGTTGGCCTGACTCAAACTTATTCCCGTCGACGCCGCTGGCGACCAGCGCGGTACCGCCCATCCCCATGTTCCACATCGCGTCGCCCGACACGGCATACCCCATGCCCTTGGCAAGCGCCGGGCCGGTACCGCTCAGGGAGCCGCCGTGGGCGACCACGCCGCTCACGGTGGTGACCTCCCACAATCTTGCCGGTGTTGGTCTCGTCAGCGTGTAGATGGCCGTCGAGGCTGGTGGTGAAGGCGTCTCGCGTGTCCTTCTCCTGCAGGCCAGCACGAGACGGCATGTAGTGGAGCGCGGTCATAACGGTGAGCGCCGTTGGCCTTGAACAAGGTCTCGCCGGTGGACGGGCTGACCGCCTTGGCAAAACCCACGGCGGGTATCAAACCTGGGGTCGCCAGCAGTAACAGCACCGCACGCTTCACAACGCTCCCCTAACGCTTTTTATTGATGCGGGGATCATTACCGCAGCCGGCCGAGACTTGGCCAGCGACTTCTTATGCTGCAAGCGCGTTGACCGCCGCGCGCCGTTAAGCCAGCGCCTGGGCGAGATCGGGTGAATCTGCGCGTAACCAGGCCCGAAACCGCGCGCCGACGGCGGCCGGCATAAACGCCTCGCGCATGACTTCCAGCCGGCGTTGCTGCTCGCGATAGCGGGCTTCATCGTGCTGTTCCAGCAAGTTTTCAATCGCCTGACCAAGCGCCGCCTCGTCGGCACATAGGTGTCCAATGTCGCCAAATTGCTCAAAGCTCTCGGCCACGTGCGGCGCGGGCATGACTAACATCGGACGCGAAAGGTTAATCGCGTCGTAAAACACGCCGCTCGCGCCGGTGTGGTAGTAGCTCCCCTGATAGGGCAAGCACACGTAGTGCATGGAACGCAGCAGGCGCAGGTAGTCCGCGCGCGGCAGCTGCATGGCTTTTTGCCGGCGCAGCTGTGCGCCTTCGGTATGCGCCATGACGGCGCCCAAATCGGTGTCTGCGGCATCCGCTGCCAAGCGCCCGACCAAATGAAACTCCACCCGCTTACCAAAGCGCGGGGCGAGCGCGTTGGCGATCCGCACAAAGCTGTGTATCCCTTTGGGCGCGGTGGCCTGACCCGGCAGCGCGATGCGCAAAGGCGTGAGCGCCACGGGCGCGGGGCCGGCGAGCGCCTGCTCACTCTCCAGCAGCGCGATGTTAAGCACCCCGGTGCGCGCAGCGATGCCGGGCGCGAGCGCTTCCAGCGACGGGAGGGTTGCGCCATCCAGCACCAGCCAGCGCAGCGCCGGATGACGCGGTCTGGCCAGCGCCCCGGGCAGGTCGAGCCGCCGGTGCAGCGGATGCCGGGTGCGCCAGGTAAAGGCCGCGGCATCTGGTCCATGCAACATGAACTGAAACCACAGCCGGCCGCGGTAACGCGGGCGATTCGCGAAGTATTCGCCGAGATGCATCTCGGGCCCGTTGTTGCAGGTCACCACCACCAGAATCGGTCCGCCGTCGTCCACTTCATCGAGCAAGCGCCGGAACAAACGCCACAGCTGCCAGGCACGTTTCACCGGGAGCGTGCCGATTGCCGGCGGCGCGATGGGCCGAAACTCGCCGTCCATCAGCGGCGCTGCACCCAGCAGGCGCTGCACTTCGGCCAGATGCTCGGCCTCGGCGGCGAAACGCAGCGGCTGACGCGGAAACGCCGCGCGCAGGCTGCTGATAATCCCGGCGTTGATGGCGCTGTGTCCTGTCCCGTGCATAGCAGGCTCTACCACCAGAATCATCGTGCGACTCCCTCTGCCCATTGGGCGTTATTGAAGTCGCCATGCTGTCGCAGTGCGCGCAGTCACCGCCTGATCGAAGTCCATTGGAACGAATTCTGGTGGGTGCCGATGTGCGGGCTATCATGCCGGCCATGAGCCCAACGCCTCCCAGTCGCGAACATCAGTTTGCCCGTCAGGTCGACTGGAACCTGTTCCGGATTTTTTACGCGCTCGCCCGTCACGGCAGCATCAGCGCCACCGCGCGCGCACTCGGTATGCAACAACCCAGCGTGAGCGCCGCGCTAAAACGGCTCGAAGACCACGTCCAAACTCCCCTCTGCGTGCGCAGCGCCACGGGCATTTCGCTCACGCCCGCCGGCACCACGCTGCTCGGCATTTGCGAGCGGCTCCAGAACGAAGTTCAGGGCATTCCGGTGGAAGTGGCGAAAGCGCTCGCAGCGCTGGACGGCACGCTGTCCATTCGGATGCTCTCGCAGCTGGTGTCACCGCGTCTCGACGCCGCGCTGGCCCGGTTTCATGCGCGCAATCCTCGCGTGGTCATTCGCATCGATGTGGCGCCCTGGCGGGCGGTGGTCGACGCCGTACGCAGCGGCGAAGCCTCGATGGGCATCGCCTGCGACAGCGCGCCCAGCGCAGATCTGCGCTACGAACCCCTGATGCGCGAAACCCAGCAGCTTTATTGCGGACGCCGGCATCCCTTGTTTGGCCAAACGCCGTCGATGCCGAACGAACTTGCCGGCCAGCGCTTTATTCATACCGGGGAAGACGAGCCTGCGGCGCTCGAGGCCTTTCGCCAGCGCTACGGGCTGGGTCGGCAGCAGGCCGGCTTCGCCGAAGACCTGCACGAAGTGCGCTGGCTGATTGAGCTCGGCGTCGGCATTGGCTTTCTGCCAACGGTAGTGGCCAACAGCCTGCCCGATCCGAACGTGCTGTGGCCGCTGCTGCCGCCTCATCTGCTGCCGGGCTATGAGGTTTTCGTCATCACCCGCGAAGCGCCTGCGATTGAGCCACTGGCGCAACGCCTGCTGGAAGAAATTTTGCTCGAACTCCGCGCTTAGCGGCGTGCAAGGCAGTGCTGCCTGTTAAGGCGCCCCGCGCTTAAATCGGGCAGCGGCGCACACGCCCGGTGCCGAACCTTGGCCACGCGGCCGCAAGGGCTGCGCGCCATCAATGAAATCTATGCCCGCCATTGCGAAACAACGGATTCCGGGCCGCCACGGCCAGACCTAGCATTGGTCCATGAGCAATGACCCCCGCCAAATTCCCGAACTCACAGCCCTCCGCGGCCTGTGGACCCGCTCCCTGATCGCCTGGCCCGACGGCCGCCGCGATACCACCACCAGCGTGCGCTGGTTGCAGGGTCCTGCGATTTACATCGACCTGCGCCAACCCGCCAATCGGCCAGACTTCTCGGGCGTCGGCGCGCTGAACGCGCTCAATGATGCACAAATCGAATGGCTGGCCGCGCAGGAAGGCTTCGCCGGCCGCCTCACCAAGGACGGCCCGTGGTTTGAGTGGGGTCGCGAATTCGACCTGCAACCGCAGGCGATGTACTCCGACTGCGGGCGGCTTTGGTATCACGAGGATTACGTGATCGAGGAAGGCCGCGACCAACCCTATATCGAACACTGGCACCACCACCTGCGCGGCGAGCCCTCTCGCTGTGTCGCGCTGGAACTGCGGGAAGCGGACGGCCCACGCCGGGCTTTTCTGGTGCGCGTGGGATCGATGTTTATGCTTGCCCGCAGCCGCGCCAGCGCGCTGCCCGATAAACCCTCGCTGCTCGACTGCGTGCGCACCGCAAGTGATCGCGACGCCACGCTTGCGCTGCTGGATTGCGAAATTGCCTTTGGCGAAATCGAAGGAAACCACTGGCAAATCCGCCATTCCAGCCAGCCGTGGCGCGAAGGACAGTCCCTTGGCCCAGTGCTTGCTGCGGAAAAGCGCCTCTGGACCTGCTCGGACCTCGCGGTCGACGGCAGCGTCCAGCATCGCGAGTGGACCATCGTCGCCGTCGAAGGCGACCTGCAAGACGCAGCGTGATGCCACTCCCCCACTCATTCCTACTCTGGAGATTCAGCTGATGAACACTCAATTCATGCGCCGCTTGGTGGCTTCCGCGCTTTTGCTAACCTGCGTCCTTGGCGGTCACGCGCAGGCGGCGGAGAAGAAACAATTCAAATTCGCCTGGTCGATTTACGCGGGCTTCATGCCCTGGGTGTACGCCGAGCAGTCCGGCATTCTCAAAAAATGGGCCGACAAATACGGCATCGAAATCAAGCTCACCCAGTTCAACGACTACATCGAATCGATCAACCAGTTCACCGCCGGCCAGTTTGACGGCGTGGTGGCGACCAATATGGATGCGCTCACCATTCCGGCCGCCGGCGGCGTCGATACCACCACGCTCATCGTGGGTGACTATTCCAACGGCAACGACGAAGTGGTGCTTAAAGGCAAAGGCCTGAAGGTGGCGGATCTCAAAGGCAAGGAAGTGCATCTGGTGCAGCTGTCGGTCTCGCACTATCTGCTGACGCGCGCCCTGACCAGCGCGGGCTTGAAAGAATCCGACCTCACCACCGTCAATATCTCCGACGCCGACTTCATGGCCGCCTGGAGCACCAAAGACACCAAGGCCGTCGTGGCCTGGAAACCGGGCCTGAGCGATATTCAAGCCACGGCGGAAGCCTCACCGGTGTTCAATTCCTCGCAGATTCCGGGCGAAATCATGGACATTGCCATGGTGAACACGCAGACCCTGCGCGATAACCCGGCCTTCGGCAAAGCCATGGTGGGCGCGTGGTACGAAACGCTGGCCGTGATGCAGGGCGACAGCGACAAAGCCAAGGCCGCGCGCACCGTGATGGCGCAAGCGTCTGGCACGGACCTGAAAACCTTTGATACCCAAATCGCCACCACGTACCTCTTCTACAAGCCGGCCGACGCGGTGGCCTTCGTGAAAGGCGCCGACCAGCCAAAGATCATGGAACTGGTGCGGACATTCGCGTTCGAGCACGGCCTGATGGGTGAAGGCGTGAAAGATCGCGACGCGATTGGCATCGAGTTCGCCGATGGCACCACCGTGGGCAACAAGGACAACGTGAAGCTGCGCTTCGACGCGGTTTACGCCGGCATGGCGGCCGACGGCAAGCTCTGAGGAACACGACCATGCGGCGCTTGAGCGACTTCAGCCAGCTACCGCTGGTCGATATCTCCGGACTCCGCAACGGCGACGCGGCGGCCCAACTGGCCGTCGCCCGCCAACTCGGCAAAGCCGCCCGCGAGGTCGGCTTTCTCTATGTGACCGGTCACGGCGTGGCGCCCGCGCGATTCATCGAACTGCAGCGCGCCGCCGCCGATTTCTTCGAACTGCCGCTGGCCGAGAAAATGGCGGTGTACATCGGGCATTCCCGCAACCATCGCGGCTACGTGCCCGAAGGCGAGGAGGTCTACGCCGGCGGCACCAAAGACCGCAAGGAAGCCTACGACCTCTCCTTTGAGCTACCCGCAGACGACCCGGACTATCTGGCCGGCAATCCGCTGCTGGGCCCGAATCAATGGCCAAGCCTGCCGGGCTTTCGCGAAGCCATCAGTGCCTACTACAACGAGGTGCTGGCGGTGGGCAAAGACCTTTTGCGCGGCTTCGCGCTCGCCATCGACGAACCCCCGGAAAACTTCTGCTCGCACGTGAATCGGCCGCCTTCGCAGCTGCGGCTGGTGCACTACCCGTTTGATCCGGCCGATCCCGACGCGGTCGGCATTGGCGGCCACACCGATTACGAGTGCTTCACGCTGCTGCATGCGAGTGCGCCCGGGCTCGAAGTGCTGAACGGCGCCGGCGATTGGATTGCCGCGCCGCCGGTGCCCGGCGCGTTTGTGGTGAACATTGGCGACATGCTGGAGCTGTGGACCAACGGTGAGTTCATCGCCACCACACACCGGGTGCAGAAAATTGCCGAAGAGCGTTATTCCTTCCCGCTGTTCTTCAACGTGGATTACCACACGCGGATTGCGCCGCTGCCCCGGCTGGTGCGAGAAGGTGAGCCGGTGCGCGCACCGCTGGTGGCGGGCGAGCATCTGTTCGCCCAGACCAGTCAGAGCTTTGGTTACCTGAAGGCGCGGCTAGCGAGCGGCGAATTAACGCTGCCCGAAGGCTCGGTGGGGCTGTCGTCGTTTGGTCAGGCGGCGCGACAGGCTAGGCCCGAAGGCTGAGTGGCGGCCGCGAAGTCGCGAAGCAGGTCATCAATTTGCGCGACTTCGCGCAAGCTTTTCAGGCGCTGAAACAAGGCTTCGGCCTGCGGGTAGTGCCGGCGTAGCAGATTCACCCACTGTTTCAGCCGGCCCGGCGCGTGCCGCGGTTGCACATCCTCCTGCACCATCGCCCAATAGGCTTCTAACAGCGGCCACACGCGCGGCCATTCCTGCGCCACCGGCCCCATCTCATCGCCCGCCTCATGCGCCCTGATCCGCGCCGCGAGGAAGGGATCTGCCAGGGCACCGCGCCCCAGCATTACCGTGTCGCGACCGCTTTCCGCGCGGCAGCGCAGGTAGTCATCCAGCGTCCATATTTCCCCGTTGGCGGCCACCGGAATCGCGACCGCCTCGGCGATTCGCCCGACCCACGGCCAGTGCGCGGGCGGACGGTAGGCCTCGTCGCGGGTGCGGGCGTGGACGACCAGACTCTCCGCGCCGCCCGCCGCCAGCGCCTGCGCGCATTCGATAGCGCGCGACGGATCGCGCACGCCGAGCCGCATCTTGGCGGTGAACGGCACGCGGCCCTGGACGGCGGTCTTCACCGCCAGCGCAATCGCGTACAGCAGTTCGGGTTCGTCGAGCAGCACCGCGCCGCCACGGTGGCGATTCACTGTGGGCGCCGGGCAACCGAAATTGAGGTCAACACCCGCCGGTTCCAGGGCCACCAGCCGTGCGGCGTTATTGGCGAGATGAAAGGGATCGGAACCCAAAAGCTGAACCCGCACCGGCGTGCCGGCCGGCGTGCGTGCGGATTCCTTCAACTCGGGCGCCACGCGCCTGAAACACCGATTGGGCAGGGTCATATCCGTCACCCGCACGAACTCGGTCACTAACCAGTCGTAGTGACCCACCCGCGTCACCACGTCGCGCAGCCGGGCATCGAGCATGCCTTCCATGGGCGCGAGGAGGAGACGAGGGATGGCGGGCTTGGTAAGGCTCATGGACGGCGGTTGTGGCGGGGTGGCGCATTATCAACGCCAACACCGACCGCGGCGAGCGGGCTAGTTGTGATTAGCTCAGGCATTATGCGGAGCCGAGCCTATAGACATTCCCGGCTCCTTTCGCACAATCAGCGCGGAACCTCAATCCGCCCCAAATCCCGGAGGCAACATGAACGCTGTGGAATATGCGAAGCCGCAGAGCATCGACGATGCGATTCGCTGTCTGACTAACGCCCCTGTCGGTGCTCGCGTACTGGCCGGTGGCACCGATCTTCTCGTCCAGCTGCGCGCTGGGGTGGTCCGCCCGCCGCTGATTGTCGACCTTAAGGGCATCTCCGAATTACGCCGCATTGAGTCCACCGCCGAGGGCTTTCGCGTTGGCGCCGCCGTGGCGGGTGCCGAGCTCAGCGAACACGCTGAATTCTCCAGCCAGTGGCCCGGGATCACCGAGGCCTTCAATCTCATCGGCTCCACCCAGATTCAGGGCCGCGCCACGCTGGGCGGCAACCTCTGCAATGGTTCGCCAGCCGCCGACAGCGTGCCAGCCCTGATCGCCGCCGGCGTGCGCTGCATCGTGGTAGGCCCCGCCGGCAGCCGAGAAATGGCGGTCGAAGACGTGGTCACCGCGCCCGGCAAGACCGTGCTGACCACCGGCGAATTCGTCAGCCAGTTTCTGATCCCTGCGCGTGCGGCGCACAGCGGCGACGCCTATCTACGTTTCATTCCGCGCACCGAGATGGATATCGCGGTGGCCAGCGCGGGCGTCTGCCTCACGCTGAACGCCGCCGGGGTTTGCACCGCGGCCCGCGTGTCGCTGGGCGCCGTCGCGCCGCGCGCCTTGCTGGTGGCGGCCTGCGCCGATGCCCTCGTCGGCTCCACGCTGGACGACACCGCAATGGCCAAACTGGCGGCCGCGGCCAGCGCCGCCTGCGCGCCTATCAACGACAAGCGCGGCACGATTGAATTCAGAACCAAGGTCGCTGGCGTACTCGCCCGGCGCGCCGCCACGATTGCCGCGCAACGCGCGAGGGGGAACTAATGGCCAAGCATCACGTCACCACGACCGTTAACCGCGAGCCGGTTGAACTGCTGTGCGATCCCAGCGCCACCTTGCTCGATGTACTCCGCGATGAACTCGGTCTCATCGGGAGCAAAGAAGGCTGCGGCACCGGCGACTGCGGCGCCTGCAGCGTGTTGATGGACGGCCGACTGGTCTGCGCCTGCCTCGTGCTGGCGGCCGAAGCCACCGGTCACGAAATCACCACCATCGAAGGCATTGCTGAAGGCAACACCCTGCACACCCTGCAGCAGCAGTTCCTCGAAGACGCCGCGCTCCAGTGCGGCATCTGCACCCCGGGCTTCATCGTGGCCGCCAAAGCGCTGCTCGATCGCAACCCGGACCCCACCGAAACCGAAGTCCGATTCTGGCTAGCCGGCAATCTCTGCCGGTGCACCGGTTACGACAAAATCATCCGCGCGGTAATGAACGCCGCTGCCAAAATGCGCGAGGAGGCCGTCCATGGGTAACGAACAAGAAGCTTTGAACCTGGGCAACGAGCAAGTCGAGTACAAATGGGTCGGGACCCGGCCCATTCGCCCCGACGGCGCGGATAAAGTCACCGGCCGCGCCACCTTCGGCGCCGACATCGATCTGCCCGGCATGCTGACCGGCGTGGTGATTCGCAGCCCCCATGCGCACGCCCGCATCATCAGCATCGACACCAGCGCCGCCGCCGCTCTGCCCGGCGTGCTGGGCATCGTCACCGGCGCTGATTTGCCGGAACTGCCGAACGAAGTCGCCGCCGGCGGCGAGGCGCCAATCAACTTCCGCTACGTTTCTGAAAACGCGATTGCGCGCGACAAGGTGCTCTACGACGGTCACGCGGTCGCTGCGGTGGCGGCCACCTCGGTTGAAATCGCCCACGAGGCGGCGTCACTGATCAAGGTCAACTACGAAGTGCTGCCGCACGTGATCAACGTGCTGGACGCCATGGCCGACGACGCCCCGGTGCTGCACGAAGGCCTCATCACCAAGGGCGTTGAGCCCGCGCCTACCAAGGCCTCGAACATCGCCGGCAAGGTGGAGTTCGCGATGGGGGACATCGAGAAAGGCTTCGCCGAATCCGAGGTCATCATCGAACGCAGCTACACCACCGAAGCGGTCCATCAGGGCTACATCGAACCCCATGCCGTGGTGGCCTCGGTCGCCGCCGATGGCATGGTCAATATTTGGTGCAGCAGCCAGGGCCAGTTCATGATTCGCGAGTTCTGCGCGAAGCTGCTGGGCATGGACATTGGCCGCATCCGTGTGACGCCGGCTGAAATCGGCGGCGGCTTTGGCGGCAAGACTACGGTCTACCTCGAACCCCTGGCGGTCGTGCTGGCGCAGAAATCGGGTCGTCCGGTGCGCATGGTGATGTCGCGCGGCGAAGTCATGCGCGCCACGGGTCCGACCTCCGGCACCCACGTGCACATCAAACTGGGCGCGAAGCGCGACGGCACCTTCGTCGCGGGTGAGATGGTGTTGAAGTATCAGGCCGGCGCTTATCCCGGCTCGCCGGCGTTCCTCGGCGGCATGACGGGCTTCTCCTGCTACGAACTGCCGAACGCCAAAGCCGTGTGCTGGGACGTCGTCTCCAACCGTCCCAAGTGCGCGGCGTATCGCGCGCCGGGTGCGCCGATGGCGTCTTTCGGCGTGGAATCGGCTATCGACGAACTGGCCCAGACCCTCGGCATGGACCCGCTTGAGCTGCGCCTCAAAAACGCCGCGAAAGAAGGCACGGCCACTATCTATGGCCCCAAGTTCCTGCAAATTGGCTATGTCGAAACCCTGCTCGCCGCGAAGGCGCATCCGCACTGGTCGGCGCCTCTCGGGCCGAATCAGGGCCGCGGGATCGCCTGCGGCTTCTGGTTCAACATCGGCGGCCCGTCCAGCGCCTCGGTGCACGTGAACGAAGACGGCTCGGTGTCGGTCGTGACCGGCAACCCGGACATCGGCGGTTCGCGCGCCTCCATGGCGATCATGGCGGCCGAAGTACTGGGCATGGACTTGAGCAAGGTGAAGCCGCTCATCGGCGACACCGGCCAGATTGCCTACAGCTTCCTGACCGGCGGTAGCCGCGTCACCTTCGCCACCGGCATGGCGGTCTGCGACGCGGCCAAAGACGTGGTGCGCCAGCTCCGCACGCGCGCCGCGAAAATGTGGAAAGTCAGCGCAGAAGACGTGGAGTGGCGCGACGGCAGCGCGTTCTGCACCAAGGTGGAAGAAGGCAAGGATCGTGCGCCCTTGACGCTGGCCGCGATTGCGCATGCCGCAGCGCGAACCGGGGGTCCGATCAGTGGCAACGTGTCCATCAATGCGGCCGGTGCGGGTCCGGGCTTCGGCACCCATATCTGCGACGTGGAAGTGGATCCGGAAACTGGCGCCACTCGGGTGATTCGCTACACCGCCATTCAGGACGTAGGCCGCGCCATTCACCCGAGCTATGTCGAAGGCCAGCTGCAAGGCGGCGCGGTGCAAGGCATTGGCTGGGCGCTGAACGAGGAATACGTCTACGACGCCAACGGCCGTTTGCAGAACACCGGCTTCCTCGACTACCGCATGCCGGTGGCCTCGGACCTGCCGATGATCGACACCGTGCTGGTGGAAGTGCCGAACCCTGGTCATCCCTATGGGGTGCGCGGTGTGGGTGAGGTGCCGATCGTGCCGCCCTTGGGGGCCGTGGCGAACGCGGTGTCTCATGCCGTGGGGCTGCGCCTGACCTCGCTGCCGATTTCGCCGCCGAAGCTGCTGGCGGCGATCGACGGCGCCAAGGCCGCCGGCTGAGGAAGGTGGCCACCGTCATTCTGCAAACAGAATTTGCCCGTCGGTATACCGGCGGGCAAACGCGGTTGACGGTGGCAGTGGCCGATTACAGCGCCCTGATTGAGACCCTTGAAGCCCGCTTTCCGGGCTTTGAGGACAGCCTGCAGGGCGGCATGGCGGTCGCTATTGATGGCGAGATTTATCAGTCACCGCTATTGGAGAAAATTGGGGCAGAGAGTGAAGTTCACTTCCTGCCGCCGATTGGCGGTGGCTAGGGCCTGAACAAAAAAAAGCACCCGGCGTTAGCCGGGTGCCAAGTTCAGGCAGTACAAAAAGGGAAGAAGGTCTGGTCCTGCCGTGCGCAACGCTGGCGCGGAACACGCCGGAACCAGTCCGCATCGAATGCGGTGTCGCCACAGAGGCCAGCACGACGCTTACGAGCGCGCTCGCCTTCCCTTCCATGGCGAGCCTTAGCATTAAACAGCGGCGATCGGGCCGCTATCGCCTAAATTGGTTAGCTCTACGATCGGGAACTGACATGCGCCTTTATCCCTGCGCTCTCCCCTGCCGCCCGTGACGGCGCTACTGGTGCTTGATCAAGGCACCACCAGCACACGCGCGCTGGTGTTCGATGCCGAGCTCCGCGTTTTGGGCAGCGCGCAACGCCCGCTCCAGCAATATTTCCCCGCGCCAGGCCTGGTCGAACACGACCCGCTGGAAATCTGGCAGGCCTGCCTTGCGGTGGCGCAGGCTGCGCTTGCGGCGGCAGGGCTGCACGGTCGCGACATCACGGGCATCGGCCTGACCAATCAACGGGAGACCGCGGTGCTGTGGGCACGCGATACCGGCGAACCCGTTCATCGCGCGCTGGTCTGGCAAGACCGACGAACCGCTGCGCAGTGCGCCGCTGCCCGGACGGGTGGGGCCGAGACGCTGGTGCGCGAAAAAACCGGTCTCGTGCTCGACCCCTATTTTTCGGCAAGCAAGCTGCAGTGGTTGCTCGACAACGTGCCCGATGCCCGGCGTCGCGCCGAGCGCGGTGAGCTGGCCTTCGGCACCATCGACAGCTGGCTGCTGTGGCAGTTGAGCGGCGGGCGGCGTCACCTGACGGACGCCAGCAATGCCTCTCGCACCCAGCTGTTCGATATCCATCTCGGACGCTGGGATCCGGCGCTGCTCGCCCTGTGGAATATCCCGCCTTCAGTACTGCCCGAGGTGGTCGACAGCAGCGGCGAGTTGCTGGAAGTAGACCCGCGCCTCGGACTCGGGCGGTTGGTCTGCGGTATCGCGGGCGACCAGCAGGCGGCGCTGTTTGGTCAGCAGTGTTTTGAGGCGGGCAGCGTGAAGTGCACCTACGGCACGGGCTGTTTCATTCTGGCCAATGCCGGGCTTAGCCCGCCGCGTGCGAGCGCCGGTCTGCTCGGGACTGTCGCCTGGAGAATTGGTGGCCAACTGACTTACGCACTAGAGGGCAGCGTCTTCATGGGTGGCGCCACCGTGCAGTGGCTGCGGGATGGTTTGGGGCTTATTGCGCGCGCTGAAGATATCGAAGCGCTGGCCGGCAGCGTGCACGACAGCGCGGGGGTGGTGCTGGTGCCGGCCTTTACCGGCCTTGGGGCACCGCACTGGGATCCGGATGCCCGGGGCCTCATCATCGGTTTGAGCCGGGGGACGACCAAAGGCCATCTCGCCCGCGCGGCGCTGGAAGCCATTGCGCTGCAGGTGGCAGACCTCCTGACGATGATGAGCGTGGATTTGCCCGAGCCGCTGCTGGCGCTGCGGGTGGACGGAGGCGCGACCGGGAACAATCTGCTGATGCAAATGCAGGCTGATTTGGCCGGGATGAGCCTGCATCGCGCCGCCCAGCGGGAAACGACCGCCGTCGGCGCAGCCCTGCTTGCGGGGCTCGGGGCCGGCGTGTGGTCTTCGGCTGCGGCGCTCGGCGAACTCCAGTTATCCGACCGCTCGTTTACACCGGCGGGCAATCCGCTTGCGATGTCGCGCTTGCGCGCCCGCTGGCAAGCCGCCGTCCAGCGCACCCGCGGCTGGGCGGCGTTGGACGACTAAATCAGCGCGCCGACTTCCGGGACCTGCGCGCAATCGCTAAGGTAAGCCCACCCGCCATCGGACATTACCATGACCTCATCCGCTGCCGCCCGCTTCGTCGGCTTCCCCCCGCAAACGCTGGAATTCCTGAACAAGCTCGCCCTGAACAACGACCGCGAGTGGTTTCAGGCGCACCGCGCCGACTACGAGCAACACGTGCTTGAGCCGTCGCTGGATTTCATCTGCGCCATGGAGGCGCCGCTGGCCGCGCTCTCAGCGCGCTTTCTCTGCATCCCGAAACGCACCGGCGGCTCGCTGCTGCGGATTTATCGAGACACCCGTTTTGCCCGCGACAAGCGGCCGTACAAGACCAACATCGGCATCCATTTTCGCCACGATGGCTTCCCGGACATCCACGGGCCGGGCCTCTACTTTCATGTCGGGCTGGATGAATGCTTTGTGGGCGGCGGGATCTGGCGTCCCGAGCCGCGGTCGCTGGGGCTGATCCGGCAGCGCATCGTCGATAAACCCAAACAATGGGCCAGCGTGCGCAAGGTCGCCGCGCAGTTACCTGGCGGCGAATTTTTTGGGGAAAGTCTGAAGCGGGTGCCCAGTGGCTACGCCCCGGACCATCCGTGGGCAGAAGACCTCAAGCGCAAGGATTTTGTGGTGGCCCGCACCTTTGAGCCGGGCCTGCTGCATTCCACCGAATTGCTGGACTTTGCGTCCGAGACCTACGGGGCGATGCGCCCGTTTATGAAGTTTCTCTGCGACAGTCAGGGCGCGCGGTTTTAGGCCTGACGCAACGGACTGGGTAAACGCGCGCCAGCCTGACGGGCGGTCTCGAGATTGCCGTAGAGACCTGCCAACGTGGCGCGACCGTCCCGGGTCAGGCCGAGGTAGCGCTCCGAATCAACGATGTAAGGCACCACATGGTGCTGGAAAAAGCTGGGATAGGCGGCCAGTAAATCGCCGGGCGTGCGGTAACCCGTCTGGCTGTTAAAGCCCGTTTCCTCAAACTCGAAGAAGACGGCGGAAAGCTTGGCTAAATAGCGTGGGTCAGACAGCTGGCCGATGAGGTCAGCGCCCCGCACCAAGCCCGGATAATCGCCGGTCTGCGCATACTCGGCGCCGGCGGGAGTCGGGAAACGCGTGCGCTCAATGCAGGCCTGCACCATGGCCGCGTCCAGCATCGGACTGGCGGTCATGAGCGTCTCGGTCACGAACGCCTTGCCACGATCGATGTGCAGCGGCATCAAGGCGGCATCGCTCATTCCCGGCGGGAATGTCGTCCACAAGCCGCCGACGCCGGTCGCAATACGCTGACCATCGTCGATCCCGCACGCGCCGCGCACATAGCCCACATCGTGGCAAACGAGGGCTGTAATGACGTTCAACCACTGCTCGCGGGTGACATCAGCCCGTTCGATATGGCGGCCCAGCAGGATTTGCATGCCCACGATAACCACGTGAGCCGTGTGTTCCTGATTGTGGTAGAGCGCATTGCTGGTGGCGATCAGCGACAGGGCCTGGCGGGAAACCTTGAGGGCGAAATCAAGGTGACCGGAGTCCTCCGGACCAAACATCACGGCATAGTGAGAAGCGAGGCGCGTCTCGACTTCATTGATGAGCAGGTCCGTGATGTTAAGCATCAATTTGCTCGTCGCTAGGTGATTGGGGGCTAAAAGGAGGGGACACCGCCCCACAGTCGTCAAAAAATAACGCAGCTGGCAAATATTCAACACCCCTCAGGAGGGGAAAGTGTGACTTTTTACCTCACCAGAAGGCGCATTCCGGTCCAGCAGTGGCCGAAGCCAAGGCTGCGGGCTACATTGCGACTCCCCCACACGCCAGAGGCAAGACCATGGTCGAACGCAAAATCGAATACCGCCACGAAGACACCGTGCTGGAAGGCCTGCTGTGCCACGACGGCAAATCGGCACAGCCACGCCCTGCCATTCTGATTGCACACGCTTGGGCGGGGCGCTCCGAATTTGAAAATGAAAAGGCGCGCAAGCTCGCGGAGTTGGGCTATGTCGGTTTTGCCATCGACCTCTACGGCAAAGGCGTGTTGGGCGCGAACCCGGAAGAAAACACGGCGCTCATGATGCCGTTCCTTAACCACCGCGCCCGCCTGCAGGCCCGCCTTCACACCGCTTTGGCCGCGCTGCGCGCGCAACCCGAAGTCGCCGGCGACCGGGTGGCCGCCATCGGTTACTGCTTCGGCGGACTGTGCGTGCTGGATCTGGCCCGCACCGGCGCCGACGTAAAAGGCGTTGCCAGCTTCCATGGTCTGCTGGGCAAGCCCGGCAACACCGACGGCATTGGCGTCAAAGCCAGCGTGCTGGTGCTGCACGGACATGACGACCCGATGGTACCCGTGGCCGACGTGGTCGCGCTCGAAACCGAACTCACCGAGTCGGGTGCGGACTGGCAGATTCATACCTATGGCAACACCATGCACTCGTTTACAAATCCGGAAGCCAACGACCCAGGCTTTGGGGTGAAGTACGAAGCCAAAGCTGACCGACGCTCCTGGACCACACTGCTCGACTTCCTCGGGGAAGTGCTGAACTGAGCGCGCGCTGGCGCCCTGAAGACTGACGACGCCTTCGCCCGCGACCCGCAGAGGGACTCAGCTGAACCCCCGCCACAGCGCCCGCAGCCTTGAACTTCTGTTCTGGGGCGGGCTGCTGGTTTACATCGTGGGACAACTGGGCGCCTACAGCCTGACCGCAACCGGTCTGGTGCCGGCAGGGGATGACCGGGAAATCCTGGCGCTCGCGCGTCAGATTGCCCATCACACCCTGCCCCACGAAGCCTTTTACCGGGCACCCGGCTATTCCGCCGTATTGGCGCTGGGGCTGCAGCTGGGCGTGCCCGATGCCGGGCTGCTGCTGTTCGCGCGGGGCGTGAACGCGCTGTGCCATATCCTCACCGCGGTAATGGTCGGGCGGCTTGCGCGCAGCCTGTGGGCAAGCCGCGCGGCCGGCCTGACGGCGGCAGCGCTGGTGGGTTTCAATCCTGTGTTGCTGCATTTCGCGGGCGATGCGCTCGACATCACGCTGGCCATCACCTTGATGACGGCTGGCATTGCCAGTCTCATCCACGCGCAGCTCGGCCGCTGTTCGCCCGGACTCGCCTCCTTCTGGCTCAGCCTGGCGGCACTGTGTCGGCCGCAGTTAGTGCCCTTGCTACTCCTACCCCCGGTCCTCTCGCTCTACCTGCCCTGCCGCAAAGGGCGAGGTCTGCTTCGCGCCCTGGCACCGGCGGCGCTGATATTCGGTTGCTTTGGCTTGGTGAACCAGCAACTGGCGGATGACTTTCGACTGCTGCCCTGGCAGGGCGCCTATAACCTCTGGGCGGCCAATCACCCGGGTGCGAATGGCCGCTATTTCGAGCAAACGCTGAGCGTTGATTCCTATGATCCGGCGGCGAATACCGCCCGGCTCGAATCCGAAGCCCTCTATCTTCAGCGCGAACCGACGGCACCGCAGGATTACCCAAGCGTGACCCGTTACTGGCAAGCGCAGGCGCTCGCCTCAATACGGGAATCACCCGCCGCGTGGCTCGCGCTGATGGGCCAGAAACTGCGGTATTTGCTCAATAACGAAGAGCAGTACAACAACAAGACCTACGCGTTCTATAAAGCGCGCTCCCGTTGGCTTGGCCCGAACCCGCTGTGCTGGGCGCTGGTACTGACCTGCGGCGTGGCGGGCGCCGCCGTGGGCTGGAAGCGTCGGGAGTTCAGGCTCCTGCTACTGGCGATTGGACTTTGCGCCGGGGGTGTCCTGCTGTACTACGTGAGCGATCGCTTTCGCGCCCCGCTTGTGCCGCTCTTATCGGTACTCGCGGGCGGGATCACCCAACTCAGGTTTACCCCGGACAGTGGCCGCGCTGCTGGCTGGGCGCTGGCGGCGCTACTCCTTGCCTCGCTGCCGGTAGGTTATGACCCTCGGGAAACCTTGATTCAGGATCACATGATGGTGGCCGCCAGCGCGACCGCGCTCGGCCGTCATGCGGAAGCCTTGGGAGAGCTGGCAGCCGCCGCTGAAACTAACTCAAAGCGCCCGACCTTGGTCGCGCTCAGCTGCATCGTGCGGTTCAATGCCTGGCTGGCGGACGCTGGATCCTCTAAACGCGCATGGATTGAAAGCTGCCAGCAGGCGGCAGCAGGATCGGCCAGTGCGCGCCTGCTGAGCGCGCATGCCGCCTGGCTTGCTGGCAACGTTCAAGCGGCCGTTGTGGGCTGGCGCGAAGCTGCCGTGCCGGGTGGTCCCGATGAAGCCACCGCCCTGGCCGCGCTATCGGTCGCAAGCGCGCTAACGGAGGCGGAACAGCGAAGATTCATTGACTTGGCCAATCAGGGCAGCGAGTCGGTGCTCGCCGTACTGGCCAATGCGGGGGATGAAGAAAGACGGCAGCAGCTGCTGATGGTGCAGGGCCCTCTACGGACGGAATCTGCAATGAGGGCGGCGAAACGCCTATGGGGCAAACCGGCGCCCTGAGCCGGGCAGCCGGTTTTAACGAGCAGGGGCAGACTTACCGATGGAGAGTGCCCAGCGGGCTTTTCTGCTGGGAAAAATAGTTGGCAAGGCCAAGCATGTCTTCTTCGGTGAGCTGCAAGGCCTTGACCTGAGCGCTCATGATCGGATGGTTACGCCGACCGTCACGGTAGTGGCGCAACGCCGCTACGATGTAGTCCGCGTGCTGACCGGCCAGAACCGGATAGTCGGGTGCGAGGGGCTTGTCCCCTTTTTCGCCATGACAGGCGCCGCAGGCCGCGAGTTTTTGAGTGAAGGCAGCCGGGTCGGCCGCCGGAGCTGGTTCGTTGGCATTGGCGGCGGTCATACCCGCCAGACCTGCGAAAAAAACCAGAAGGGAAACGTGCTTCAACATAGGGTGCATTCTCCGGAGATACACGGCCAAACCCGGCGGTAACTCTTATTTGCCCTGGGAGGCGATGTAGGCAGCGATGTTGGCAATGTCCTGATCGCTGAGATTGGCCGCGTTGGCGTTCATCGATCCGTGCTTACGGCTGCCGTCGCGATAGGCTTTCAGCGAAGATTCAATGTAGGCAGCCGACAGACCGGCGATTTTCGGCACATGGTAGGACGGGTAGACGTTGAAATAGCCCTCGATGCCGTGGCATCCGTGGCAAGTCTCGGCGGCCTGCTTGCCCGCGGCGGCGTCACCTTCGGCCAACACATTCAGCGACACGGTGGCCAGACCGGTAGCGAGCAATCCAATCAGCATCTGCTTGGTCATTCAATACTCCTCAGCAAGCGGCGCGCCATCGCACCGGGAGGCCCATAGGCCTGAACTATCGCAATTTCATCGTTGATTGGTAGATTGAGCCACCGCTCGACGTGCGCGTGGCAGGCATACTACTAAAAGGCCCCGTCGCGAGGGAAGCAACGCAACGGCAAGCTGGCCGCCCGCCGCGCGCCAACGACGCTGGCGAGGGCCCAACAGGGCGTTGCGCGGCCATCTGAAAATGATTATGGTGCCGTCGCCGAATCGTGAGACTAATTTAAGGTTTTGCCGTTAATCGCCTTAAAAATCAGGCGAAATTCCGGAGGAGGCACAGTGGCGAAGAGCACACCCAAGGCGCAATCCAAAGCATCAGGCAAGGCTGTGAAGCCTGCACCGGTAAAAGCAAAGGGCAAGCCTGCACCGGCCGCGCCTAAAGCTGTGGCGAAAAAGCCACCTGCCAAACCAGCAGGCAAGCGCGTTGCCAAGACGCCAGTTACCAAGCCAGCAGCCGTTGCGAAGGCGCCGGTGAAAAAAGTCGTTGCGCCGCCTTCCGCTGCCAAAGCCAAAGCGAAAGCCAGCGTAGCAAAAGCGCCAGCGCCCAAAGCGACGGCAAGCAAGAAAACCGCGCCGTTAGCTGCCAAGGCCGCACCGGCGAAGAAGCCGGCCGCAAAGCCCGCTGTGACACCCATGGTCAAAACCGCCCCCAAACAAAAAGCGGCCGCCAGCGCAGTCGCCAAAACCAAAGCGCCGGCCGGTGCGGTGCCGCCAAAACCGCAGAAAGCCGCCACAGCGGCGAAACCAGCCGCGGCTCCAGCGTCTAAACCCGCCGTGGCGGCAACGCCGAAACCGGTCATCGCCGCGACGCCAGCACCGGCACCGAAACCTGCCAAGCCGATCCCTGCGCGAACCGCCGCGCCGGCCCCCACGCCAGTAGCAGCGGCAGCTCCCGCCGCTGAGGCGCCGGCGGCCGCCCCGACCTCCAAATTGAAATCTAGACTGAAGCCGCTGCGTAAACCCGTCGCCACAGCCTCAACCCCGGTCAAAGCCGTGCCGGTTGAGCCTGAGAAGCCACGGTTCGCACCGCGCCCCGGGAGCAAAGTGACGATTGTGACAAATGTAGAACTACCCGCTGGCTATCGTCCGAGCTCGGGTGAAGAGTATATGAGCCCGTTCCATCTGGCCTACTTCCGCCAGATTCTTGAAGGCCAACGACAGCAACTCATCGGCGACTCCCAGAAGACGATTGAACATCTCCGGACCGAAACCCGCGATGTGGGTGATGAGGCCGAACGGGCAAGCCGTGAAAGTGACAACATCCTCGAACTGCGGACTCGCGATCGCGAGCGCAAGCTGCTGCGAAAAATCGAGGAAGCGCTGAAACGAATCGACGACGGCTCCTACGGCTACTGCGAAGAAACCGGCGAAGAAATCGGTCTCGGCCGACTTGAGGCAAGACCCACTGCCACGCTCACCGTAGACGCTCAGGAACGTCGCGAAAAACTGCAAAAACAGTTCCGCGACGACCACTAGCCGGCGCGGGATCTGCATGCAGGCTGGTCGAAAATCGGCGTTCACGCGCGCCGTTTGAAGCAGTTGACGACTCATGGCAGGCGAAAACATTCTTGTTGTAGAGGACCAGCGCTCGGCGGCAGGGGCGCTGCAGATGCGGCTAAGGGGTCTCGGCTATGACGTTTCTGCCGTCGCGAAAGATGGCATCGAGGCCATCGAAAAAGCCTCCGAACTAAAGCCCGACCTCATCCTCATGGATGTCCGGCTTGGCGCCGGCATCGACGGCATCGAAGCCGCGCGGCAAATTCGCAGCAAGCTCGATATCCCGGTGGTCTATCTCTCGGCGCACATCGATCAGAAATTGCTCGACCGCGCCCGCGCCACCTGCCCCGCCGGCTTTATCAACAAGCCGTTCTCCACCAAAGATCTGCTGATTGCGATTGATTTCGCGCTACGCGGGAGTCAAGACCGCACGAGTGGCGTGGCCACCACGGCGATTGCGCCCAGTGGCACCACAGAAAACGATGCCGACGGGCTGGTCTCCACCGACCACGAAGGGCGCATCAGTTTTGCCGACCGCGCTGCCGAACGAATCATCGGTCTCGCGCGGCGCTCGCTAATCGACAGGCCCCTGGCAGAGCTGCTCTCAAGCCTCTATGAACTGCCGGCAGAGCGTGCGGCCAGCTTGATCGCTTCGGTGCTGAGCACCCACCGCGAAGAAAGATTAGCCCGCGTGCAGATGGGACGAACCCGCCCTTCGCGCCAGCAGGAAGACCTCCTTACGCCGCTGTTTGACACGCGCGGCCAGTGCTACGGGGTGGCCCTCAAACTCTTCAGCAGCGGCGGCCAAAGCAGCCAACACACCGGCGGCAGCGCGCTGTCCAACGCCCTCATTCAGGCGCTCGACACCCTTCCGCATGGCGTCATTTGTCTCAATGCCGAACTACGCGTTGACCACATGAACCGGGCGGCGCGCGAGATTCTGGGCCGCAATCGCGGCATGGAATGTCGCAACGGAATTTTTGGTATTCAGGATCGAGCCCTCGATGCCCGCCTGCGCGAATTCGTCAGGCTGGCCATTCAGGGCGGACAAGCAGGCGCGGGCGCCATGTTCGTCCGGGCGCCGATGTCCGGTGAGCATGTGGAATTACTGGTGGCGTCGGTGCCGGGCAATAGTGGCGATAGCCAACAGGCGCGGGCCAATCTCTTTTTGTTCGATTCCAACGCGAAATCGAATGCCTCCCACGATCTGCTGACGGGCCTCTACGGGCTCACGCACACCGAAGCCAAACTCGTTCAACTGATGAGCAACGGCCTGACGCTGGATGAAGCGGGTCAGGAACTGGCGATTTCCGTCCACACCGCCCGCACGCATCTCAAGCACGTCTTCCACAAAACCGGCGTGAACCGGCAGGCAGAATTAATTCATCGCATTGGCAGCGGCCCGGCCTCTCTACTGCTGAAAATCGCCCCGATCGACTCGCGCAACTAAGCCTGCATCGCTCGGCCCGGCTTGTCAGGCCGGCGCCTTGGCTCACACACTACTTTTGCAGGCCGGCAGGACGCTGGCCGCATCACCCAATCTCACGGAAGAGGAATCCTTATGTCCCATCACACCTGGTTCGCGGCCCTGGTGGTCGGCAGTCTGGTCGCGCCAGCTCAAGCCGACACATTGCTGGCCTATAGCTTTGATACTTCAACGAGTGCGTTTATCAATGCGCCTTCAGCACTCGCCGCCGGCGTTTCTGCCGGTGCCTGGGCGGATCTCGACGGCACCCTGACCAGCTTCACGGGCAATCCCGGACGGGCGCTGGGCGCGAAGAGTTTTCACGATGGCAACTCAATTGTCCTTAGCCTCAGCGCCGATACACCGCTGCTACCCACGCGCATCAGCTTTGACCAACAGGCTTCGGCCTCGGGGCCGCGTGACTGGTCGCTCACCATCAACGGGCGCCCGATTGCCAGCGGCTTGACCAGCACCAGCTTTGGCGCCGTCACGTTACCCCTGACCTTAAGCGCCCAAAGCGTGTTTGAACTGGCGCTCAGCGGCACGGGGGCCAGTTCGAGTGTGGGCACCTGGCGAATCGACAATTTCCGCCTTGAAGGCACGCGGGTTCCAGAGCCGGTGCCCGTCCCCGCGCCGATAGGCCTGCTGGCTTCCGGGCTGGTCTGGCTCCGTTGCAGGGCGGGCCAGCAACGGCAGGCCGAAGCCTAATCCCGACCACCGCATCCGCCGTGGGGCAGCCTACGGCGGGCTGCGCTCCGGGCGGGCGGGCGTCCACTGCCACTCACGCCAGCCGTCGAGCAAGGGGAAATAGAGCGCGAGCTTGATGGGACGCGGCTCGAGTGCGTAGAGCAGTTCCGCGTAACGGGTGAGCTGCGGTCGATAGCGCTCGAGTTCGGAATCCATAAACGCTTCCGGTCGGCCGCCCTGATGGTCACCGGTTTTGAAATCGATGATCCATCGGGTGCCATCGGCGTCGATGAACGTGCGGTCAAGCACAGCGTCCGCCAGCACCCCATCACGGATCGCGGCGATTCGATATTCGGCCGCCGCCTGCTGATGATCATTCGACAGAATCCAGCGTCCACGCGTGCTCTGGAGCGCGCCAGATACAGCGGCCATCACGCGCCCTGTCGCCGACCGCAGGCTGTCGCCGAGCAGGCCGCAGGCGCGCAATTCCGCCAGCACAAAGTCACGGGCGCCTGCGAGTTGATGCTCGTCCCAGGCGTCCAGTCCTTCGGTTGCGATCAGCTCGAGCAATAAATGGGTCACCGTGCCCACGTGCTTGGCGACCGGGCTCGCCCAGTCAAACTCAATGTCTGCGGGCGCGGAGAGATGATCTGGCGCCGCAGTTGGCGCAGCGGGCAGGCCGGCCAGGCCCAGGCGCAGCGCCGCCGGCTTGGGAAGCTGACGCGCGCCTGCGGCATTTGTCGGCAGATCAGCCTGGAAGCTCGCCGCCAGACAGGGCCACAACATGGCCAGAAAGCTGTCGTTTTTGGGCTTGCAGAGCGAGCCGTCCACTTTTACCAGACGCTGGGCGCAGAGATGTAGCTGGTCGCGCGCGCGGGTCAAGGCCACGTACAACAGCCGCCGCATCTCGGCCGACTGCTCTTCCTGATCGAGACCCCGGACAAAATCGTAGTTGCGTGAGTCGCCGGCACCCACCGCCGGTAGCGGCGCCAACAACAGATTGGGCGGCGGCAGGTCGGCGGCCTCATGCCACACCATCAGCGGCTTGGTATCGGTCCTCACCCCCCGATCAAGCGCCGGCAGAATCACCACATCGAACTCCAGCCCCTTCGATTTATGGATCGTCATCAGCGCGACCGCGTTGCCTTGGTGACGCGGCGTCGGGGCGTAGCGCTCGGTGAGCATGGCTTCGAAAGTCTTGGCCGCAAATTCTGGATTGCGAGCTTCGAATTCGGCCAGCAATCCGAAGTAGCGGTCGGCGTAGCGCAGTTGCTCCTCGGGCCACAGTTGCGGGCCGCCAAGCGCGAGCCAGGTGTCTTCGACCACGGTCGACCATGGCTCTCGCCGCGCCCGTCGCAGGGCAGGTTCAAGCACCGCGAGCAAGGCTTGCAGCCGCTGCGCATCGTCGACCGCCAGCGCCGCGAGCCGTTGAGGTTCCTGCATCAGGGTCCACAGACTGCGCCACCGGTCGCCCTCGGTGAGGCTGGCCAGCGCATTCAGGGAAAGTCCGCACCAGGGGGCGCGCAGCAGCGCAAGCCAGGCGATGCGATCCTGCTGGTGCATCAGCGCCCGCGTCAGGGCGATGAGATCCCCCACCAGCGGCATTTCGTTGAGCGGCGCGACATCGGTCGCCGCCACCGGAATGCCCGCCTGTTCCAGCAACAAGGGCAAGAGGCCAAGGTGCGAGCGACTCCGAACCAGTACCGCGATGCTCGCCGCCGGCCGCGCCGCGCGGGTTGACTGAATAATCGCCAGCAAAGCCTCCGCCTCCGCCAGCGCATCCTTGGGCGGGAGGGGATGAATCTGTACGGCCGGCGCCCCATCGCCTTCGCGAGTCGACACCAGCCCGCCAAACCGCGGCAGGCGGTCCTCGGTGGAGGCAAACGCTGTCGGCAAGGCCAGATTCAGCCAGTCAATCAGCGGCGCGCAGGTGCGGAAATTGGCGGAAAGGCGCAGACATTCCACCGGCACCCCACCAAAACGGCGCTCGGCGATGATGCGCGAAAACAAGCCCACCTCAGCTTGCCGGAAGCGGTAGATCGACTGTCGTGGGTCACCCACCAGAAACAAGGTTCGGCCGTCGCCCACGGTCCAGGCTTGCGTGAGCAGTTCAAAGAAATCGTGCTGGCTGCGAGAGGTGTCCTGAAACTCATCTACCAGCAAATGTTTGAGGCTTAAGTCCTGCCTCAGGGCAAATTCGCTCGGCGCCTCCAACTCGCCCAGCGCCTGCAGGGCGCTGTCGGCGATGGCCTGAAAATCACACAGCTGTTGCTCATCAAACACGAGCCGAAGCTGGATGACGGCAAGGGTGAGAAAATCCAGCAGCACGGAAACCGACGCCCAGGCGTCGTCGCTGTAGCGTCCGTCGGGCAGGGCTTTCGCCCGCCGCAGGCGCGCAAGGAACGGCGACGCTTCCTGCAATTGTTCGGCGAACGCTTTGTAGCGTGCTTTGAGCGCTCTGCCTTCCTCGCCCGCCACCACGCACTCGCTGTTCAGCGTTTTGCGCAGCGCTTTGCCGTCTTTCTGGAGCAGCCACCGCGCCAATGCACCCGCACTTTCAACCGTAAGCGCATCGAGATCGAGGCTTGCCAACACGGTCAAGGGCGACTCGGGCGCCTGCACCGCGAAGGTCGCGCCCACCGCGTGCGCCAGCGCGGTCAATTCGTGGTGCAGCCGCTGGGGCAGCGATGCCGACAGGGCTTTGAGCGCCGGTGCTACCGCTGCACGCAGCGTTTGCTCCGCGAGCGCGCGCGACGGGCGCTTCACGGCGCGGGCCAGCCACTGTTCGCGACGCGGCAGCATCTCGGTGAGCAGGGCTTCGGTGCGGCGCCAGTCGTTATCCAGCACGGTGAGCGCCTGCGCGACCAGCGGCCCGTAGTGCGCATCCTCCAGACAATCGAGCGTTTCGCGCACGGCACGCTGATAGAGCGGTGCCGCGTCTTCTGCCGGCGATAGCGCCGCCGCCGGGCCCGCCGTCAGCGGCGCCTGCCGGGCAAGCGTGGCGGCGAGTGCGTCGATGGTTTGAATTCTCAGCCGCGATGGCTGGGTGAGCAGCTGCCAGCCCCGCGCCCGGTCGTGGGCCGCCACGGCGCAGGCCAGTTCCCAGGTCTGCCGTTCGTAGGACTTTGTCGGCGGCGGCCCATCGGCGCTCGCCAGTGCGTCCAACACGCGCCCGCGCAATTCCTCTACCGCTTTGCGGGTAAACGTGACCGCCAAAATTTGCTCCGGCTCGTCAACCCGCGCTAACAACACCAGCAGGCGTTGGGTCAACAGCGAGGTCTTGCCCGAACCGGCCAAGGCCTCGACGACAAAACTATGGTCCGGATCCAGCGCCCGCTGCCGCGCGGCGGCGTCTTCCTCACGCGTCGTCATCGCTATCCTCCTCCGAGGTATCAGCTTGTTCACGGATCCGGCACAACAGCGCCAACTCGCAGTACCGACAGGTGGTCTTGCGATCCTTGGGATCCACCCGCGCCTCGCCGGCCATGTATTCCTCCGCCAATGCGGTCAGCGCGCTGCGCCACTGCGCAAGGCTGTCTTCAAGATCTGTTTCTGGCGCGGCCTTGTCGGCCTCCTTCGGCAAGAGCATGAGCTGGGACTCCGCGCGATGGACCCGCGCAAACCCAATCGCCGCGACCGGCGCGGGATGTTCCGCGAGCGCGTACAGGAGCAGTTGCGGCGCGGTGGGGCGTGGTAAGTCCCACTCGTTTCGCGCCGTTTTGCCGGTCTTGTAGTCGAGAATCAGCAGGCGATCGCCGGCCAGGCGGTCGATGCGATCGATGCGCAGCGAGAACTCCAGCGCGCCCACCGCGAGCCGGCGCTCGGACTCCACTTCCTCCACCTCAAACGGCACCCGCTGGCGTTCAAACGCCAGCCATTCGCGCATCACCAACACCAGTCTGGCGTGCTCGAGTTCGCGCACCCGGCCGGTGATTTCGGCCAGCGCGTCGAGAGCGGTGGTTACCGCGCGGTCGATGGCCAAGGTCAGCGCCGCATCCGACAGCGCGAGGAGCGCGGCCTGACCGTTCAGATGTTGCCAAAACGCCGCCAGCGCCCCGTGCACGAGATTGCCGCGGTCCTGCGGGTCGGGCCCCGGTGTTTTGAGCTCGAGCCCGGTTGCGCGCAAACGATGGGTGGCAAACGCCTTGAACGGGCACAGCGCCTGATCGGTAAGCACCCTGCTGCCGCCTTTGACCTCGGCCGCCCGCTCGAGCGACAGCGGTACCGCTTGCACCGCAGGCATCGCCTCCAGCGCCGGCAGCGCGCGCCGTGTTCGCCAGCGCCCGGCAAGCGCCGCCGCGCTGGCGGTCGCGGGGATTACCTGCCCCAGGCCCGCTACCGGCCGCAGCGGCGTATCGTCTTCCAGGCTCGCGCAGCTCAGCTCACAGACCTCGGCTTGCGCGGCGATCTGCGCCAGACAGCTGCGGGCGAACGCCTGATCGTGGGTCGGATGACTGCCGGGCACGGCGTTGTCGCGCAGTAACACTGGGGGCAACAGCGGGTTAATGACCCGCATCGGCGGGAATCTGCCGTCATTCAGGTTCATCACCCAAACGGCCGCCGGACTCAGCGCCGCGGCCTCTTCGAGCGTCAGTAATTCAATCGCGTCCACCACTGCCGGCCGCGTGACCCGGATGGTTTTGACGACCGCCCGCAATTGACTGAGCGCCCCGGTAGCGCTGGCGACGGGTGACACCGCATCAAGGCTGGCGGTGACGTCAAAGGCCCGGGCCAGGGCGTCATGGGCGGCCCGTTCAGCATGGGTCGTTGCCCGCTCGCCCGGCCAGCCGGCGGCTTTGAGACGCTTTTGGGCGTGGACCATCCAGGCCTGCAGGTTTTGTGTGGCCGGCGCGCTTTCAGCCAGCCACAGCACAGTGCCCATGCGGCGCGCAAGTTGAGGGCAGCCGCCAGCGGCCAAACGCGACAGCTCCGCGCCGGAAAAACGGGTCTTTTTTTGTTCGAGCAGCGTCGCCGCCAGACGCGCCCGCGGCGCGGCCTCCTCTGCATAAGCCGCCAAATAGGGGCTTTGGACGAGGGCCGCTGCGGTTTCTCGTTCAAGACCGCTCGCCAGACCCAACAACGCCAGCGCGTGCCTCACCATCGGGGTGTCGGCTAAAGCGATCCCGGCGACGCCCCCCCAGATGAGCGGACCGGTCTGCGCCTCCAGCCCACCGGCGGCGCGCTGATAGCGCAGCGCCTGCTCGGCAAAGCTCGCAATGGCGGCGGCGTCCGGCAACACCACCGCCACGCTGCGATGGCGCCCACCGGCACGTTGCGCAAGCGCCCAGTCAAAAGCCGCACCGAACTCCTCTTCCCGGCGATTGAATTGCCTGATCGGGTATCCGCCAAGTTGCGGCGCGGCGGCCGGCGGTAACACGCCGAGCGCGCGAAATGCCGGCCCGGACCGCGAGAATCCGCAAAACAAGCCGGCCGTGCCACGCACCCCGGCCGCGACGGCGGCGGCCACCAGATCGGGCTCCGCGATTGCGCCGAGCGCCGCGCAGCGGGCCTGAAACCGGGCGGTCCAGTCGATCAAGGCTTCGTATTCAGGCGCCCCTGCGGCGCGCTCCGGCAAGCGGTTTTGCAATTGCCACTCGTTCACCAGTGCATGCGCCTGACCGGCGAAGCGGACCAGACTGTCGACCTGCTGCGTCACCAACTCCGGCGTTGCGCCTATCACCTGCGACCACAGCGTGCGGGTTTGCTCGGCCGTAAGCCGAAACCGCTCGGCACCGGGCCACGATCGGCGCAGGCGCCCTGTTTGCGTGATACGGGTGAGCCATTCGCCAAAGCCCAGCACATCGGGCGCGCGCCACACCGTCGCCCGGGTGAGCGCCTGCTCGCGAGCGATTGCGCGGCGCAAGGCCGCACCGATACGCATGCCTGCCACCACCACAGGGCCGTCGTTTTCGATCCGCATTGATAAGTTCTTCCTGAAAGGCACGGCCCATCGTAGCCGGGCAGAGGCTCAGGAAATGGGCCTGAGCGTGCGCGGTGTCACTACAAAAGTGTACAGTCGCGAGACTTCATCTACCGGGGATTAATGCCTATGAAAACCGCCGCCGAAGGCTCCCGCTACCCGCGTATTGCCACCCGCCGCCTGATCGACGACATCCTTGAGCAGCGCAAGAAAATGCTGGTGCTGCTGTGGGAACTGGCCAAGCAAAATCTGAGCGCACCAGACGAATCTACCCGCGAGATGCTCGACGAGTTCCTTACCCTGCTCGTGGACTACATCGCGACCGGTCACTTTGGCCTGTACGGCCGCTTTTCGGCCGGCGTCGAACGCCGGAGCCAGATCGTGGATACAGCGCGCGGGATCTACCCCCGGATTGCGACCACGACGGCGGTTTCGGTCGATTTTCTCGAGCGCTACGAAGGCGCCGATGAAAATACCCTGAAGCAGCTGAGCGCCGACCTCTCCCGCCTGGGCGAGCATTTGACCACCCGCATCGAGCTGGAGGACCAACTCATCTCCGCCATGCTCGACGGCGAGCCGGTCCCCGGCACCGAAGCCTGAACCTCGCTCAGCGGCCCCCGGCCGCGAGCTTGGCCTGAATGAAGTCGGCGTGGGAAAGATGGAGCAAGTCGCCGAGCTTACGGAGTGCGTATTCCTCGAATCGGTCGAGGCGTCCGTCGGCTAAGGCGACTTGCCAGAGGGCGACCAAGCAACGCCGCTTGTCCGCCAGCGTCAGGGTGTCGTTCAGCACGCTGGTGAATTCATCCAGCGAGATCGAGTCCTCAACCCGCTGTTCGGCTACGCCGAGCAGCGCTTGCGCCTCGTCTTCAGTCAAGCCCAGGACGCTCGCCGCGGCCTCCTTAACACGATGCCGCTCAGCGGGGTCAAACTCATGGTCGGCCCGGGCGATCTCCAGCAGCAAGGCCAGCACCGCCAACTCGGGCGTGGGCCGCGCCGCAACGCTTGGGCCCACCGACCATGCCCGCACCTTCTCTGCCAACATTCTGAGCATCTGACCGTCCCGATGACTTCTTTCGCCGCCTGCCTGCCTTATGTTGCCGCGCATCTTCAGCCCTGAGGCCCTGCGCGGCGCGAGCCTCATTGTCCTCGACCCGGTGGGCAGTCGTCATCTGCGGGAAGCCTTGCGCATGCGCCTCGGCGACCCGCTCATCGTGTTCGATGGTCAGGGCGGAGAATATGCGGCGAGCATCGCGCAAATCGACCGCCAGCAGGTCAGCCTCAAACTTGGCGAGCACCGCGACATCAGCCGCGAGTCACCGCTGTTCATCACGCTGGCCCAGGGGATCTCGCGCGGCGAGCGCATGGACTACACCATCCAGAAGGCAGTGGAACTTGGCGTCAACCGGATCGTGCCGCTGGCTACCGACCGCAGCACGGTGAAACTGGACGACGAACGCGCCCGCAAACGCGGCGAGCATTGGTTCGGCATCATGCGCCACGCCGCCGAGCAAAGCGGCCGCACCGGCTTGCCCGTGCTGGAGGAGGTGCGCACCGTCGTGTTGCACGCCACACAGGAACAGGCGTCATTGCGACTGATGCTCGACCCTGGCGCCGAAATCTCGCTGATGGAATTGCCTGCCGCCAGCGCCATCAGTCTCGCAATTGGTCCGGAGGGCGGCTTTAGCGCTACGGAACGCGAAATTCTGGTGGCGGCCGGCTATCAGCGGGTGCGGCTTGGGCCCCGGGTGCTGCGCACTGAAACCGCCGCGCTGGTGGCGATTGCTCTGCTTCAGGCCAAATTTGGGGATCTCGTCTGAGACGCGCTAACGCAGGCGACGCTTCACCTCACTGACGAGGCGTCGGCTCACCGGCAGACTCGTCGCCACATCGCGCAGACGCACCTCGTAATTGCCCAACCTATCCCTCACCAGTTCGGTGATGAGCGCCACCGCCACCAGCGTATGTCGATGGATGCGCAGGAAGCGCTCGCCAAATTCTTCTTCGAGCGCGCGCAGGGAGTCTTCGACCAGCAGCTCCCCGCCGCGATGACAGACCCGCACATAGCCACCGTCGGCCTCGAAATATTGCACGTCCGCCAGTGGCACCAGACGCAGGGTGCCCGCCACCAGCGCCGAGAGATGGCTGCGCGTGTTGCTCGGCACGCTCTGGCTTGCGCGGGCTGCGGTCCATTGGGCAGCGCGACCGAGCGCCGCCTGCAAGCGCTCAAGCCGCACCGGCTTCAGCAGGTAATCGATCGCCTGGGCGTCGAAAGCGGCCAGCGCGTGAACGTCAAACGCAGTGGTAAAGATCACCGCCGGCGCCACGGGGAGTTGCGCGAGGTGACGCGCGACTTCCAGCCCGTCCATGCCCGGCATCTGAATATCCAGCAGCACGACGTCCACCGCCGTGTTCTCCAGCAGCTCGAGCGCTGCCAGCCCGGTCCCCGCTTCTATCGCGACGACGCCGGGCAGCAGTTCGTGCACCAGACTGCGCAGCCGCGCTCGCGCCAGCGGCTCATCGTCAACGATGGCGATCTGCATGCGTCTTGGACTCGATTGGAATAATCAATGTGGCGCGATACGCCTGCGCGGTCTGCTCAATGCGCAACTCACCGGCCGCGCCGTAGCGTGCCGCCAGCCGCTGACGCAAATTCTCCTGCGCCACATGGTTCCCGCTCACCGGCGGACTGCCGGCGTCGGCAACAGGATTACTGATCGTGATGCGCAAGCGTCCCTCGGCCACGGTCGCCTCGATGCCAATCACCCCGCCCTGGGCCAGACGTTCAATCCCGTGATGAATCGCATTCTCCACCAGCGGTTGGAGACTGAGCGGCGGCAGCTGCAGGCCGGCGGGCAAGCCGTCGGTGGCCCACAGCACCTTCAGCCGCGGGCCTAGCCGCAAGGTTTCAATCGCCAGATAGCGTCGCACCAGATCGAATTCATCCGGCAGCGGCACCAGCTGCTGATGATTCGACAAACTCGACCGCAGCAGGTCAGAGAGGTCTTCGATGGCGCGCTCGGCGGTGGCCGGATCGGAGCGTGTAAGGCTCGCGATGGTGTTCATGCAGTTGAACAGAAAATGCGGCCGAATCCGCGCCTGCAGCGCCTGTAACTGCGCGCTAGCGGCGGCGGCGGTGCGTTCCTGCCAGTGATGCTGAACGTAGAAATAACGCAACACCACCGCGGTGACGATGGCGGTCACCGCCAGCGTGCGGGCAAGCAGGGCGCCATGCCCAATCAACAACAGCGAGAGATTGGCGCCGAACGGCGTGCACAACCACCAGGCCGCCTCCGCAATCAGCAGCGCCACGGCGATCACCAGCGCATAGGCCGCGAGCGCCTCGGTGGTCTCGCTCTGCCGGCCAAGCCAGCCGCGCAGGGCACACAGGGCGCCCGCCGCCGATAGGCCAATCCACTGGATATACAGCGAGAGCAGCGCCAGTTCGGTCAACGCCGCCTCACCAAACCCGGCCCGCACCACGGTGAGGATAAAGGCCAGCAACTCGCCCACCATCACCACGGTGAACTGCGCCCGCACACCGCACAGGTCGGGCAGGAAGGACACGCGCGCAGGCGTTTTCACGGCGCGCGATCCTCCACCGCCGGCCAGCCCGAAAAACTTCGCGTCCTGTGGTTCATCAAGCGCCCTCGCGCCGGTCAGCGGCGCCCGCCCCTACGATATACTCCCGGCACTTTTCAGCTAGAGCTTTATGTGATGAGTGCACGCAATTCGACCAATGGCTCGGGAGATCAATCGGCCGAGAAGCTCTGGGGCGGCCGCTTCGAAGCGCCTACCAACAAGTTTGTCGAGGAATTCACCGCCTCGGTGCAATTCGACCAGCGCCTCTACGCCCACGACATTCAAGGTTCCATTGCCCACGCCACGATGCTCGAAGGCGCGGGCGTGCTCACCAGCGAAGAGCGCGACCTCATCGTCGACGGCCTGACCGCCATCCGCGCCGAGATCAACGCCGGCCAGTTTGAATGGTCCATCGCGCTCGAAGACGTCCACATGAACGTTGAAAGCGCGCTCACCGCCCGCATTGGCGATGTGGGCAAAAAACTCCACACCGCGCGCTCGCGCAACGATCAGGTAGCCACCGATATTCGCCTGTGGCTGCGCGACGAAATCGATCGGCTCACGCGCAGTCTCGACCATCTGCTCAAGGGCCTGATTGATCTGGCCGAGCGCGAAGCGGATACCGTCCTGCCCGGCTTTACGCATCTGCAGGCGGCGCAGCCGATTTCCTTCGGCCATCACCTGCTGGCCTGGTTTGAAATGCTCCTGCGCGATCGCGAACGCCTGCAGGATTGTCGCAAGCGGGTCGACGCTCTGCCGCTCGGCGCCGGTGCGCTGGCCGGCACCACCTTCCCCATCAATCGCGACCACACGGCAGAGCTGCTGGGCTTTGGCCGCATTTGCGAGAACTCGCTGGACGCCGTGGCCGACCGCGATTTCGCCATCGAGTTCTGCAGCGTGGGCGCGCTGATGATGGTGCACTTCTCGCGCATGGCCGAAGAAATGGTGCTGTGGAGTTCGCAGCAGTTTGGTTTTATCGAACTCGACGACGCCTTCTGCACCGGCTCCAGCATGATGCCGCAGAAGAAAAATCCCGATGTGCCCGAACTCGTGCGCGGTAAATCGGGCCGCGTGGTGGGGCACCTCATTGCGCTCATCACGCTCATGAAAAGCCAGCCGCTGGCGTACAACAAAGACAATCAGGAAGACAAGGAACCGCTGTTCGATACCGTCGACACCCTCGCCGGCTGTCTCCGCGCGTTTGGCGATTTGGTGCCGACCATTACGGTGAAGCGCGAGCGGATGCGCGAGGCGACCCGCGCCGGCTTCACCACCGCCACCGACTTCGCCGACTATCTGGTGCGCATCGGCGTGCCGTTTCGCGATGCCCATGCGGTGGTGGGCGCGGCGGTGCGCCGGGCCATCGCGCTCGGCTGTGAACTGAAAGATCTGCCGCTCGCCGAACTGCAGGCACTCGAGTCCCGCATCGGTCAGGAGGTCTACGACGCGCTCGACATCGACGCCGCGCTCGCCGCCCGCGACCACCGTGGCGGCACCGCGCCGGCCCGTGTGCGGGCCGCTTGCATCGCCGCCCGCCAACGCATCACGGCCTAATCGAGCCGCGGGAGGACAGGCACTCAAGTGACCAGGATCAGGCGGTTCTTGCTTGCGCTCCTGCTGCTGCCGGCGGTGGTGCTCGGCTGTCTGCTGGTCTTTGTCTCCCTGCTCGATCCCAATCAGTACAAACCCGAACTGATCGAAGCCGTGCGCTTGCAGACCGGCCGCCAGCTCACGCTCGGCGGGCCGGTCGAAATTGCGTGGTGGCCGCAGATTCGCGTGCGGGCCAGCACGCTCACGATCGGCAACGCCGCCGGCTTCGCGCCAGCGGACATGATCGAAATCAAGGAACTCGAGCTCGCCGTCGACACGCTGCCGCTGCTGTCGGGTCGCATCACCATGGACACCGCCCGCGTGCATGGACTGAAAGCGCGCCTGGCCCGCAATGCGGAGGGCCAAACCAATTGGAACGACCTCGTCGCGCAACGCGCCAGCGCGCCCTTCTCCCGTTGGTCAGGCCTTGGGGTGGTCGCGCTGGGCGGCGTGGATGTCGATCACGCGAGCATTGAATGGGACGACGCGCGCACCGGCCAAAGCCTCAAACTCACCGCGCTGAAAGTGCACACCGGCCCGCTCGCCTTCGACCAGCCGGTGGCGTTCACGCTCGCGAGCGCGCTGGAGTCTGCGGTCCCGGCCCTGACGGGCGACGTGACGGGCGGTGGTCAACTCACCTACCACCCCCAGTCCGAGCGCTATGTGCTGGAAGGCATGAGCGCCACCGCGACGCTGCAAGGCAAGGCCTTGCCCGGCGGCAAAGCCAATCTCTCGCTGGCCACAGCGCTCGAGGTCAACCTGAATGACAGCACGGCGCATCTCAAAGCACTGAAGGCCGAAGGCCTCGGGCTGAAGCTGGACGCCGACATTGCCCTCGACCACCTCACCCACCCGCGGCCCGGCGGGCGCGCCCAGCTGAACCTGCAAACCAAAGATCTGGGCGTGTTGTTCAAGGCCTTCGACCTGCCCGGCACGCCCAGACTGCTGGCCATGAAAAACCGCGCGCTGGAGATCCATGGGGTGTTGTTGTCGGATGTGGATGCCGACTCGATCAAGCTCACCGACTTCGCGGCCAAGCTGCCGGAAGCCAACTTGAGCGGTGAATTCGCGCTGGCGCATCCCGGCAGCGCCGCCCCCACGCTCCGTGCGCAGGTCAACGCCACCGCCGGCGACCTGCAGGCGCTGCTGCTGATGGCCAACGACTGGCGCGGCGGTGACGCCCGCACCGGCCAAAGCCTCGGGCGTTTGCTTGGGAGTTCGTCGGCGCGCGGGCTCAAGTTCAATCTCGATCTCGATGCCGATATTGCCGGCGGCCGCGTGGCCCTGCCGACCCTGCACCTCGCCATTCTCGACAGCACCCTGGACGCCGTCCTCACGCCCACCGGCGGCAGCCCGGGACGCCCCGCATTCAAGGGCGAACTCAAGGGGCAGTCGCCCGACCTGCCCGCGCTGCTGGCCCTGTTCGAAACCGCGCGCGGCGCCAGCGGTGAGCGCCTCGACCAACTCGGACGGCTGGCCACAGGGACGTCGCCGGAGTTGTCGCTGCACGCCGCAATTGATGCCGATCTGGGCGTTGACCGCGTTGATTTGCAGCCGCTTGAAAGCACGGCGCTGGGTAATCTGCTCACAGGCCAGCTGAGCATTCACGGACTAGCCGCACGCGACCCCGAACTGCGCGGCAAGCTGGGATTTGAAGGTCCCGATCTGCTGCGCCTTTTTGCGCAACTCCAGCACCTGCGCGGTGAGACCGTCACCCAACAGGCACTGCCGCCAGACGCGAATAAACATTTCTCCCTCGCGGGCGAGTTCAGCGCCTCTCCGGGCAAGGCCGATCTGCAGCTCAAGCACTGGCATGCCGAGGGCATGGGAGTACAGCTCAAGGGCGATTTCCACGGCCAGTCACTGAACCGGAAAGACGGCGTGCTTGAAGGCAAGCTAAGCCTCGAAGGCAAAGCGCCGGGCCCGTTCCTGCAGGCGCTCAATCTGCAGCCATTGGCGGAGAGCCTGAAGCATTTTGTGCTGGAGAGCCCCTTGAGCGGCTCGCCGGGCGCGATTGTGATTGGGCCGGTTACGGCCACGGCGAGCTGGCTGGGGCCACAGTCCAAAAACCCTGCGGTGCTGTCGTTCGACACTGGCGCCATCGAAATCTACCCGGCGCGTGAACGGGCCACCGCCAAAGAACTCGCCTTCCACGGTCCGGGGCTTGAGATTTCGGGTTCACTGGAAGCGCGGGACTGGGCCACGGCCACCGCCTGGAGCGGTCAGGTTTCAGTCCCCACTACGGATTTGCGGGCGGTGGCGGCAGCGCTGGGCTTGGCCCTGCCGGCAATGACGGACGCGACCGCGCTCCGCGAGTTCAGTTTGGACGGCATCTACGAAGGCAACGCGCGCGGTGTGCGCTTCTCGCGCCTCAACGCCAAGCTGGACGAAACCACGTTCAAGGGCAGCCTTGGAGTGGATGATTTTGCTGGCCCCGCGCTCGCGTTTTCACTGAGCGCCGACAGCCTGAATCTCGATCGCTACCTCGCGCCGCCCGCCGCCCCCGCGGCCACCTTAAAGCCCAAAGCGCGCGGCCCGGTCGTCGCGCCCGAACTCGCGCTGCTTGCAGCGGCGCAACTGCCGGTAGAGACCCTGCGCCAGCTGAAAGTGACCGCCGACGCCAAGCTCGACCTCCTGCTCATGGGCGGTCTCAAGCTGGAGCGGGTTGAAGTCGCGTTGAACGGGAGCGAGGGCCTGCTCCGGCTCGATCCCGTGAATGCAGAAGGCTACCAGGGCCGCTACAGCGGGGTCGCATCGCTGGACGCGCGGGGCGCGGTGCCCCAACTCAGCCTCAACGCCAATCTGGCCAAGGTGTCGCTGGAGCCTTTGCTGATGGACCTGAACGGGCGGCGTGAACTCGCCGGGAGCATGAACTTCGAGGCGCGCCTGTCGGCGGCGGGCGCGACTTCGACGGCCCTGCGCGAGAGTGTGGCGGGTCAGGCCACCTTCGCGGTCCAGAATGGCGTGTTGCGCGGTCTGGACGTGCCTTCGCTCCTGCGCGGCGCCGAGCAGTTGATCACCGGCAAAACGAAAACCCTGCCAATGCTTGGCGGCAAAACATCTTTCAAAGCCTTGACCGGCACGCTCGAAATCCGCGACGGCGCGGTATTCAATCGCGACCTCAGACTGGACGGCGCGGGTTTTCGGTTGACTGGCGAAGGGATGTTGTACGACCTCAAGAGCCAGCGCCTGAAATACGGGGCGCGGCTGGCGCTAGATCCTGATACCGCCGAAGACACCGGCTTCAGACTCAAACAGTTGGGCAATATTGCCCTGCCTTTGCGCTGCGAGGGGCCGCTGGCGGTGGGCAGTTGCGCGCCAGACCTCAAAGCCCTGCTCAAGCAGATACCAAAGAAAACCTTGCGCCAAGTGGAAGGTGCCGTGGAGAAACTGCTGGACGGTAAAGCGGGCCGCGACCTCAAAAAGCTGCTGAAGCAGTGAAGCGCATTGGCTGCATCGTCGGCCTGGCATTGATGCTTGGCTTGACCGGCAGCGCTGCGGCCGGCGTGCTCGAAACGGTCGCCTTCGAATTCCGCGGCAATCAATATCACTACCGGTTTAGTGCGCATCTGGCAGCGCCCGCCGCCGCCGTGCGCGCGGTGGTGAGCGATGTGAACCAGCTGGCCCGCACCAACGACAGCATTCGCGCGAGCCGGGTGTTAGCCCGCCATGCCGACGGCTCCTGGCTGCGCCAGCTCAAGCTGCGCCAGTGCGTGCTGGTGTTCTGCTTCGACATCAATTTTGTGGAGCGGGTGAGCGAGCGCGCCAACGGCGACATCCACACCTCGGTGATTCCCGGCGCGGGGAATTTTCGCAGCGGCGAAACGGTCTGGCAGATCATTGCCCTGCCCGACGGCAGCACGCGGATGGTGATGGAGGCCGAGCAGGAACCGGACTTCTGGATCCCCCCGGTGCTGGGGCCGCTGATTCTCAAACACACCTTCACCAGCGAAGTGCAGGAAACCCTCATGAAAATCGAGCAACTCGCCAATGCTGCCGCCGTTCGCTGAGCGCCTGCTCCAGTGGTATGAGCTTCATGGCCGGCACGATCTGCCCTGGCAGCTGGCGCGCACACCGTATCGGGTGTGGGTGTCTGAAGTCATGCTCCAGCAAACGCAGGTGACGACGGTCATCCCGTTTTTTGAGCGCTTTATGGCGCGTTTTCCCAATGTGGCCGCACTGGCCACCGCGCCGATCGACGAGGTGCTGCATCACTGGACCGGGCTTGGCTACTACGCCCGCGCGCGCAATCTGCACAAAGCGGCCGGCGTGTTAGTGCACGAGCATGAGGGCGAATTTCCGCTCACCGTGGACGCGGTGGCCACGCTGCCGGGGATTGGTCGCTCAACGGCCGGGGCGATTCTGGCCTTATCGCGCAACGTGCATGCGCCGATTCTGGACGGCAACGTGAAGCGCGTGCTCACCCGCCATCGGGCCATTGCAGGCTGGCCCGATGCGCCCGCCACCCAGCGTGCCCTGTGGCCGCTGGCGGAAGCCTTAACCCCGCAGGCACGCGTGGCCGACTACACGCAGGCGATTATGGATCTCGGCGCCACGCTGTGCGTGCGCCGCCAGCCGGCCTGTGGCGACTGCCCGGTCGCCGCGGACTGTGTGGCCTATGCGCGGGGTGAGCAACATGCGTTTCCCACCCGCAAACCGCGCAAGGCCTTGCCGGTTCGGCACACCACAATGCTGGTGCTGACTCGCGCGACCGACGGCGCGCTGTTGCTCGCACGCCGTCCGGCCAGCGGGATCTGGGGCGGTTTGTGGAGTTTTCCGGAAGTGACCGACGACGCCGGCATCGCCGCCGTCTGCGCCAACTTCGATTTGGACCCTGCGGGCTCGCCTTTGCCGCTGCCTGCGATGAGCCACACGTTCACGCACTTTCAGCTGGAAATTACGCCCATCGCCCTCGACGTGCGGGAACGCGGCACGCGCTGCATGGATTGCGCCGATCTGCTTTGGTATAACTCTGCGGCCCCTGCGGCGGTCGGCCTCCCGCGCCCCGTGCAGGATCTCATTCACGCGCTTAGCCCGCCTTCGGAAGGACACTCATGAGCAGAACCGTTCAATGCATCAAGCTCGGCCGCGAAGCCGAAGGCCTGCGCGCCCCGCCCTATCCGGGCGAACTGGGGCGTCGGATTTATCTCGAAGTCTCGCAGGAAGCCTGGGGCGGCTGGCTCAAACACCAGACCATGCTCATCAACGAATACCGGCTTACGCCGATCGAAGCGAAGGACCGCAAGTTTCTGGAAACAGAAATGGAAAAGTATTTCTTCGGCGAAGGCTCGGCCGCACCGGCCGAGTTCAAGCCGCAGGAAGCGAAATAAGGCCTAAGCCAACAGCAGCGCCGCGCCCGTCGCCAGCAAAAGCAGGCCGGGCACGGCGCTGGCCCAGAAGCCTGCCGGCAGCAGGCGCTCCAGCAGAATGAAGGCCGCCAGCGCGGCCATCGCGCCGACGCTCATCACGCCGCCGGCGAACATCAGCAGCATCAGGACCCAGCAACAGCCCAGGCAATAGCGCCCGTGCATGGCGCCCATCCACAACGCGCCCCAGCGGCCGTCGCGCCAATGATTGAGCAGAAACGCGAGCGGGCTTTGGCAGTGGCGCAGGCAAGCCTGCTTGAACGGCAGGAACTGATAAATCCCGGCGGCAATCAGCAGGCCGGCGGCGAGCGTTGGGCCGGCCTTGAGCGCCATCGAATACAGAAATGCGGCCTGATGTAGCGCCCACTGCACGGCGGTGAGCGCGAGCCCGTAAACGCTCCAAATCCCGAGATAACCGGCGGCAAAAGCGAGCATGCGACCCACGCCCGCGTTGGCGGTACGCCCAAACAGCAAGACCACCGGCAGGACCGCCGGCGTCATCATCGCCACCATCATCAACACCCACATCAGCGAGGAGACGGCCAGATAGGCCGGGGCCTCAGCGGGTTTCATCATCAGCCAGGCGGCTTCAAGCAGGCGCGAGCCGCCGGGGAGATCGGGCGCACTCATCGACGTCATGCTGTGCGCGGCGGCCAGCAACAGCCCCCAGGACAGCAGCGCGATGGCTATCAACACCAATGCGCTGATGAGACGCGGCAAGTGCCGCGCTAGCGCGCCGGTATTCAGTGCGCGGCGCCCGCCCAGGAAAACGGCGCAAAATGGCCGTTGTTTTTGCGCGCCGGCGCGTCCCATTCAATGCCGAAACTGCGGATGAAATTCTTCACCGCCAGCGCCAGATTGAGCCGGGGATTGGCCGGATGGAAAGTGTTGTCGATGGCCAGACACTGCCCCGGCGCGGTGAGGCTGGAAATGCCTTCTACCGACTGACTCAGCTGACCTTCGATATTGACCGAGCGCTCGTGACCCTCAGCCTTGAACTCGATGCGCGCCCGCGTGAGGCCCTTGAATTCGCCCACCAGCGGCGCGAAGCCGGCCAGTGGTCCACCCGCCGCGCCGCTCGCGATGGCGGCGATGGCCTCCGCCTGCGCGTCGCTCGCGGACTCGTCCACAATTACGCCCATCGCCCAGTCCCCCTGGGACATGATGGCCTTTGACTGCGCAATCACCGCGAATACCACGCCGTCCAATCGCGTCTCGCCATAGTGACCGGAGGTGACCGCGTAGGTCATGGCCACTTTGCAGAAGTCGTGCGTGGCCGGGGTAGTCGCGTTCTGGGTAATGCAGGGGCAGAGGAAGTCGCAGCTGCAGGCTTCCATGTATTCACCGTCGAGTTTCCACGCTGTGCTCATCGGGTTTGCCTCAAACTTTGGCGTATCTGGATGGGATATTGGCCGTCACACCGCGACCGCGCAAGCCAACGGGTTGACGGCCCTCCGCTCGCCGCTTACATTGCCGCTCCCGTCGGGCCTGCCCGCCGGTATGCCTCTCGCGCCGGCCAAGTAGCTCAGTTGGTAGAGCAGCGGACTGAAAATCCGCGTGTCGATGGTTCGATTCCGTCCTTGGCCACCATTCAAATCAATCTTTTTCTTACGCCCCTCTGCTCACGGCGAAGCTGTGTCCATTCGACGCAGGCGCGGCCTAAGCACCAAGGGTGAATCTCATGCTTCAAACTGGCTGGGATGTTTGGGATCAGAGTAAAAATCATTTGGTCTGACGCCGGCGCCACGCGTTTCTGAGAGTTTTTACTCTGACCCAAAAGCAAAATGGGTGTTAACGGGTGCGTTTTCAGTGATCGGTAAGCTTGAGGTCGCGGTAGAAATTTTCGTGTGGGCCGACCATCAATAGCTTGACGGTATTGGCGTCGACAACTCGGTAGGCCAGCAGGCACAACAAGTTGCCCATGCGAAACTTGAAGACTTGCACGCCAGCGAGATCACCCACTTTGGTTTCACCCACTTCAGGTTGGCTGGCGATGGTGCGCACCGCATTGTCGAGCGCGATCTTTTGCTGCCGATGCAACTTTTTAACGGCGCGCTCGAAGGTCGGGGTGACAAGGATGCGCATCAGTCGAACTGGTACTCACCCACCGGCTCTTCCTGCTCCGCGATCAGAATGTCGCGGATAACACTGAACGGCAGATCGGGATTTTCGGCAGCGACCTTGCCGATCCGGGACCAGTACTCGATTTGCTTTGGCACCGAGCGGTGCTCAATGGTGCCGTAACGCTTTGCCGTCTCCACCAAGGATGCAGGCAGTTTGACATTAATGGCCATCGGAACCTCCGTTGAATGGGCTAATAATGGCCCGCCAAGGACCAAAACGGAACCTTCGGCTTTGACTGAAAGCCAAAGCCACCTCGGCGATTTCGGAATCGATCGCTGCGCGCGCTTGCAGGCTCCTGACCATGTCGGAGGTGCCGGCCGTGGTGGGCAGCGCTTTGAAGGGCTCAGGAATTGCGAACTGTTCGGCAAACTTATGAGCAACAGCGCCAGGGCAGGCGGCGTTTGCCCATAGCCCTCAAGCCTTCCCCTGTTGCTCCGCCGACTCGGCTTTCGTCACACCCGCAACGGCAAAATGTTCCGCCGGCATTTCGCGAATCAGCACGCGCACCGAATCCGGCTTCACGCCCAGCGTCGCCACAACGCTGTCGGTGATGGCGGCCACCATCGCGCGCTTCTGGGGGATGGAACGTCCTTCAAGCATGTTCACTTCGATAATCGGCATGGGAGTCTCCCGGGTGCGTGGTTGATTGATAACTGTGTTTTAGCGCGATCCGCGTAGACGGGGCGCCGAAGTCTAGGGTTTCCAGTCCGCATGCGTCGCGATGGCACCCGTCGCGTCCCAACCGTGCCAGATGTCCACCGCCATCCACATGGTCACTCGGCGATGCGCGCGCTCCGGGTAGACGCTGCCGGTATAGCGGAGTGCGAGCCGGTCGATGTCGGCGAGGCCCACGTCGTCGTGGATGTCGACGATGCGGCCGATCAGCGAGACGTGTTTGTACCAGGACTGCTCGTCGAGCACCGTCAGCGCCACGGCCGGCCGCTCTTGCAGATAGTTCACGCGCACGCGGCTCGCATCCATGTTCAACAGCACGCGGCCGTCCTCCCAGTCATACCAGGTGGCCACCGTGTGCGGACTGCCGTCCGGGCGTGTGCTCGCCATGACGGCGGCGTTGGGATGGCGGAGCAGCGCGTCGACCGACGGCGGAACGGGCGGTTTGGGCATGGCGGGTTCCCTTGAGAGTGAGAAGGTGGGGACAGTGTAGCCGCGAACGCGGGGGTGGACCGAGGGTCTCAAGTGGAACTCAAACACCGGCAGCGCCGGCGGCAGTTTTCTCGCGCGCCCGGTCGCTCAAGCGGTTCCTCCGGCGGCGGCGACCAGCTTCATGCTTGTTTTTAAAAAACACGCATGAAATAGTCCGGGGCACCGCCAACTATCCGATTGCTAACAGGTATTGGGCATGAAACTGCCGTTAACACCGCCGCCCTTCCACGCATTGTTCGAAGCCGCCATCACGCAGGGGCCGGCGCTGGCGGCCCGCATCTTTGGCGTGTCGCCGGAGGTCGATGACAAGGGTCGCTATCTGCATTGGGACAAGCTGCGGCACCTCTCGCCCCCCGAAGGCTTAAGCCCGGAGCAATGGTGGTTGGGCATCAAGCTGGGCCGCCGCAATCAGTTTCGCCAGTTGCCCCTGCACGACAAACACGGACAGCCTTTTCAATACTGGCTGCCCGCTACAGTTCAGCAACAACTGCACTGGCTGGACCGGCATGCAGCAGGTTCCATCCAGGCGGAATCGGCCATTGCGGATCCGCAAACCCGCAACACCTATCTCATTCGCAGCCTCATCGAGGAATCCATCCACTCCAGCCAGCTAGAAGGCGCGTCGACCACCCAGAACGTGGCGCGCGAGATGATTCGGCAGAACCGCGAGCCGCGTGACAGCAGCGAGCGGATGATTTTTAACAACTACCATGCGATGCAGTTCATCCGCGAGCATCGCCACGACCCGCTCACGCCGTCGGCGGTGCTGGAGTTGCAGCGCATCCTCACGCGCAACACGCTCGATAACGACGAGCAGTCCGGGCGCTTCCGCCGTGCCGATGAATCCATCGAAGTCGTGGACAACCTCAGCCACACAATCCTGCACACGCCACCGCCGGCAGACCAACTGCCAGGGCGACTGCAAGCCCTGTGCGACTTCGCCAACGCCGGCAACGCAGATGGCGGCAGCAGTTTTCTGCATCCGGTCGTGAAAGCGGTGGCGCTGCATTTCATGCTGGGCTACGACCATCCCTTCTGCGACGGCAACGGCCGCACGGCGCGGGCTTTGTTCTATTGGGCGATGGCGCGCGAGGGCTACTGGCTGGTGGAGTTCATTTCTATATCCAAAATTATCAAGCAGAGCCCCACCCACTACGGTCGCGCTTACCTGCACACCGAAACCGATGACAACGACCTCACCTACTTTCTGCTTCACCAGTTGGACATGGTGCGACAGGCGGTGGACGCGCTCCACGAGTATCTGCGGGTAAAAGCGCGCGATATTAGCGAGGCCGAACAGCTGCTAACCGGCAATCCACGCCTTCGGGGGCAACTCAACTTCCGACAGACTGCTTTGCTAAGGCACGCATTGAAGCATCCGCGCTTCGCCTACGTGATCGAGGAACATCAGCGCTCGCACGGCATTTCCTACGATATAGCGCGCAAAGATCTCCAGGCGATGGCCGCACTGGGGCTGCTAACCCGCACCCGTGAAGGCAAACGCTATTTTTTCATCGCGCCCGCTAATCTTGAACGCCGGATCCTGCGCTCGTAAGGGTTGGCTTGCGAACGAAGCACGGCGCCGACATCATTCTTCTTCAATCGGCGCGCCGGCTACTCATTAGCCCACGTTCAAGCGCAGCCGTTCTTGTTGCTAAAAAGGACTTCAGCAGATGAGCACCAATCTTTTTTTCATCGATAGCCGCGTGCCCGACTTACAGAGCATCGTGGCGGCTCTGCCCACGAACGCTGACTGGTTTTTACTCCGGCCGGACGAAGATGGCCTGCAGCAGATGGCGAGCGCCCTTCAGGCGTATTCATCTCTGGACTCAATTCAAATTGTGTCGCACGGCAGTGCCGGGGCGTTGTATTTGGGCAGCAGGGTGCTAAAGAGCGATAACCTAAACACATCCAGAAATGAGCTTTACACGATCGGGGCCAGTCTGACTGACACAGGGGACATCCTGTTGTACGGCTGCAACGTGGCCAACGGCGATGACGGCGCCAGATTCGTCAATTTGCTCGCGCAGGCAACTGGGGCGGATGTGGCGGCCAGTGACGACGTGACGGGTTCATTCTCGCCCGATGGCGATTGGGAGTTG